>NZ_JBTVVN010000001.1:0-317411 GCF_054819755.1 Clostridium sp. DL1XJH146
TGTTAGAATTTTCTGAAATTTAAAACGATAAATTTAAGCTTACTACAGCTATAAAATAAATTTGCTCGTTAGAGCTGTATTTAATAGTATTAACTTGTTCTGACTATTAACATATGTTAAAATACTTGTTAATAGTCAGAACAAAAATTTTCATTGAAAAAAGGAGAATTATTATGAAGGAAAAATATTATTGTCCAAATTGTTTTGAAGAATTAGAAGAAGTATCAGGGTGTGGTTCAGTTAGTTATTTTTGTAATGAATGTAAAAAACTCATTTCAAGAAAAATTATTATAGATGAGAATGAAATGGAAAATATTAATAAAAATAATGGTGACGTAAAAAAATAGTTTGAATTTCTCAAACGAGATATAGTTGATA
This sequence comes from Clostridium sp. DL1XJH146, assembly GCF_054819755.1. NCBI lineage: Bacteria > Bacillati > Bacillota > Clostridia > Eubacteriales > Clostridiaceae > Clostridium > Clostridium sp. DL1XJH146. Next base: position 379 of record NZ_JBTVVN010000001.1, read on the forward strand.
TCTGAATATATTGATTTTGTTTAATAAGATAGGGAGCGAGTTTATGAATATTCAAATATTTGGTACTACAAAGTGTTTTGATACAAAAAAAGCGCAAAGATATTTTAAGGAAAGAAGAATTAAATTTCAGTTTATAGATTTAAATGAAAAGGCTTTGAGTAAAGGTGAATTACAAAACGTTAAGAGAGCGGTAGGTTTAACCAATTTAATAAATGAAAAATCTAAAGAGTACAAAAATCAAAATATGGACAAAATAAGGATGGATAGTACTAGAGAAGAGATACTATTGAATCATCCTAAATTATACAATACGCCTATTGTTAGAAATGGTAAACAAGCTACAGTAGGGTATAATCCGGATATTTGGAAGGAATGGGAATAAAAAATTGATAAAAATATTAGGGACAATAATCAAAAATAATAAGATTATTAGCGAAGAAATAGTTATTTCAAGAGACGAAGGAAATTATCAAGAAAAATTGAAAGAATGTATTGTAGATATTTGTTATAGATTGGATATTGAAAAACCGTATTGGTTACCTAGAAATTTAAAAGAGTATAACAAAAAAAGTAAAACATATTTTAATAAAGATAATTTTGTAGATGAAATTCGTTTCGATAAGTTTATAATTGAAGAAATAGATAGTAACATATAAAATATTTGACAAAAATATAAGATTCTCAACCTAGTTGAGAATCTTCGTTAATTTAAATTGCAAATTGTATTAAATATAATTAAGTGGATTTACTGGAGTCCCGTTTTTCCTGATTTCAAAATGAAGATGTGGTCCAGTTGAATTGCCAGTATTTCCAGATAATGAAATGGTTTGTCCTCTATAAACTCTTTCTCCAGCACATACTTTTAGAGAGCTATTATGACCATAATAAGTTTGATATCCATTTTCGTGGTCAATAATTACTAGATATCCGTAGCCACCTTTCCAACCAGCATAAGTTACTTTACCACCATCCGCTGCTATAATAGGAGAGCCTGTTGGAATACCAAAATCAACACCCTCGTGCATTCTACCCCATCTATAACCAAAAGGAGACGTAATATATCCTGTTGTTGGTTTGATGAAAGAACCATAAGCAACTGTTTTAGGTCTTGTTTTTGTCCCTTTTAGCACAATCTCAGTAGTTGGTTCTGAAATGTTTTGTTTTTCCAATATGATTCTTTCAGTTTCAATACCATTTACTTTTACTATGTCAGCTTTAATATTAGCACTGCCGCAGACACCTTTTACAGATACTTTTGTATCACCCTCGTAGATGTCATCAGAGGATTTATATTCTGTTTCAAATGGTATTTCTTCTATATAGTCGGCTGATTCAATTGTTTCAACATTAATAAATGGTTTTGGTACAGTCAGACTTAAAACTTGTCCAATTTGTATTTTGTCAATATCTATGGTTGGATTAGCCATGCAAACCTCATTGACACTAATATTATAATCTTCAGCAATACAAGAAACAACATCACCTTCTTCAACTATATATTCTTTTATTTCATCAGTACCTAAGGCAATTAATTGGAAGGCAGTATCAAGATTTGTAATTTCTTCTGGATTGCAGTATTCTTTTTTTACTTCAACAGTTTCAACAAAATGTGTTTCTTTTAAGGTGTTTTCATAATCTTCATCTATGTATTGATTTTTCAAATTTTCTAAAAGTGAATTTGCAGTTTCTTCTGAATTTAATACAGCAAGTTCTTTAGAATCAGCATAAATAGTATAAGCCTCGACATTAATGTTTAATTCATTAATGATTAAGGGCTTTATCTCTTCAGTAGTTAAAACATTTTTTCCATAGGAAAGAGTTTTATCAAAACTGATTTTTTGAGCAATTTCAATCTCTTTATTAAGTTTTAGTTCATATTCTAATTTTAAATTATTTTTCAATTCACTGATTTCATCTTTGTTTTTTACAAAGCCAATGGTGTTATTATTAATAATAACAGCGTAAGTGATAGAGTTATTGTAAATAATTAGAGCTATTAGAATTAAAGAAACTGTGGTTATAGCTGAAAATTTGATTTTTTTACTTTCTTTAAAGTTCAATGTAAGCTTTTCTTGCCACTTTTTAATTTTTTTGATTAAATTATTCATTAAACATCCCCCAAAATACAATAAAAGACAAAATTTTATCTTATTTTATTAAATAATACATATTATATTATAGCAACTTAACTGCTGATTTTCAAATTTAGATTAGTATACAAATTTATAGCATAAATATTAACATAATATTCAAAATAATATTTTTTATTTCAGATAAATGTTGGTAAATATAAAGATTTTTTGTATAGGAATATCTTTATTGAAAATTTAAGTCTTTTAGTGTATTCTAAATATAATTATTTGAAAAGCAATTAATAATATTAAAGAGGTGAAAAAAAGTAAATGATTTTTGGGTTTTATTTCAACTAAATTGTTTACTAAAAAATATGAGTAAAAACAGAAAATTTATTGTTGTTTATGTTCTTCTTATTCAATTTATCGTTGTTGGATGCAGTAATATAGATAATATTACCAACGCTAATATTGTAAATGGTGAAAATACAGTATCATATGAAGGTAAAATTATTGAAATGGAAGATAATAATAATTTTGTTATACGAGTTAATAATGGGACAGATTTGATATCTTTAAATATCAATGAGGAAATTGAGTTTAGCGATGGAGTTTCTAATAAGTTTAACTATGGAAATACAATTGGAATAGTTTCTGGGACAGAAGTAATGGAAAGCTGGCCCCTACAAGTTAATCTATTAAAGATATACAAAAATGAAAAAGCTGTATATATGAAAATAAATCAATACGTAGCTAAGAAATTGATTGATACTCAAGACGTACTTATAATTGATGTAAGGACGCAAGAAGAGTATGAAGAAGGATATATACAAGGAGCCATTTTACTTACTTTAGATACTATTGACACAAAAGCTGATGAAATATTAAAAGATAAGAATAAAACAATTCTTGTATATTGTAGAAGTGGTAACAGAAGTAAGGAGGCTAGCCAAAAACTTATTGAAATGGGTTATACCAATATTTATGATTTTGGTGGAATAAATACTTGGGAATACAATATTGTTATAGATTGATAAAAGTTTCATCTAGCAATAATTTGAGGAGGGATAGAGATGGTAAAAATGCTTGATATTATTAGTTTTATAATAAATGAATTTCATGACATGCTTATGGAAATTTTTGATGTAATAGGGTTTAATTTTGATGATAAGCAATTACATTTTATTATTATAGGGATTATAGGAATCATAATGTATGTAATTGTAAATCAGATTTTCAAAGCATTATCAAAGATAAGTATTGAAGTGGTTTCGTTTGTTTATACATTTACTGTTTTAGTTGTAATTGTTTTTGCTATTGAAATAGAACAAAAGATAACTGGACGAGGCAATATGGATTTTGGTGATATTGTAGCAGGATTATGGGGATTTATTTATATTTTTAGCATTTATGTTTTAATTAAGGTTGCTATTTATTTATTGAAAAAATTATATAAAAATATTAAGGATAATAAAAATCAAAAAAAATCAGGAACAAGTTTTTCAACAAAAGAGGATGCTTAGCATTCTCTTTTGTTATAAATGAATTTTGATGTAGTAAATACTGAAAGAGAATTTTTATTATTATAGAAGTATTGATATAATAATATAGAGCTTTATGAATTTTACGTATAGACACAATTTGTAAATAAAATTCCAAAAAGAACTAATGTTTGTATATAATTCTATTATTGGTTAATAATAGAATTATAAAAGGTAAATGATACAATTGATTATAAAATATAAATTTTAGAATATGAAATCAATATACAAAAAATGAAAAAGAGGTTGATATTTTGGAAAATATTTTAGAAACGTTAAAAAAATATTATGGTTATAGTTCTTTTAGAGTAGGTCAAAGGAGAGTTATAGAAAGTGTTCTTAATAATGAAGACGTTGTGGCTATAATGCCAACAGGAGCAGGTAAGTCCATTTGTTTTCAGTTACCTTCAGTGTTGTTTGACGGACTTACTATAGTTATTTCACCGCTTATTTCTCTTATGAAAGATCAAGTGGATAGTATGGATCAAATAGGTATAAAAGCTACTTATATAAATAGTACTTTGAGTAATGATGAAATTAATGAAAGAATAATTGATATATCCTCTGGTGAATATAAATTATTATATATTGCACCCGAAAGGCTTCAATCATCATATTTTCAGAGTGTTTTGAAAAATACTAAGATATCTTTTGTTGCAGTAGATGAGGCTCATTGTGTATCTCAATGGGCACATGATTTTAGACCTAGTTACATGGAGATAATAAATTTTATTAGAAATATAAAAGAAAAACCTGTTATAGGAGCTTATACTGCTACAGCTACAGATAAAGTAAAAAATGATATTATTAATTTACTTGGTTTAGATAACCCTAAGGTTTATCTAACAGGTTTTGATAGGGAAAATTTGTTTTTTTCAGTATATAAAGGTGTTAACAAAAACAATTTTATATTATCATATTTAGAGAAGAATATAGGCGAAACGGGAATAATATATACTTCAACTAGAAAAAATGCTGAAAATTTGTACAATATACTTCTAAAGGAAGGTGTGAAAGTTGGGGTATATCATGCAGGATTAAGTGATAAAGAAAGAGAAAAAACTCAAAATAGTTTTGCCTATGATAAAATAGATGTTGTTGTTGCAACTAATGCATTTGGAATGGGTATTGACAAATCAAATGTTAGATTTGTAATTCACAATAATATGCCCAAAAATATGGAAGCATATTATCAAGAAGCTGGAAGAGCTGGTAGAGATGGATTGAAGTCAGAGTGTATTTTATTATTTGAACCAAGGGATACACAAATTCAAGCATATTTTATAGAGGAAAATAATTTATCCCCAGAGCGAAAAGAAAATGAATATGAAAAATTGAGAGCTATGGTAGATTACTGTTATACATCACAATGTTTAAGAAAATATATTCTAGAATATTTTGGTGATTATTCAAATGACAATGGTTGCAATATGTGTAGCAATTGTCTTGATGAAAAAGAGTTAACAGATATAACTCTTGAAGCAAAAAAAATATTTTCATGTATATACAGAATGAATCAAAGATTTGGAAGTGGTATGGTAGCCGATGTATTGAAAGGGTCAAAGAATAAAAAGGTGTTACAATTTAAACTAAACGATTTATCCACTTATGGGATTATGGACAGTTATAGGAAAAAAGATATTGTTGATATCATTAATAAATTATCAGCAGATAGTTATTTAAGTCTTACAAACGATGGATACCCCGTTCTAAAACTTACTAATAAAGCAATAAAAGTTTTGAAAAAAGATGAAAAAGTATTTATTAAAGCTATCAATATTAAAAGAGTTATTGAAGTTGATAATGGACTATTCCATAAATTAAGAGAATTAAGAGGCAATATTGCTATTAGGGATAATGTACCTCCATATATTGTTTTTTCAGATGCTTCCTTAAAGGAAATGAGTATATATATGCCAATTGTTAAAGAACAATTTTTGGGTATTAAAGGTGTAGGTATACTAAAATATGATAAATATGGAGAAGATTTTTTGGAAGTTATAAATGAATACATAAATGAAAATAATATTGATGTTTCCACAATTAAAAAAGGAGACGGTACGTCTTCATTTTTAGATGATGATAGTAATAGCAATAATCGAAATGCAGGAAAATCTGACACAGAAAAGAGTTATATAGTAACATATGATATGTTTATGGAAGGTAAATCAATAAAGGAAATAAGCAAATTAAGAGATTATGCTAAGCAAACAATTGAAAATCACATAGTAAGATGCTTTAAGGAAGGTTATCAATTGAATTTGAAAGAAATAATTCCAGAAGAATATTATGATTTGATTTTGAAAGTACTTAATGAAATAGAAACCGATAAATTGAAACCAATTAAAGACGCATTACCTGATGATGTGGAATATTTTTGGATTAATTTACTCAAAAATGCTCGATGATTTTTGTTTTACAAAGATTCCTATAGTAACCAGACTAATAGTATTCCAATAATAAATTTCAATTTACTTAACAGTTATTTAATTTATGTATTATGGAATGATAAAAATAATTTTGCTATAATATAGATAAATAAATCATTATTAAGTTGAAATACTATATAGATTTACAAAAAGTTTAAGTATAACCTATAGCGAAAAGAGAATTAAACTAATAAGGGGTATTATCATGGAAAATGACATAGTGAATATTATTAAAAAAATGACATTGGATGAAAAGATATCTTTATTATCTGGTCGTGATTTTTGGAGAACAAAAAATATTAAAAGATTGAATATACCTTCCATAACTTTCTCAGATGGCCCACATGGCATAAGAAAACAAAAGGTGTTTAATGATAATTTGGGCTTGTATGGTAGCAAATTGGCTACATGCTATCCTAGTGCTTCTGCTCTTGCTAACTCATGGAATGAAGATATTATTTATAAGTTAGGTGAGTATCTAGGGGATGAGTGCGTTAGTGAAGGGATAAATATACTTTTAGGACCAGGAGTTAATATTAAGAGAACACCTTTATGTGGTAGAAATTTTGAGTATTTTTCTGAAGATCCATTTTTATCTTCACAAATGGCTGTGAATTATATAAAAGGAGTTCAAAGCAAAGAAGTAGGGACTTCAATAAAGCATTTCCTTGCAAATAATCAAGAGACAAAAAGAATGAGAATAGATGCACAAATAGATGAAAGGACTCTCCATGAGATTTATTTAGCATCTTTTGAAAAAGCTATTAAGGAAGGACAACCTTGGACTGTCATGTGTTCCTACAATAAAGTTAATGGAGAATATTGTTCAGAAAACAATTATTTATTAAAGGACATTTTAATTAATAAATGGGGGTTTGAAGGTTTTATTGTTTCAGATTGGGGAGCGGTTAATTCTCGAATAGATGGCGTAAAAGCAGGTTTGCATTTAGAAATGCCATCATCTAAAAATTTAAATAGCATGGTTTTGAAAAAAGCAGTTAAAAAAGATGAATTAGATGAAAAATATATAGATTTTGCAGTAGAAAGAATATTAAAAATTGTTAATAAAGCAGTTGAAAGGCAAACTCAAAAAAACCCTTATGATAAAGAAAAACATCACAAGTTTGCAAATGATATTGCCACAGAATGTATGGTATTAGTAAAAAATGAAGATAATATTCTTCCACTAAGTAAAGAAAGTCAAATAGCAGTTATTGGAGAATTAGCTATTACTCCGAGATTTCAAGGTGGAGGAAGTTCCCATATCAATCCTACAAAATTGGATAAACCTCTAGAAGAAATAGAAAAAATAGTTTTAGATAAGTCCAAAATAAGATTTTCAAAAGGATATAGTATAAAAAATGAAATTTTAAATGAAAGATTATTGAAAGAAGCCCTTGAAATAGCAGCTGTTTGCCCGTTAGTCATATTGTTTATTGGATTACCTGAATACTATGAATCAGAAGGATATGATAGGCCGGATATAAAATTACCTAAGAATCAGCTAAAATTATTACATGAGTTATATGATGTAAATTCAAATATTGTGGTTGTTTTAACAAGTGGTGCTCCAGTAGAAATGCCTTGGATAGATGAGACTAAAGCGGTGTTATTGACATATTTATCTGGACAAGCTATGGGTAGCGCAACTGCTCAAATATTATTTGGAGATAAAAATCCAAGTGGAAAACTAGCTGAAACAATTCCACATAAATTGTCTCAAACACCTGCTTATTTATCTTTTCCTGGCGATGGAAAACATGCTATTTATAGTGAAGGCGTTTTTGTTGGATATAGATTTTATGATGCACGTGAAATTGAACCCTTATTTCCATTTGGGTATGGTCTTAGTTATTCAGAATTTGAATACAGTAATTTAAGTATTGAGAAAAAACCACTTAATAATGAAATTAATATTGTTGTAAAGTTAAATATAAAAAATAGTGGGCAAGTTTTAGGAAAAGAAATAGTACAATTATATGTATCATCGTTAAAATCAACTGTAAAAAAACCTGTGAAAGAGCTGAAAGGATTTAAAAAAATAGAGTTAAAACCTGGTGATAATAAGGAAGTAGAATTTAATCTTGATAAAAGAGCTTTTTCATATTACAATACTGAAATTCATGATTGGTACGTTGAAAGTGGAGATTATGCGATTCTTATAGGAAAATCCTCAAGGCAGATTGTTTTAGCATCAAAGATAAATATTATTTCAGACATAAAAATTTTAAAAGAATATGATGTTTATTCAACTGTAGAAGAAATATTGGAAACTGATAGTGGAAAAGAATACTTTGGAAAATTTATTAAAATTTTAACTACAATAGATAGGTTTTTAAATCACAGCAATAGCCACTTTTCTTTACAGAATATGTTTAAAAGGGTGCAATTAAAATTTATTACCATGGTTTCAAACAGTATTTTTAATGATAAGAAAATCAAAAATTTGTTGACTAAAGTTAATGAAGAAACTAAAGTAATTAGTAAAAAAAAGGGGAAATAGAAGAAGATAATAAAAATTATCAATTGAAAATTATTATTAAATAGCATATAATACTATTATTCTTATATAGAGAGGAAATTTAAATGGATAATAATATTGATGAAAAAATTTTGGATAAATTAACAAAGGTTTGTCTTTGTAAAGCTATATCTAGAGCTACTATAAAAAAATCTATAATAGATGGTGCTGATACAGTAGAAAAGGTCAATAAGGCAACAGGGTCAGGAACAGGTGGATGTAAAGGGCGAAGATGTTCAATTAAAATACAAGAGTTAATTGAAGAATTAAAAGAATAAACTATTTTAAATATAGTAATTAATAAAAGAGAGCAGATGCTCTCTTTTATTAATTTGAATTGGAAGTTTTATTTTTTATAAACAATAGTATATATGCTGATAAAGGCAGAATAAATAAAGTAAAGAATAAAAAAATAATATAATAGTCTAATATTTGTAAATATTTGAAATTGCTTCTTAACAATAGATTAGAAACAATAAATACTATTAATGATACGAAAATAGGAAAATGTTTTTTATAAATATTCAAATTTTCTAAAACAGTTTTTAAAGCATAGAAAGTTATTATATATTTTATAAACCAGCCACCAACAATTTGAAGAAGAACAAAAAATTCTCCACTTTCTAGAAAGTCAAATAGGCTAACAAGTTGAGATTGCAACAATTTTGGGTAAACAAATTGGAGACTTCGCTCTGGTCCAAAAGTCGTAATTACTCCCATCATTGCGACTATTTCCATTTGGATTACTATTACTAAAGCTAAAAAAGAACTTTTATTTAAATTCTGCTTATCATCAATAAATTGAAAGAAAACAAATATTGATGCTATTGAACTGTAACAACCAAGAGATTTTATTACAGATATAGTCATTTCTCTATTAAAACCAAATTCTAAGATAGGATATATATATTCAATTTGTTTATATTTATGAGTCATAAAACCAAGGTTAATACCGGCAATAAATGTAAAAGTTAAACCAATTATTGAGATTATTAATATTGTGGATAAATCACTTTTAATAGAAAATAATGTAGCTATAAGAAAGAAAATTATAATATACCAGTATGGACTGTCAATTAATAAATTGCCTCTAGTAGCACTGGCTTCTAATGTACAACTTTCAATTAATATTAAAAATAATGAAATACAGAATATTATAGAAATACAATAGCCTATAGTATCACCAAATGCTTTTTTAAAAACGTCGGTTATTTTATATACATTTGTCTTTTGTGTTGTTTTAGTAATAAAAATAGTAGCGAGTAAAATAATTATAGAAGATATAGTTACTGAAATCCAGGCATCTCTACTTGCATGCTGAATTATTAGATTTGGATAAGTTTTTAATGGAACTATAGTTACGCCGAATATTAGGAATATTAAATGCCGTGTGTTTATTTTTTTCAATATACCACCTCAAAATCCAAATTTTAATAATACTATTATTTCTTAAAAAATAGAATATTATTCGATAATATTCAAATAATAATTCTAGGTGATTATATGGGTAGAAATACATTTTTATGGATAAAAGATGAAATGAAAGGTAGTTTTGATTTTAAATGGAGATTAATAAAGAATAAGCAAGGATATATTTATATAATGTATATTGATGATTTATGTGATGCTAAATTTATTAGTGAATATGTTGTAGCTCCTTTAAGCAATAATTATGAAATTAGTGATGTAGATTTAATTAAAACTGGCATAGTTAGTAGTTCTTACGTTAAAGAAGTAGTTGATAGAGATGAATTAATAAATCATGTTCTTTCTGGAGATGTAGTAATTATATTTGATTTCAGTGACAGAAATCTTATATGTGAGGCTAAAGGGTATGTAAGAAGAAGTATTAATACCCCTTTAACAGAAGCTGTTCTTAAAGGGCCGAGAGAGGGTTTTAATGAACTAATTGTCGATAATGTATCATTAATAAGGAGAAAGGTAAAAAATCGAAATTTAAAATTCGAGAGTATGAGTGTTGGAACCAATTCAAATACTTCTGTTGCCTTAGTTTATATAGATCATTTAACAGATGAAAAATTGATTTCATACATTAGGGATAAGATTAACAGTTTAGATATAAATTTTATTTTAGATATAAATTATATTGAAGAAATTTTAAGAGAGAAAAAAACTGCTTTTAACACTATTGGATATAGCGAAAAACCGGATGTTATAGCGTCAAAGATTATGGAAGGTAAAGTCGCAGTTATAGTTGATGGGACTCCTTCTGTTTTAATAGCTCCATATTTCTTTCTTGAACATTTTCAAACTCCTGATGATTATTATTCTAATATTGTTATAAGTACTATCTCAAGAATTGAAAGATGGATAGCATTTTTACTAGCTACTTTAGTACCGGGGCTATATGTTGCATTAACTACGCATCATTTCTCGCTAATTCCAACGGTATTTGTATTTGGGTTAGCATCATCTAGGACGGGGGTACCATTTCCTACAATAGTAGAATTAATTCTTATGCTTTCATTTTTTGGTTTATTAAGGGAAGCAGGAATTCGATTACCTCAACCTACTGGGCAAGCACTTAGTATTGTTGGGGCTCTTATTTTAGGAGAATCAGCTGTTGGGGCTGGATTGGCTTCGCAAAGCACCATAGTAGTGGTTTCGGTGGCATCTATAGCAACATTCTTAATACCTAATTTATATGTACCTGCATCTTTATGGAGTTTGATTATAGTTGTTTTAGGCTCCTTAATAGGTATGCCAGGAGTATATTTTGGAATATTTCTTCTTATTACTCATTTATCAAAGCTTGAAACATGTGGATATAAATATTTATATCCATTGGGAACAGTAAAGAAGCTAAAATTAGGGGATGTATTTGTAAGAAAGTTTTTGGTGGATATTTCAAAGCCTGATTCTATAAAAAAGGATGATATTCAATGAAAAAAATGAAAAAAGCTTTGCTTTCAATTTTTCTATGTCAATTCATATTTACAAGTTGTTTTAGCTATAAGGATATAAATAATGCTTTATATTGTACTTGTATTACTGTTGATATTGCTGAAGATAATAATCCAGTAGTTTATATTGAGACTTTTAAACCACTTGGGGGGGAAGGTTCAGAAGCACAATCAGGGACAAGAATTGTTTTTAAAGGAAAAGGTAAAACCATGTTTGAAGCTATACGTAATATAACACTTTCCGCTAGCTTTAGAATTAATTTCACTCAAAATAAAGTTATCATTTTTACAAGAAAGGCTGCTGATTATGGGTTAGAAAATTTTATAGATTTGTTGGATCGAGACCAAGAATTGATATTAAGACCATATATATGCATTACAGAGGATAGTGCAGAAACGTTACTTACTACTGAATACAAAGAAAATAAATATTTGGGGATTTTTATAGTTAAATTGCTAACTAATGTTGGTAACTCTTCAAGAGCTGTTGAATTAACCTTTAATAGGTATATGATAGAAAGACTTATGGGAAGTAAAGTTGTTGTTGTTCCTCTTGTAGAAATTAAAAAAGAGAGTGTAGGGGAGAATAAAATTGAAATAATTGGAGGAGCAGTACTTAAAGAAGACAAACTTGTTAGTACAATTAAAACTATGGGAGGACAAGGGTATAGTTTTATGATGGATAAAGTTAAATCAGGAACATTAGAACCTAATAATCCTTCCCATAGAGATAAATATTTAACTTTAGAAATTTTAAACAATAAAACAAAAACTGATATAAATGTTGATGAAGATAAAATTATTTTAATTAAAAATATAAAAGTGGAGACAACTATAGGAGAAATTCAAGAAGAAATGGAAGTTGACAAAAATACAATTAGTGAAATTCAAGAACAAACAGAGGAAAATATTATAAAAGCCTGTTACGATATATTTGAAGAGTATAAAGAAAAAAATATAGATTTATTTAATATTAAAGAAGAGTTACATAGAAAATATCCTAAAGAAAAATTTGAAGATGTTATTTCTTCTACAGAATTAGTTGTAAATGTAGATGTTAAAATAAGATTTTCAAATGATACATTAGATTTTTATTGATTTCAATAAATTTGTAGCTACTTTGCTAAGTATTCAATTTATTTTTAGTATTGATTGATTGTTTTTAATGATTTAAGTATAATTATTATAGTATAGGTGTGGTAATTTAATATTGAGTAAAATGCCTATTCAGAAAGGATAAAATTTATGATAAAATATATACTTTTTGATTTTGATGGTACATTAGTGAACAGTAATGATATTATTAAAACACTTTTAATTGAAACTGCAAAAGTTTTTGAAAGCAAGGACGTTGAGGCAAATGATATAATTAGCATATTTGGGAAACCACTTATTGAGCAAATGCAACATTTTTCTGAGGAAAATGCAGAGAAAATGGTATCATATTATAGAGATAAATACAGAGAAAGGGAAGAAGAAACAAAAATATTTGATGGAATAAAAGAGTTAGTTTATACTTTATTTGAAAAAGGATATAAGATAGCTATAGTATCAAATAAAGGCACAAGGGGAATAACAAAAGGATTAAAAATGTTTAATCTTGATGTATATATTGAATATTTTGTTTCATCAGATATGGTAGAAAATAAGAAACCACACCCTGAGGCTATATATAAAGTTAAAGATTTCTTCGATTGTGAAATAGAAGAAATGATTATGATAGGCGATACAGTTCATGATATTGAGAGTGGCATACGGTCTGGAGTAAAAACGGTGTTAGTAGGTTGGACATTGGTGCCGAATATAATGTTTGAGAAGAGTAGACCTGATTTTACAATAGGGAAGCCAGTAGATTTGATAGAAATATTAGAGGAATGTAATAGCGAAGAAAAAATAGTATAATTATCATATAAATAGAGGAAGCAAATGTTAGCTTAGCTAAAATTGCTTCCTTTTATTCTGTTCAGATATAATTTTTTTAAGAGTAAACTTATTACTCACCTAAATATGCACTTCTAATAGAATCATCATTAAGAAGCTCTTGAGCATTACCTTCGAGTACAATATTACCTGTTTCTAATACATAAGCTTTATTTGCAACTGACAGAGCCATATGAGCGTTTTGTTCAACTAATAACACAGTTGTGCCAGTTGAATTTATTTCTTTAATAATATCAAATATATCTTTAACTATTAAAGGTGCAAGTCCCATAGAAGGCTCATCCATCAACATAAGCTTTGGCCTTATCATCAAGCCTCTACCCATAGCAAGCATTTGTTGTTCACCACCACTTAGTGTACCAGCTTTCTGAGACATTCTTTCCTTCAATCTTGGGAATTTAGTAAACACCATTTCAATATCTTCTTTTATTCCTTTTTTATCTTTTCTTAAATAGGCTCCTAATTCTATATTTTCCATAACGGATAAGTTAGAGAAAACTCTTCGTCCTTCTGGAACATGAGAAATACCTAAACTAACAATTTCATGGGCCGGAATATTAGATATTTTCTTATCTTCGTAAGTAACACTTCCATCGGAAATAGGTATTAAACCAGATATTGCTCTTAAAGTAGAGGTTTTACCTGCACCATTTGCACCGATTAATGTTACAATTTCACCTTCATTAACATCAATATTTAGACCTTTAAGGGCGTGAATTGCTCCATAATGAACATTTAGATTTTCTATTTTAAGCATATTAAGCCTCCTCACCCAGATACGCTTTGATTACTTCTGGATTATTTTTAACTTCTGAAGGTGTACCAATTGCTAGAATTTTACCATAGTCAAGAACAATAATTTTTTCGCATATACCCATTACTAGTTTCATATCATGTTCTATTAATAGAATAGATATTTTAAATTTATCTCTAATCCAATTTATTAGTTTCATTAATTCTGCAGTTTCTTGAGGGTTCATACCAGCAGCTGGTTCATCTAAAAGAAGAAGCTTTGGTTTTGTTGCAAGTGCTCTAGCAATCTCTAGTCTTCTTTGTTCTCCATAGGGAAGATTTTTAGCATATTCATCTTTTTTTGTATCTAAATTAAAAACCTTTAGAATTTCTATAGCTTCTTCTTCAATTATTTTTTCATCTTTATGAAATTTTGGTAATCTCAAAAGAGTTTCTGTTAAAGTTGATGATTGTTGATAATTCATTGAAATTTTCACATTATCTAAAACGCTTAAATCTTTAAATAATCTTACATTTTGGAATGTTCTAGCTATGTTTTTATGAGTTATTTCGTATGGTTTTATACCTGTAATGTCTTCTCCATTAAAAGTAATTGTACCTTTTGTTGGAGCGTAAACACCAGTAAGCATATTAAAAACCGTTGTTTTACCGGCACCGTTTGGACCTATAAGGCCATATAAATCATTATTACCTATTTCTATTGTAAAATTTGAAACAGCTGTTAAACCGCCAAATTGCATTGTCAAACTATCTGCTTTCAACAAAGACATAATGTTCACCTCATTTTGATTTAGATTTCCTATAGTTCTACAGATTTTTTATTTTTTGATTTTGATGATATTTTTTTTAGTACATCTGATATTTCGCTTGTGCCCATAATTCCTTGAGGTCTAAACAGCATAAGAGCTATCAAGGCTATAGCATAAATAAGCATTCTATATTCTGCAAAAGTTCTTAGTAACTCAGGAAGCCAAGTTAAAACACCTGCTGCGAGAATACTTCCAGTTAAACTTCCCATACCGCCAAGTACAACGAAAGTTAATATTTCAACTGATTTTAAGAAGTCAAATGATTTTGGATCAATAAACATAATATAATGAGCATATAATCCACCGGCAATACCAGCAAAGAAAGATGCTATAACAAATGATTTTAATTTGTAAAGAGCAGTATTTATTCCCATAGCTTCAGCAGCTATCTCATCTTCTCTTATAGATATCATAGCTCTACCTTGAGAAGAATTGATTAATCTATAAAATACTATAACGGTAACAATTACTAGTATATAAACTATAGTAAAATTTGTTTTTTTAGGGATTCCTGCAAGTCCTCTTGGACCACCAAGAAAATCTAAGTTGACAATAATAACTCTTATTATTTCGCCGAAACCTAAAGTAGTAATGGCTAAATAGTCACCTTTAAGTCTTAATATTGGTTTTCCTATTAGGAAACCGAAAAATGCAGCAGCTAAACCACCTGCTAACAAGACTAAAGGGAAGGGTAGACCTAATTTGATTGTTAATATTGCAGATATATAGGCTCCTATAGACATAAATCCAGCATGACCTAGGGCAAGTTGACCTGTAAAGCCAAGCACTAAGTTTAATGAAACAGCTAAAATTACATTAATACCAAGATAAATAAGTATTTGAGCATAATATGCATTAAGTGCTTTTGATTGTATAAGAGCAAAAATAATTAAATATACAACTAACAATATGCTTATTATAATTATATTTTTTTTAGTAAAAAATTTTTTCATATTCGTGCACCTACACTTTCTCGCTTATTTTTTTACCTAATAAACCAGTAGGCTTAATAAGTAGGATAACTATTAATAATCCAAATGCAATAGCGTCAGACAATTGAGTTGATATATATGCTTTAGTAAATGTTTCTGTAAAGCCCATTATTATTCCACCAAGCATCGCTCCAGGCAATATACCAATTCCACCTACAACGGCAGCAACAAAGGCTTTAAGCCCAGGCATTACTCCCATTAAAGGGTCTATTCTAGGATACATTATTCCTACAAGTACACCAGCAGCACCTGCAAGAGATGAACCGATTGCAAAAGTTACAGAAATAATTGTATTTATATTGATCCCCATAAGAGCAGCAGCATCTTTGTCAAATGAAGTAGCTCTCATTGCTTTTCCTACTTTTGTTTTATGAACTAAAAGTTCAAGTGCAATAGCTAAAATTACTGATACAGTTAAAATTAAAATTTGTATATTGTTTATTTGGACTGTTCCAAATAAATGATAAATTTTAGTTTCTAATACAGTAGGAAACGGTTTAGGGTTGGCTGAGAATTTCAATCTGAATACATTTTGTAACAATTGAGACATAGCGATAGCTGTAATTAATAAAGTTATTCTTTGTGAATTTCTAAGAGGTTTATAAGCAATTTTTTCAATTACAACTCCTAGCAAACCACTACCTAACATTGCAATGAATAATGCAGGTATGAAACCTACGCCCAACACTGTAACAGCTAAATATCCAAAATATGCACCTGCCATGTAAATCTCACCATGGGCAAAATTTATTAATTTAATAATTCCATATACCATAGTATAACCTAATGCAATTAGGGCGTAAACACTTCCAAGTGCTAGCCCATTTATAATCTGTTGAATAAAACTATTCATGTGAAGACCTCCTTATAAGAAATTAGATGCTTTAAGGTAATACCTTAAAGCATCTGTCTCAATTACTATACATGCTTGGGGGCGATATATAATACTGAGAAAATTAGGGTTAACTATAATAAATTAAGGGTTAACTTTTTTAGCGAAAGTTTGAGCTCCATCTTCAGTTTTGATTATAACTGCGCCTTTAACAGGATCTCTATTTTCATCGTATACTACATGTCCAGAAACAACTGTTATATCAGTTGCAACTAGAGCATCTTTAATTGCAGCTCCATCAGTACTTCCAGCTGCTTCAATAGCTTCTAATAATATTTTACCTGCGTCATAAGCAAGAGCACCTAATGCATCAGGTGTAGCATCATATTTAGCACTATAAGATTCTATGAATTCAACAACCTCAGTTGAATCATCTTCTGGTGAGTAATGGTTAGAGAAATAACTTCCATCAACATCAGCACCACCAACAGCGAATAAGTCTGGAGAATCCCATCCATCTCCACCTAAGAAAGTAGCTTCTATACCTAATGATCTAGCTTGTTTAGCTATTAATCCTACAGTGTTGTAGTAATCAGGTAATAATAAAACATCAGGTTCAGTAGTTTTTATATTTGTTAATTGAGCGTTGAAATCTGTATCACCAGTGTTGTATGTTTGCTCAGATACAATTTCACCACCAGCTTCTTCAAAACTCTTCATAAAGAATTCTGCAAGACCTACTGAGTAATCATTAGCTACGTCATATAATACAGCAGCTTTTGTTGCAGCTAATTCTTCACCAGCAAATTTTGCTAAAACTGTTCCTTGGAATGGATCTATGAAACATGCTCTAAATACATATTCTCCACCATCAAGTGTAACAGCTGGGTTAGTTGAAGTAGGTGTAATCATTGGAATTCCTGCTTCAGTAGCTATAGGTCCTATAGATAAACTACATTTACTTGCAACAGAACCAACTAAAGCAACAACACCATCATTGTTGATTAATTTTTGTGCAGCTGATGCTGAAGAAGTAGGTTTGTTTTCATCATCTTCATAAACAAAAGTAATGTTTTTTCCTAAAACTCCACCATTAGCATTTGTTTCTTCTGCTAATAGTTCTAAAGCGTTTTGGCAAGATTCACCAAAAGTTGCTACATCACCAGTAAGTGGTAGAACAGCACCTATTTTGATTTCTTCACTATCAGCAGTATTTGATGAATTTCCACAACCTGCAAATAACGAACCCATAACAGTCAAACTTAAAACTAAAGCTAATATTTTTTTCTTTGTCATTAACATTCCCTCCTAAAGTTAATTTATCAAATTATTAAATTGATATGCGTTAGAATGATTATATAACAAAAACAAAGAATGCACAAGTAAAAAATGATAAAATGATAAAATAATAAGATAATGTTGTTAGAATAGCAATTTGATGCGGAGAAAAAAGCAAAATTATTATATATATAAATAGGGTTTTAAAAAAAATTATTCTCAAGGTTTTAGTATTAATCTATTGGATTACCATTAAGATTTATTAATAAGAACATTAGAATTTTATTAATAAACTTTAAAATTTATGAGAAATATGTATAATAGATATAAAAGATAAAAGAGGTTATAGGAAATTATTAATAATAAATCAGAAAAGAGGATTATTGAAATGAAGTTTGTGATATTGAAAACAGGAAGCACTTATCCAAATATAAAAGATGAATTTGGTGATTTTGAGGATATGATAAAAAAAGGCATGAGAATTGATGATGAACAAATTGAATTAGTCGATGTTAGGGGAAATGACAAATTACCTGATTATAAAGATTGCACTGGTGTAATAATTACTGGTTCCCACTCAATGGTTACTGATGAAGAGAAATGGATTAGAGATATTGAAAAATGGATAAGTGAGAGTATTAGTGAACATATCCCTATTTTGGGGATATGTTTTGGACATCAGCTAATTGCTAACGCTTTCGGAGGTAAGGTTTGGTATCATCCTAAAGGTATTGAATTGGGTGAAATAAATGTTAATTTAACGGATGAAGGTAAAAAGGATGTAATTTTAGGAGAATTGGGAGAAAAATTCAGCAGTTATGCTGCTCATTCACAAACAGTAGTGAAATTACCATCTTGTGCAAAGAAGCTGGCATATAATTCCTTCGATGAAAATCATGCTTTTAGAATTGGAGACTGTATTTGGTCAGTTCAATTCCATCCGGAGTTTACTAAAGAAATTGTAAATAGTTATATCAAGAAAAATAATACAAGTGGTGTGATTAGCAAAGCTGAATTCGAAACTAATGAAAGTGAAAAAATATTACTTAAATTTAAAGATTATTGTATAAATGAGCAAGGTAAATAATCCCTGCTCATTTTATTTTTCAATTATTAAAGTGCTTATTTTTTGGTCTTTTCTTATATGTTTAATAGTATCAGGGATATCACCTACAATGCCTTTAACAAACCAGGTCATATTTAAAAGATCATCGTATGAAGCAATAATATTTTCTTCGATTTTTAAGTTATTTTGTTGATCAAAAATTGGCCCTGTAAATGGGTGATAATCTTTTCTTATTATCATTTTCCTAAATAGCTTTACTAATTTTTGAGTTTGATGTGGTACAAATTTATTTGAAAAAATAATGTCTACAATACCTGAATCAATACCTAGCCAATAGTTGATGAGCTTTGAGTTTTCTTGCCATACTTCAAATAGACTTTTGGTACCAGCAGAAAGAGTAATATTTATGAAATTTTCATAAAAATTTTCCCATAGTAATATCATATTTGCAAAGTGAGAAAACATTAAACTTTCTTCATTGGTGCCTGTATAGTCCAATGAACATAATCCGTACTGATGTTTAGCATCCCCAGGAACAGGAATGGCATGATAGAATACTATATCACAGTTTTTATTTTTTAATTTATTTCGTATGTTGTCTTTATTAGAAATATTTTGTTCATCATATGACCAATATACATGTACTTTTCCTTTTGGATTTACAGTCTGAACTCCTAAGGTAAAAGCGTTAATTTCAGGTATTATCTCTCTAACAGGGTAATCAGCTATATACCCAATAACATTGCTGTTAGTAAGAGAGCCTGCAATTAGACCAATTAAAAAACTAGCTTCATAAATTCTTGCATAGTAATTAATGACATGTTTAAATGAATATCCTTCTGCACAATTTAAGAATTTCACATCTGGAAAGTTCAAAGCTGCTTTTAAAGTAATATTTTTGTATATAGGGTCAGTTGTGAATATTATTTTGCAATCATTTTTTACAAGCTTTTCTATATAAATATATCCATTGTCATCTGAAGGAACATTTTCAATAAATTCTGTGAGAATTTCATCTTTGTATTTTTCTTGTATAAATCTTCGTGCAGATTCCTGTGCGTATGTTAATCCCCATGAATTAACATCTTTATAATAAATAAACCCAATCTTAAGTTTGCGTTTTGGTGTTACAAGATTAGTTAAACTTTTAAGCATATTTTTTTTAGGCTGCGCTAATGGTTCTGAAAGAACTTTTATTTGAGGATTAATATTGATAGCTTCAAGTTCTTTTATCAAATTTTCTATTGTTGTTATATTTTTATCTTCTATAAATTCTTGTGGGATACCATATAGTTTTATATATTCTAGTATAGCATCTCCTGTTGTTATGGGTAGATTGTCGCCACCTGATTTTTTATATAGATTTCTAAAAGGTTTATATACATAATTTTCAAAGTGTTTAAATTTATTTGAATATATAGATAAATCCGGTGTATAGTTATCAAAATAATTTGTAAGTTCATCAAAACTTTTTTCATTTGAAAACCAAATTGATGATATAGAAGTTATCTTTTGAAATTCCATAAATTTGTAATAGTTGCATATTGTTTTGTTAGATGGGTCGTATTTTGGAATTATTCGTGTAACATTACCATGAAAAGAATATGCATCGATAAATTTGAGAACACTGACTCTTTTATTTCCTTCTAATACATAAAACCAATTCAAGTATTCATAGACTTTAATTGGTTCGCGAATTCCTTCTTCTATGTGGCTTTGATATAGATGAACCCATTTATCTTTGAATTCACTATTTTTATCTAAAATAGGCATAAAGTTAGATGCAAATATATTTGCTCTGCTGAAAAAGTATGTTCCAACAATTTTTTCTAGAGGAATCTCTATTAAACCAAGATATTTTTCTGAGTCAATATTGGTATTTTTAATAATTCTTTCTAAGGAAGGTAAATATCCACTTTGGCCTTTCGATAGCATATTCATATACTGGTCTTTCCCTGTTTTGCTAGCTTTTATATATGCAATATTAGCATCTTCTATAATCATAGTATTACCTCCAATGAAAAATATAGTTTGTTGTGCATTCTTACTATTATATGATTAATTGTTTTAAACTTGCTAATAATAGTTTATTATAATAAGTAGAAAAATAAAAGATATAAATAATATTTTTATTATATTAATCAATAATATTAATATGTAGTAATAATTATGCAGGATTTGTATAAGGAAAATATTAAAGAAAAGAGGATTATAAATGAAAAAAGTAAGAGGATTCGAAAAAATTAGTTTTAAACAATTCAAAAATGATATTGATATGTGTGAGAATGATTATAACATAGTATATTCTAATTATAGTTTACCTAAAAGGGCTACAGATAATTCTGCGGGATATGATTTTTATGCATTATTTGATATTAAATTGAACAAAGGAGAATCGATTATTGTCCCTACAGGCATAAAGGCATACATGTTAGTTGACGAATGGATTGGAATATATATAAGGAGTAGCTTAGGGTTTAAATATAATATAAGATTAAAAAACCAAGTAGGGGTAGTGGATTCTGATTATTATAATAACAAGAAAAATGAAGGACATATATTTATAGCCATTGTTAATGAAGGATATAAAATATTAGAAATAAAAAAAGGAGAAGCTTTTGCACAGGCAATATTTAATAAATTTTTGCTGATTGATAATGATATTCCTAAAAATGAGTTAAGGGTTGGGGGAATGGGATCTACAAATGAACAATAACTAGGGAATAATAATTATATAAATTAAGCATTTTTCACAGTTATTTAAGGAAAGGAGAATATATGAAGATCTTATTACTTGGGGATGAAGAATCTGGATATATATGGGACCATTTTGATAGAGATGTTTTTAAAAATATTGATTTTATAATTTCCTGTGGTGATTTAAAACAAAGTTATTTATCTTTTGTAGTAACAATGATGAATAAACCTTTATACTATGTTCCAGGTAATCATGATGTATCTTATGAAGAAAAACCACCTGAAGGTTGTATTAATATACATAATAAAATTATTATACATAAGGGAATTAGAATTTATGGGTTTGGTGGAAGTATTTGGTACAATGGCAATAAATATCAATATAAAGAGAAAGAAGTACACAAAGTTATAAAAAAGAATAGGTTTAAGTTTAAGAAGTCAAAAGGGATTGATATATTGGTATCTCATTCGCCAGCACTTGGTTTAGGTGATGGAGATACTAATGCACATAAAGGATTTTCTTCATTTAAAGAGTTTATTGATTTATATGAACCAAAATATCATTTTCATGGTCATCAACATTTAAATTACGCAATGCAAGATAGAATAATAAAATACAATAATACAACAATAGTAAATGCTTATAATTATTATATATTGGAATATAAATAAAGCGAGGAGATTCCTCGCTTTATTTATTAAGTTCTTTACATATCGTGTTATCTAGCAATTCAGCAGTTGAGTACATTAAATCATTACAACCGAATTCTTCTGTTCGGTAAATATCTTTTAAATTCTCACAATGTTTAAATTTATGTTTTACCCAAAAACCATCTATGAATTCTTGAACTATTTCTTTTAAATGCTCTGATTTGTGAGCTGATTCCTCCACAAACATAATTGATAAAACGGCAATAGAACCTGTTATACAACCGCATGTTTCGTTAGCATACATTCCACCACTAAATCCTGCCATAGATTTTAAAGTGTCTTGGCTTAAGTTTAGATTATATTCTTCGTTTGCTGCATAAAGCATTGTTTCAGAACAACTTAAATCATACAAATCTTTATCTCTATATTTCTGCATAGTCTCTTTTAACATAATAAGCCTCCTAGTTTTCTAAGTTTGTTTCTATTCTACACTATAATTTCTACATTGTGAATAGTTTGGACATATTGTTACCTTAATAAGGGAAGCTAATTAGTTTTTACATAGAATAAGCAAATAAATATGGTATTATAGTATTGAAAAAAATTTTTTTTAGAACAATATTATTGATATTATTATACAAAGGGTGATTAAATGAAAAATCATAAAATGATAAATGATGAACTTCATAATGAAATTATTAAAAGGTCGCATAAAAGAAGTGAAAAATATGGTGTAGAAAAAAATAGAGTATTTCCTAAAAAAATGATACAAGGAAAAGAAATATCTAATAATATAAAGAAAAATGAAAAATTAATAAATATTGCAAAAGATGCTATGTATTCAATTGAAGCCTTTCTTGAAGGTTCTAATTTTTTTATTCTTTTAACAGATAGAGAAGGTTGTATTCTTAATATAATGGGTAATGAAGAGATAATTGAGGAAGCTAAAAAGTTGGATATGGTAGTAGGGGCATATATGGACGAAAAAAGTATTGGTACTAATGCTATGGGGACAGCTATTAGGGAAAATATTTCAATACAAATTTCTGCAAAAGAACATTTTATAACGGCATACCATAAATGGACGTGTTCAGCTGCACCTATACATGATGAGTTTGATAATATAATTGGATGCTTAAATCTTACAGGGAGTTATACAGGTGTTCATCCACATACGTTAGGACTTGTAACAGTAGCTGCAAATTATATAGAAAAAAGTCATAAGGTATCTATAGTTAATGAAAGATTTGTTGAAATTTATGAATATTTAGATTCAATAATTGATTCAATCAGAGAAGGTATAATCGTAATAGATAAAAATGGCAAAATTAAAACTATTAATCAATATGCTTGTAGTATGTTTGGAATTAGAGATGAATTTATTATTAATAAAAGGGCAGATGATATTTTACCTCACTGGGAAAAATTATTTATAACTTTAAGAAATGAGCAGAAGATTACTAATAAGGAATATTCACTTGATGGGGCAATTAAGGGTACATTTAATATGGATATTACTCCAATTGTTCTGAATGATGAAGTTGTTGCAATGGTAGTCTTATTGAAAGAAATTGAAAATGTATTGAATATAGTTAAGAAATACTCTGGATATCATGCAAGGTATACTTTTGATGATATCATAGCTCAAAGTGAAGAAATGAGAGTAGTTAAAGAATTTGCTAAAAAAGTAGCTTTAAGTCCGTCTACGATTTTAATTCAAGGAGAAAGCGGCACAGGTAAGGAATTGATGGCTCAAAGTATACATAATTATAGTGCTTATAGTGATGGGAGTTTTGTTGCAGTTAACTGTGGAGCTCTTCCTAAAAATTTGATAGAAAGCGAATTGTTTGGGTATGAAGACGGTGCTTTTACAGGTGCTAGAAAAGGAGGAGCACCAGGAAAGTTTGAATTAGCTAATGGAGGTACTATTTTTTTAGATGAGATTGGAGAAATGCCTTTAGATATGCAAGTTAAACTGTTAAGAGTATTGCAGGAAGGTAATATTAGTAGAGTAGGTGGAACGAAAGTAATAAAAATAAATACAAGAATTATTGCAGCTACAAATAAGAATTTGTATGAAGAAGTTAGAAAAAAAACATTTAGAGAAGATTTATACTATAGATTAAGAGTGATTCCTATAAACCTACCTTCTTTAAGAGAAAGAAAAGGAGATTTAGGGTTGCTATTAAGACATTTTCTCCAAAATAAAGCTTACAAATTAAATAAACCAATACCACATATTAGTGATGATATAAAAAGAAGAATAAAGGAATATTCATGGCCGGGGAATATAAGGGAATTGGAAAATTTTGTTGAAAATCTCGTTAATTTAGATGGCAAAACATCTTTTGATATAGAAGAACAAAATATTTATAAGCCAAAGGAGGTTGAATTTGGTAATGAAGATGTAAGTTTGGAGGAATTAGAAAAAAAATATATTATACAGTGTCTAGATAAGTATGAATACAATATCTCAAAAGTAGCAAGAATTCTAAAAATAAGTAGAAATACATTATATACAAAGATGAAAAAGTATAAAATTCAATTAAATATTTAAGCAAAATGGTCAGAAACTGAACAGTGTCCTGAAATTGAACATCAAATGCGAGTGAAAGTGTTCAATTTCAGGACATCGAAAGTTTGTTTGTTATTTATCTAACGAAGAATGACATGGATAGTGACTTTTAACTTTGATAATTTTGGCACGGTACTTGCTATATATAATTGCATAATTAAAAGATAACGGGGAGGAATTAAATATGGCAAGATTTACATTACCAAGAGATATTTATTTTGGAGCAGGTTCAATAGAAAATTTGAAAACTATAAAAGGTAAAAAAGCAATAATTGTAATGGGCGGAGGCTCAATGAAAAGATTTGGTTTCTTAGATAAAATTGTAGCAAATTTAACAGAAGCAGGTATAGAAACTAAAATATTTGATAATGTTGAACCAGACCCATCAGTTGAAACAGTTATGAAAGGTGCAGAAGTAATGAGAGACTTCGAACCTGATTGGATAGTAGGAATAGGTGGAGGTTCACCAATAGATGCTGCTAAAGCTATGTGGATTTTTTATGAATATCCAGAATTTACTTTTGAAGAAGCAGTTGTACCATTTGGTTTACCAGAATTAAGACAAAAAGCTAAATTTATTGCTATACCATCAACTAGTGGTACTGCTACAGAAGTTACAGCTTTCTCTGTAATTACTGATTACAAAGCAAGAATTAAATATCCTATGGCAGATTTTAATATAACACCAGATATAGCTATAGTTGATTCTGATTTGGCTCAAACTATGCCACAAACATTAACTGCTCATACTGGTATGGATGCAATTACACATGCCATTGAAGCCTATGTTGCTTCAGCAAGATCTGCTTTTTCTGATCCACTTGCTCTACAAGCAGTAAAAATGGTTAAAGAAAACCTTTTTGCATCATACAATGGAGATAAAGAAGCAAGAAATGAGATGCACTTAGCGCAGTGTATGGCTGGAATGGCGTTTTCTAATGCATTACTAGGAATAGTACACTCTTTGGCTCACAAAACTGGTGCTGTATTCCACATACCTCATGGTTGTGCTAATGCAATTTATCTACCATATGTAATCCAATATAACAGAAAAGCTTGTGAAAGTAGATTTGCCGATATAGCTAGATACGTTGGATTAGAAGGTTCTACTGATGTAGAATTAACAGATGCACTTATAAACATGATAAAAGAAATGAATAAAGAATTAAATATTCCTTTGACATTAAAAGATTATGGTATTTCAGAAGAAGATTTTAAAGAAAATGTTAAATTTGTAGCAGAAAATGCTGTATTAGACGCATGTACTGGTTCAAATCCAAGAGAAATTGATGCTTTAACTATGGAAAAATTATTAACTTCTATCTATAACGGAGAAGATGTTAATTATTAATATTGAGTAGCTAATTCATAGAACACACACACACACACACACAAATATAAATCATAAAAGTCTCCAATGGAGGCTTTTGTGGTTTTTTGTTAAAATCTATTAAGATATACAAAAAATAAAAGAAACTTGTCCAACAATAGATTTTCTTATATAATTAAATTAAATGGGGAAATTTGAAATATGCAATTATGTAAAATTAAAATAATGGGCTAAAAAGAAAGGGGCAAAAATAAAATGAGTAAATATTGGAGTGAATTAACAAAGAAATTAATACCTTATATACCAGGTGAGCAGCCAAAAGATAAAAAATATGTTAAATTAAATACAAATGAAAATCCATATCCACCTTCACAAAAAGTAGCTAATGCAATAAAAGAATTCGATAGTAATGATTTGAGACTTTATCCAGATCCAGATGCATCAATATTAAAAAAGACTATAGGGAAGTATTATTATTTAGATGAAAAAAATGTTTTTATTGGTAATGGATCAGATGAAGTGCTTGCTTTTGCATTTATGTCTTTTTTTCAACCGGGTAAAAATATTGTCTTTCCTGATATAAGCTATAGTTTTTATGAAGTTTATGCAAATATTTTCAATATAGATTATTTCGAAGTACCTCTTGAAGAGGATTTTAGTATTAATATTGAAGGATTGTATAATTCTAAAGGAGGAGTATTGGTTCCAAATCCTAATGCTCCAACAGGGATAGCTTTAACAAAAGAGCAAATCATACAGATTTTAGATAATAATAAAGATGTTGTAGTTATTGTGGATGAAGCATATGTTGATTTTGGTGCTTATTCATCTGTAGATTTAATAAAAGAATACCCTAATTTACTAGTTGTTCAGACGCTCTCTAAATCTAGGTCTCTTGCAGGTATGAGAGTTGGATATGCTATGGGACATGAGGATTTAATTATTGCTTTAGAAAGGGTTAAAAATTCTATCAATTCATATACTATTGATAGATTGGCAGTAGTTGCCGCTGTTGCAGCCATTGAAGATGATACATCTTTTCAAAAAAATAGGGAGGCAATAATTAAAACTCGAGATTTTGTAAGTTTAAGGTTGAAAGAAATTGGTTTTAAGGTTCTGGATTCAAAAGCTAATTTTATATTTATTTCTCATAATTCTATTGATGCTGAAATATTATTTCAAGAATTGAAAAGAAAAGATGTACTTGTAAGATACTTTAATAAGAAAAGAATTGATAATTATCTTCGAGTAACTATAGGTTCTGAAGAAGAAATGAAGGCGTTTTTAGAGAATATTGAAATAATAGTAAATGAAAATATATAACATTTAAACTTAATAATTATATAATAGTATTATAAAGCAATTTAAAAGAAGGATAGTAGTGAGGAATTGCTTAGTGATTTATATTAAATTGGTAGGAATTTCTTCTTTTGTTATTTACTTTGTGTATTTATGCTTAGATAGTGGTTTTATTACTAAAGAAAAGGACAAACCTTTAATTTTTAAAGATGAGAAAATTAAGAAAAAATAACGATTAAATAAGCTGATGAAATGAATTATAAAAGAATAGTTTATGTTAACAATAGTAAAAATATAATAGATACTTGTATTAATCTTAAAAATTGGGTAAAATATAATATAAAGCTTAATAAGAACG
Organism: Clostridium sp. DL1XJH146; assembly: GCF_054819755.1. Lineage (NCBI taxonomy): Bacteria > Bacillati > Bacillota > Clostridia > Eubacteriales > Clostridiaceae > Clostridium > Clostridium sp. DL1XJH146. The sequence continues at coordinate 28,447 of NZ_JBTVVN010000001.1, forward strand.
AGAGTTCTTATTTTTTTATTGTACTTGTATAGGAAACTAATATATAGTAATTTACAATTAAGTATCTAGGGTAAATAGAAAGTTGATATTCATAGGTGGAGGTATATTATGAGCATAAGTGAAGAGAAAAAGCAGTCATATGAAGTTACTGACTTAACTTCTTTAGAGAAACTTGAACCAGTTAGAGTTAGGCCAGGAATGTACATAGGTTCTACTGGGCAAAAAGGACTTCATCACTGCATATGGGAGATTTTAGATAATTCTATCGATGAAATATCTAATGGATATGGTGATAAAATAACTATTTTTTTAAATAAAGATAATAGCGTTACAATTGAAGATAATGGGAGAGGGATTCCTACTGGAATCCATCCTTTGAAAAATAAATCCGGTGTTGAAATGGTTTTTACAGAATTACATACAGGTGGTAAATTTGATAACAAAAACTATAAAACTTCAGGAGGACTTCATGGCGTAGGTGCAGCAGTTGTTAATGCTCTCTCAAAATGGCTTGAAGTAGAAGTTAAGCAAAAGGGTCAGATATTTAAACAAAGATTTGAAAATACTTTTGATAAAGAATTTAACAAGGAAATGCCAGGAACACCTGTATCAAAATTGAAAATAGTAGGAAAAACGAAAGAGACAGGAACTAAAATAACTTTTATGCCTGATGATTATATATTTAGTACTATTAAATTCAAATTTGAATTAATTGATGAGAGATTGCAAGAACTTGCTTTTCAAAATAAAGGGATATTATTAGAGCTTATTGATAAGAGAAAAGATGAAGAGATTAAAAAAACGTATTTTTCTGAAAGAGGTTTATTAGATTTTATTGAATATTTAAATGAGAGTAAATCAGTATTAAATAAGGAGCCAATTTTATTAAGTGGTGAGAAAGAAATAAATGATATAAATTTATTCAGTGAAATATGTATTCAATTTACTGATTCATCAACTGAAAATATTGCTAGCTATGTTAATAATATACCAACTTCGGAAGCGGGGACTCATGAAACTGGTTTTAAAGTAGGTATGACTAGAGCGTTTAAAGAATGGTCTAAAAAGCTAAATATTGTGAAAGAAAAGGACAAGGGTTTTGAAGGGGACGATCTAAGAGAAGGAATGACAGCTATCATTAAGATCAAAATAAGTGAACCTATATTTGAAGGTCAAACTAAAACTAAATTAGGAAATAATGAAGCATATACTTTTATGAATGAAATTTCATACTCTAAATTGTGCGAATGGATTGAGGATAATAAAGAAATTGCATCAGCGATCATAAATAATGCAGTTGCGGCAGCTTCAAGAAGAGAGAAAATCAAGAAAATTAATGAGGCTGAAAAAAAGAAAGTGGGAAAAGGAACGGCACCTCTTGCAGGAAAAGTAGCTTTATGTACTTTGAAAAAACCAGAACTTTGTGAATTTATAGTTGTTGAGGGAGATTCAGCAGGAGGAAGTGCAAAACAAGCAAGAGACAGAAGGTTCCAAGCTATTATGCCTTCTAAAGGTAAAATTATGAATACAGAAAAACAAAAAATTGAGAATGTTTTGTCAAGCGATGAGCTAAAATTATTTAATACAGCTATTGGCACTGGTGTTTTGGATAACTTTGACCTAAAAGATTTAAAATATAATAAAATTATTATAATGAGTGATGCAGACGTTGATGGTTACCATATTAGGACTCTTTGGATGACGTATATTTATAGGTATATGCGGCCTTTAGTTGCTAGTGGACATCTTTATATTGCGATGCCACCTTTATATAAAGTTTATAAAAAGAGTAAATCTAAAGAAGAAGTTATATATGCTTATGATGACAAAGAATTAGAAAAAGCAAAGAAAAAACTAGGTAAAGGTGTTCTTATTCAAAGATATAAAGGTTTAGGAGAAATGAATCCGGACCAACTATGGGAAACTACCTTGAACCCGGAGACAAGAATACTGCAACAAGTTACAATTGAGGATGCTGTTAAAAGTGAAAAAATGGTATCTTTACTTATGGGTGATATTGTAGAGCCAAGAAGAAATTATATGTATAAGTATGCGGAATTTTAATAAGATTTTACAATAGAAAGAGGTATTAATATGGCTAAGAAAATAAAAGAAATTCCTATAGATAAAAATATAGTAAGAGTACCACTCTCAGAAGCAATGCCGGACAACTATCTACCATATGCTGTGGAAGTTGCAAAAGAAAGAGCATTGCCGGATGTTAGAGATGGACTTAAACCTGTGCATAGAAGAATATTATATGGTGCCTATAAATTAAAAGCCCTTCCAGATAAACCATATTATAAATCAGCCAGAATAGTTGGAGATATTTTAGGAAAATATCATCCGCATGGGGACACATCTGTTTATGATGCAATGGTTATTTTAGCACAGAAATTTGCCACACGAAATCCTTTAATTGATGGTCATGGAAATTGGGGGAGTATCGATGGCGATAACGCTGCTGCAATGCGTTATACTGAAGCTAGGTTAACAAAATTGTCCATGGAAATGATTGGAGATATTGAAAAAGATGTAGTTGATATGCAATATAATTATTCTGATAGTGAGCTAGAGCCAAAGGTGCTACCAGCAAGATTTCCTAATCTCTTAGTCAATGGTTGTTTTGGTATTGCAGTAGGTTTAGCTACAAACATACCACCACATAATCTGAGTGAAGTTATAGAGGGCACTATCGCATATATAGAAGACAATAATATTTCGACAGAAGAACTTATGAAGTATATAAAAGGACCAGATTTTCCTACTGGAGGGACTTTAATTGGAGAAAAATCTATCCTCTCGGCGTATAAAAAAGGAGAAGGAAAGGTAACACTAAGAGCGAAAACTGATATTGTAAAATTAGAGGACGGCAAACCAGCTGTAGTAATAACAGAATTCCCGTATAGAAAAAATAAAGCTAGATTATTGCAAACTATATCTGATATGACAGCAGATAAAAGATATTCAAAATATTTAGAACCTATATCTGATATAAGAGATGAATCAGATAGAAATGGTATTAGGGCGGTTATAGAATTTAAAAAAAATACAAATACTGATACTGTAGAAAAAGTTAGAAAGTATTTATTTAAAAAAACAGATTTGCAATGCAATATAAGTTTTAATATGGTAGCAATTGCAGATAATAAGCCTAGAACTCTAAATCTCAAAGAAATAATAACATATTATGTTGAACACCAAAAGGATGTAATTACAAGAAGAACAATAAATGAATTAAAACTTGCAGAAAGTAGATTTCATATTGTAGAAGGTTTTATCATAGCTATAGATATAATGGATGAAATAATTGCAACGATAAGAGCTTCAAAATCAAAAGTTGATTCAGAAAGAAATTTATGTGCAGAATATGAATTTTCTAAAGAACAAGCTAAGGCTATTGTAGAATTAATGCTATACAAATTAAGTTCACTAGAAGTTAAATCCTTCCAAAAAGAACATAAGGAATTATTACGCAGAATAAATCAATTAAAGAAAATACTTGATGATAAAAGAGAATTATTGAAAGTAATAAAGCAAGAATTAATAAGTATTAAGAAGGAATATGGCGATGAAAGAAGGACATTAATTTTCGAAAATGATGAGGAAGCTAATATTAACTTTGAAGAAATTATTCTAGAAGAAGAAATTTATGTTACTTGTTCAAAGGAAGGTTTTATTAAAAGAATTTCCGAAAAATCATATAAAAGGTCTAATGTTGATGTAAATGAGATTGAATATAGAGAAGGGGATGAAAATAAATATTTATTTAAAACTAACACAAAAAATCTAATTTTAGTATTTACAAATAATGGATATATGTATAAAATTAGGGGTATAGACCTTCCTGAGAAAAAATGGAAGGATAAAGGGATTAGGCTTGACGAAATGATTAATCAATTAGATTTAAGTAAGGATAAAATAATAGGTTTGTATTCAATAGATAGCTTTAAGGATAATAAATATATAAGATTTTTAACAGATAAAGCAGTATTTAAAATCACCAATCTAATAGAATTTAAATCGAATTATTCAAAATTAATGGCGGTAAGATTAAAAGATAATGAGAAATTAATTTCAATTGATATTCTTGACAATGATTTTCAGTCTTTAACACTTTCTATTACTACAAAAAGTGGATTATATTTTATAAAACAAATAGGAAATGTTGAGGCAAGTGCAAAAAATTTATCAGGAATAAAATTGTACGAAATATCAAATGAGGATATTGTTACCAATGTAGAATTTGATGTTGAGTATAATTATAAACGGTTTGATATTATATTTCATAATAATGATATAAGTTTTAAGAATAGGTGGAAAAAAGATTACATAAAGGTATTAACAGATACTGAAAGTACACTATTATTTTTCACAAATAAAGGGAATGCATATTCTTTGGATGCAAATATTATTAGTGAATCACAAAAAGATTGTATACAAATCAAATCCTTATTTTCTAATTTTGATGAAAAAAATGAGAAAATAGTAAATATTTATTCAATTTCATCTTTTGAAGAAGATAGTAGTTTATATTTTGTTTCGAAAAAAGGATTGATAAAAAGAACTATTTTAAGTGAGTTTAAATGTGAAAACTCTTCTATGGTTGCTTATAAGTTTAAATATTCTTATGACGAAATTATAAAGGTTGAAAAAGTGAATAATTCTAGTAGTAATACTAATTTATTTATAACAAAAAAGGCAATGGGTATAAAATTTGCGTTAGATTCTATTAATTATATGGGAAGAGTTGCATCAGGAGTGACGGGAATAAGCTTAAAAGAAGATGATGAAGTGATATTTAGTACCTTAGTTGATGAAAGCGATGAATTTATGGAAATGGGCAGAGGAAAAACTATTACAATTTATACTGAGGCAGGTTCAGTAAAAGAACTCGAATTGAACACAATAAAAAATCAAAACAGAGCTGGTAGAGGTAAGAAATTAATAATATTATCTTTAGAAGATAGCGTTATTAAAATATTATAATTGGGAGAATTTTATGAATAATTTGAATGAAATATTTCTAGAAAATCCTATAATAGGAGCTATAAAAAACGATAATGATTTAGAAATGGTTTTAAAATCCAATGCTAGTATTGTTTTTGTATTGTATGGAAATATAATGAGTATATCTGCTATTTGCAAAAAAATAGCTACTAAGGATAAGGTTGTTTTTATCCATTTAGATTTGATTGATGGATTAAAAGCTGACCATAGAGGTGTCGATTTTATTAAAAAATATGCTGATCCTTATGGTGTTATTAGTACTAAGACATCTAACATCAGATATGCAAAGCAAATTGGATTAAAAACGGTTTTGCGTATATTTGCGTTGGATTCATTATCATTATCGACTGGGTTAAAAAATATATATGATACTAAACCGGATGCTGTAGAAGTTATGCCTGGTGTTGCAAGTAAAATAATATCGTCAATAAATAAAAATATTTCGATTCCGGTTATCGCTGGTGGGTTAATACAAACTAAAAAAGATATTATGGATGCGTTATCATCTGGAGCAGTAGCAATTTCAACAACGAAAAATACATTATGGAATTGTTAAAAAAAATTAAAAAAGTATTTGATTTTTTGAGAAAAGTATAGTATGATTTAAGAGTAGCAAGATTAAATGTTAATATTTAGAAGATGCTTGCTAAAATTTTTAATAAATAAATATATAAGGCAGAGAATAGAGAGCCGTTTTAAAGAATACTTAGAACAAGTATATCTTTGGGACGGCTTTTATATTATTTTTTAGCTATATTTACAAACGTTTACAAATCACGCTTAGCCGGCAAGTGTGAGTAAATTATAAATTTAGGGAGGAATAATAAATGTCAAATTTTACTGCTGAATTTTTAGGTACTTTGATACTTGTATGGTTAGGGGATGCTGTTGTTGCAAATGTATGTTTAAACAAAACGAAAGGTAATAATTCTGGATGGATAGTTATTGCTACTGCTTGGGGAATTGCTGTTGCTATACCTGTATTTATATTTGGAGGAATTAGTGGAGCTCATATTAATCCTGCAGTTACAATAGGATTAGCTGTAGTTGGAAAATTTGCATGGGCTGAAGTACCTAGTTACCTTGCAGCTCAGTTACTTGGTGGTATAGTTGGTGCAGTTTTAGTTTATTTAACTTACCTACCTCACTGGAAAGAAACAGAAGATAAAGCAACTAAATTAGGCGTATTTTCAACTGGTCCAGCTATAAGAAACTTGCCTGCTAACTTTTTATGTGAAGTGTTAGCAACAATGATGTTATTATTTGGATTACAAGGTTTAGGTCAAGCTGAAATGGCAGCAGGTATAAGTGCATTAGCAGTTGGTTTGCTTATTTTTGTATTGGGTTTATCTCTTGGAGGACCAACTGGGTATTCTCTAAATCCTGCTAGGGACTTAGGACCTAGAATAGCACATGCTATACTTCCTATACCAGGAAAAGGAGATTCTGATTGGGGTTATTCATGGGTTCCAGTAGTAGGACCTATTGTTGGTGGTATATTAGGATGTATATTGGCTGTTATTGTATTTTAATTAATGGGTAGATAAAGTTTTTATTTTAATGTAAATTATGGGAGAAGTTGATGAGAACAAAGCAAAATAATGATGTAAATAGGAAATTATTTGTAGAGAATCCTGTAATAGCAGCTATTAGAAATAATGATGACTTGAAAAAAGTTATTGAAACAGATATAAATATAGTTTTTGTTTTGTATGGAAATATTATGGAGTTAAAAGGTGTATGTACACTTCTTAAAAGAAGGCACAAAAAGGTATTCATTCATATTGATTTAATTGAAGGCCTAAAAGCAGATGAAGTTGGAATAAGATTTATTAAGACATATATAAAACCGGATGGTATAATAACAACAAAGGCTAGAAAAATTAGGTATGCTAAGAGTCAAAAACTATTCACAATACAAAGAATATTTATAGTGGATTCACTTTCGATAAAAACTGGTGTTCATAGTATTATAGAAGATTCACCAGATGCTATAGAAGTTTTACCAGGAATAGCTAGTATAATAATTGAAGAACTAGAGAAAAAAATCCATATCCCAATTATAGCTGGTGGATTTATAAAAACAAAAGAAGATGTTTTAGATTCGATATACGCAGGAGCTATTTCTGTTTCAACTACAAAAAGAGATTTATGGAATACAAAATATTAGGGGGTAATTATATGGCAAAGTATGTTATGGCGTTAGATCAAGGAACTACTAGTTCAAGGTGTATTTTATTTGATAAGGGAGGACAAATCAAATCATCTGCACAAAAAGAATTCACGCAAATTTATCCTAAAGCTGGATGGGTAGAACATGATCCTATGGAAATATGGGAAACTCAATTAGAAGTAGCAAGAGAGGCTCTAAAGAAAGTTGAAGCTACAGCTGAAGATATTGCGGCAATAGGAATCACAAATCAGAGAGAGACTACTGTCGTATGGAATAAAAATACTGGAAAACCTGTTTATAATGCTATTGTATGGCAATGTAGAAGAACAGCTGATTTCTGTGGAGAATTAAAAGACAAATTTTTAGCTGAACCGATTCGTAAGAAAACTGGTTTGATTTTAGACGCGTATTTTTCTGGTACAAAAATAAATTGGATACTTGAAAATGTTGAAGGAGCAAGAAGTGAAGCTGAAAAAGGTAATTTACTATTTGGTAATATAGATACATGGTTAATATGGAATTTAACTGGTGGTAAAGTACATGTAACCGATTATACAAATGCTTCAAGAACTATGATATATAATATACATGATTTAAAATGGGATGCTGAACTTTTACAAGAATTAAAAATTCCTTCTTCAATGCTACCAGAGGTTAAACCATCAAGTTATGTATATGGTGAAACAATTAAAGAAATTTTTGGAGCACCGATTAAAATTTCAGGTGATGCTGGGGATCAACAAGCGGCTCTATTCGGTCAAGCTTGTTTTAAACCAGGTATGGCTAAGAATACTTATGGAACAGGATGCTTCTTGTTAATGAATACAGGGAATAAAGCAGTGGATTCTAAAAACGGCTTATTAACTACAATGGCTGCAAGCACAAATGAAAAACCAGAGTATGCATTAGAAGGAAGTATATTTATTGGTGGAGCAGTTATTCAATGGTTAAGAGACGAATTGAAAATGATAGATAGTGCACCTGAATCTGAAAAGTATTGTGAAGCAGTTGAAGATACTAATGGTGTATATCTTGTTCCGGCCTTTGTTGGTTTAGGAGCACCATATTGGGATTCTTATGCTAGAGGAACTATGGTAGGCTTAACTAGAGGTGCAAAGAAAGAGCATATTATAAGAGCAGCTGTAGAGTCTATGGCATATCAAACTTTTGATGTATTGAGGGCGATGTCAGAGGATTCTGGTATTGAATTAGATACATTAAAAGTAGATGGTGGTGCTACTGCTAATAATTTCTTGATGCAATTCCAATCAAATATATTAGAAAAAGCAGTTCAAAGACCAGAGGTAATTGAAACAACAGCTTTAGGTGCAGCGTATTTGGCAGGTTTAGCAGTTGGGTATTGGGAAAGCAAAGAAGACGTTGTTAATAACTGGGCTATTGATAGAACTTTTACTTCTGAAATAGAAGTAGAAAAAAGGGATGAACTAGTAAAAGAATGGCATAAAGCTGTAAACAGGTCTTTAGGATGGTTAAAATAATTTATTAGATAGAAAAGGAAGCTATATTAGCTTCCTTTTTATCTATCTGTTTTTATATTTAACCTTTGTTGCTTCTTTGATTTTTTTCATATCTTGACCTTCAACAGGAACAAGTTGTTGTTTATTAGTCATATTTATTATGTTTAAGATTTGAATTTGTTCTCTGTTATCTTTGCCTTTTTTCCCTTTTAATCCTTGAATCATTAATGAGTGTCCTTGTGATATGTTTATGAAATTAGGTTTTTTAAACCATCTGTTTTTATTGTAATAAGTTTTTACAATATTCTTACTTCTATCAGGTTTTACTATTATAGTGACCATTATTTTGTTAAAGATCCAAAGTATAGCTTTTCTTTCTACTTTAATATTTAAAACTTTACCCTGTGTTTGAGTAAGCCTATCACCATACTTTTTGATATAATTATTAGTATAACTTTGTGCAATTCTATCTCTAAAGCCCATTATATTAACTCCTTTTCTACTTAAATATTTTAGGATATCAAAGTGAATTATATCATAGTATGAGGATTTTTGAAATACTAAAAGCATTATTAATAATAATTTGTTTTTATTTATAAGAAATATTTCGGAAATATTACATTGGAATACTTTTTTAGAGGTCTTTAAATAATTTAATACTTGTTTGAAATTAAGAGTTAGTATAGAATACTATTGTGTAAATAAAGAAATATTCGGAGGGATAAATATGAGAAAAGAAAATTTAGCTAGAATGATAGACCATACAATTTTAAAGCCAGATACTCAATTGGAACAAGTAAAAAAAGTTTGCAAAGAAGCTTTAGAATATAATTTTGCTTCTGTTTGCATAAATTCTAGTTTTGTAAAATTAGTTGCAGATGAACTAAAGGGAAGTGAAGTCAAAGTATGTACTGTTATTGGTTTTCCACTTGGAGCAGCAACTACAAATGTTAAAGAAGTTGAAACAATTGAAGCTATTGAAAATGGGGCACAAGAAGTAGATATGGTTATTAATATAGGTAGAATGAAAGATGGAGATTATGAATATGTATTAAAAGATATTAAGGCCGTTGTAGAAGCAGCAAAGGGAAAAGCGCTTACAAAGGTTATAATTGAAACCTGTCTTTTAACTAATGAAGAAAAGAAAAAAGCTTGTGAAATTTCAAAAGAAGCGGGAGCTGATTTTGTAAAGACATCGACTGGCTTTTCTACAGGAGGAGCAACTCCTGAAGATATTAAATTAATGAGAGAAACAGTAGGAAATGAAATGGGGGTTAAAGCATCAGGTGGTGTTAGAAAACTTGAAGATGCTTTAATTATGATTAAAAATGGAGCAACAAGGATAGGAGCTTCTTCTTCCGTAGAAATTATTAATGGATTAGAGGTTGAAAAAGGTAATTATTAGTAAAGTTAGCTGTTGACTTAATGTCAACAGCTTTTGTTTTATAAAGAAATTGTTCCTATTTTTCAGATAATAGAATATTAATATAATAAAGAGAAAGGGGGGCAATTAATTGAAGCGAGTTTTAAAATCTAAGGAAATAATATATAATATAAATTTTGATAGTATTACGAAGGAAAATGATAAAGTAGAGTTTGAAGATGAAATTTTTGAAAATATAGATGTTGCTTTTGGTATTAATCAAAAGGGTTTTAATATATATTTAATCGATAATTGCTATAATTATCGATTAAAAAATCTTATGAAATATATAGAAAATTTATTACAAGGGAAAAGTATTCCAGGCGATATATGTTATGTAATTAAAGAAAAAAAAGATGAAGGAGAAGTTTTATATTTAAAAAGTGGGAATGGTAAAAAAATTGAAAACTATCTGAGGAGTATTAAGGAGGAGTATTATGAAATAATAAATAAATTTTATAATGATACAGATTTGAATGAAAAAGAAGAGTTAATTGATGAAATTCAGAAAAAAAGAAATGATCTAATTGACAAACTTTTGAAAAAAGCTGAGAAGAAAAATCTCCAAATTAAAACTTCTTATAGTGGTTATTCATTTATTCCTATTAAGGATAAAGTTCCGATTCCAGAAGATGAATTTGATTTGTTAGATTCAACTAAAAAAGATGATATCATGAAAAATGTGACTGAATTAAAAAAAGAAGCAAAAGAAATCATAAGAGATTTGAAGGACATAGAATTATATCAAGTAAAGGAATTAAAAGAATTATTTAATCTTTATTTATCTAATGAAACAAAAAAAATGAAATCTGATTATAGAAATGAATTGAAGGAAGATATTAATGCAATAGCATTTTTAGAATATATTTGCCAGTCTATAGAAGAAAAAGTAATTAAAGAATATACAGCAAGTTTTGATGATGATGATAATATAATAAAAGAAATAATTTTAGGATATGACATAAATGTTTTATTTGATTCTTCAGAGTTTGATCATCCTAAAGTGATTTATGAAGATGACCCTAATATAAATAATTTATTTGGTAATATAGAATATAAAAACGATAATGGGAATTATACTTCAGATTTATCAAATGTTAAAAGTGGCTCTCTTATTCAAGCTAATGGAGGATGTTTGATTTTAAATGCTGAAAAACTTTTACAAGATTATAAGGCATATTATTATTTAAAAAAATTCTTAAATACAAATGAATTAAAAATTAATCAAAATAAGAACTATCTTGATCTTTTGAGTGTAAGTGCTATTAAACTTCAAGATATTAAACTTGATACAAAAATATTTCTAATAGGAAGTTATGAAATTTTTGACATTTTATTTAATAGTGATGAGGAATTTAAAAATCTCTTTAAATGTTGTATACAGTATAACCCGGTTGTTGATATTGATGAGAACACTAAGCGAAAATTTAAGGATATGGTTTATAGTTTGATTGAGGAAAATAATTATTTAAATATTAGCGATAGAGCGATTAAAGAACTAGCGAAATATTTTTCAAGAAAAGCAGAAAGTAGTAGTAAATTATATTTGGATGCAAATTTGATTAATGATATTTTAGTATATTCTAATCGAAATGCAATTAAACATAATAATAAAATGATTGAAAGTGAAGATTTTTTCTTTCCTTATCAAAATATGAATTTATTCGAAAAAGAATTCGAAAAATATTTTAAAGAGAATAAAATAAATATTTGTTTAAATAAATCTTTTGTCGGGCAGGTTAATGGTTTATCTGTAATAGACTTAAACTATTATTCTTTTGGGAAACCGTTTAAAGTTACGTGTGCATGCTACAAAGGTGATGGAGAAATAATTGATGTTCAAAGTGAAAGTAACCTAAGTGGTAAGATTCATAAAAAATCTGTTAATATATTAAGAGGATTAATAAACGAATTTGTTGGTGGTTACGGTAAATTACCAATTAATTTTAATATCAGTTTTGAACAAACTTATGGGCTAGTGGATGGAGATAGTGCATCAGTTGCAGAATTTATTTCTATGATTTCTTCAATTAGTAGAATTCCTGTTAAACAAAGCATTGCAGTAACAGGTTCTATTAACCAGTTTGGAGATATTCAATCTATAGGTGGAATTAATGATAAAATCGAAGGCTTTTTTAAAGTCTGTGATTATATTAGTACCCATACAGGTAAAGCAGTGTTGATGCCAAATAGCAATAGGGATAATTTAGTTTTGGATAGCGAAATAGAAGCAGCAATAAAAAAAGGCGAATTTAATATTTACGTGATGGATAATATTAAAGATGCTATAGAAATCTTAATGGGTGATTATGATTTGGTTATGAAAAAAGTAAGAAGTGAGCTTGAAAAATATAAAGAATCAAATAGAAAAGAATAGAAGCTTAAAAAGCTTCTATTCTTTTGAAATATTAAACGTTAAATCTAAAATGAACAACATCACCATCTTGCATTATATATTCTTTTCCTTCTAATCTATAAAAACCTTTTTCTCTTGCAGTAACTTCAGAACCACAACTAATTAATTTATCATAAGAAACGATTTCTGCCCTAATAAATCCTCTTTCAATATCTGTATGTATTTTACCGGCAGCAGCAGGTGCTTTAGTTCCTATATTAATAGTCCAAGCTCTTACTTCGTCTTTGCCGGCAGTTAAAAAGCTCATTAAACCTAAAAGACTATAGCTAGCTTTAATAAGAAGATTTAGGCCAGGCTGTTTTATACCGTATTCATTTAGTAATTCTTCTTTTTCATCTTCTTCTAATGCTGATAATTCTTCTTCGATTCTTGCACAAATAGTTATTACTTCTGAGTTTTCACTTTCTGCATGTTTTTTTACAATTTTAACATATTCGTTCTCAGAATTACCATCCATTAAATCTTCTTCTGAAAGGTTTGCAACATATAACACGGGCTTTGAAGTAATTAAGAATAAAGTTTTAATAAATACGTTTTCTTCAGTAGCTACTTCTAGTGTTCTTGCAGGATTTTCGGATTCTAAATGCTCTTTTAATTTTTCCATAATGGACAGTTCGAACTTAGCATCTTTATTACCACTTCTAGCGAGTTTTACTGTTTTTTCCATTCTTCTTTCTAACACTTCTAAATCTGATAATATTAATTCTGTATTTATTGTTTCAATATCTCTAATAGGGTCAATGGAGCCTTCGACATGAACAATGTTATCGTCATCGAAACATCTAACTACATGTACTATAGATGCAACTTCTCTTATATGAGATAAGAATTTATTGCCTAAACCTTCGCCTTTACTTGCACCTTTTACAAGGCCAGCAATGTCACAAAATTCTACAGATGCATAAGTTTTTTTCTTAGGAGCGTACATTTCCTCTAATACTTCTAATCTTTCATCTGGAACATTTACTACTCCTATATTTGGTTCTATAGTACAAAAGGGGTAATTTGCAGATTCTGCTCCAGCTTTAGTTATTGCATTGAATAATGTGCTTTTACCAACATTAGGTAAACCAACGATACCTAGCTTCATATATTAACAGTCCTTTCTTTATCTCTTTCTAATTAAATATATTTTTTATAATCCACTAATAGATTATACTCTAGAGTTTATTGTATTTCAACAAGTAAAAGTAGAGTATTAGAGGATTCCACATCAATTATATATGTGTAAACCCAATGAATAAATCTTTATTTTAAATAATCCCTAAAAATTAAAAAATATTTATTTATAATAGAAGGAATTTTAAAACTTTTATAGAAGTAGTAACTAGTGGTTAAAAGTGGTTGAAAATGGAGTGAAATAGTATAATTGGGGTGTAAATATGTTTATTGGTGAATATTCTCATTCTCTTGATTCTAAAAATAGAATGATAATACCTTCAAAACTTAGAGAACAGCTTGATGGTAAATGTGTTGTGTCTAAGGGGCTTGATGGGTGTTTATATGTATTCCCTATAAAAGAATGGAAAATTTTAGAAGAAAAATTAAAAAAATTACCACTTACTAGCAAAGATGCCAGAGCATTTGTGAGATTTTTTTTCTCAGGTGCAAATGAAATAGATATCGATAAACAAGGAAGAACTCTTATACCACAAAATTTATTAGAATATGCATGTGTAAAAAAGGAAATAGTAAGTATAGGAGTAATGACAAGAATTGAAATATGGAGTAAGGAAAAATGGGAAGACTATAATAATTCAGACATCAATTTCGATGAAATTGGAGATAAAATGAGCGAATTAGGAATATAAGGGTGGTAATATGGAATTTAAACATGTATCAGTGCTGTTAGATGAAGTGATAGAAAGTTTGCAAATTAAAGAAGACGGGATTTATGTAGATTGTACATTAGGTGGGGCAGGACATTCAATAGAAATATTAAAGAGGTTGTCCACTAAAGGACGTCTTATAGGGATAGATCAAGATAATGATGCTTTGCGTTTTGCTAAAGAAAAGCTAGACTGTTTTGACAACGTTACTTATGTGCATGATAATTTTTATAATATTGATAGGATACTTTCAGAGCTTAATATCGAAAAAATAGATGGAATTCTTATGGATTTAGGTGTTTCTTCTTATCAATTAGACACGGCAGATAGAGGATTTAGTTATATGAAAGAGGCTTATCTTGACATGAGAATGAATAGAGATGATGCTCTTACTGCCTTTCAAGTTATTAATGAGTATTCTGAAAAAGAACTCATAAGAGTGATAAGAGATTATGGAGAAGAAAAATTTGCATCTAGGATTGTAAGGAATATTTTAGAAACAAGAAAAGAAAAAAACATTGAGACTACAACTGAGTTAGTGAGTATTATTAAGGGTTCTATCCCAATGAAGTTTCAAAATTCAGGGCATCCTGCGAAAAAAACTTTCCAAGCTATTCGAATTGAAGTGAATAATGAACTTGGTATACTAAAAAAAACTATTTTAGATGCTATTGAACGCTTAAATGTAGATGGGCGAATATCTATTATAACGTTTCATTCATTAGAAGATAGAATTGTCAAAAGAGCTTTTTCAGAATTAAAAGACCCTTGTACATGTCCTAAGGATTTCCCGTATTGTGTATGTGGGAAGAAACCTAAAATTACTATTGTTACAAGAAAACCAATAGAACCTTCTGAGGAAGAAAAAGAGAGCAATCCAAGAAGTAAAAGTTCTAAGCTTAGAGTAGCTAAAAAAATAAGTTCTAATTAATAAATGAGGTGAATAGATTATTATGAGTAGAAATATGAGCTATGTTTATGGGAATACAGCACTAGATCCTAATACAGTTGAAAAACATATTGGGAAAAATAGACAGCATCAAGAATTTGAAGATTACAAGAAAAAACTCAATAAGCAAAAGAAAAAAGCTGAGTTAAATTTAAAAATGAAAGTTTTTTTAAGCGTTGTTTTGTCTTTTGTCATAGCTTTTAGTATAGTAAAAAGATATAGTGATATATTACAAATAGAAAGAGAAATTAAAATAGTAGAAAATCAGATTGCTGAAATGGATGCTGTTAATGAGGATTTAAGGATTGAATTGTTAAAATCAGACAATATAAGTTATATTGAAAGTATTTCAAAAGGTGAACTAGAAATGTTTCTACCAAGCTCACAAAATTGTGTGTCGGTTGATTTGGATAAAGATAATTTTACTGCTTATAATGGGGTGCAAGAAACTAAATAGAAATAAGTTCATAGTTTGTTGAAAAGGTAATTTAGAGGATAATAATTGGCGGGGGTAAAGATGTGGCTGTTAAAAAATATATAGATAAGGTTAAAATTAAGAAAAGGATGCTTGGTACTGCAGGCATACTTTTGTTTTTGTTTTTTGTTCTTGTTGTTAAGTTGTTTTACATAATGATAATTAAATCAAATGATTACAAGAGCATTGCAATAACTCAATGGGCTAATGATGTAACTATTGCACCTAGAAGAGGCGACATATTAGATAGAAATGGACAGGTTTTGGCTACTAGCGTAAATGTTTATAGAGCAGACTTAGATTTGAATGTATTAAGAATCACGCTTGAAAAAAATAACATATCAAATGAAGAATTTGCTAAAATGGCAAGTGATTGTGTCGATGTTACGGAGGAAAAGATATTGTCTATATTAGCACATACCGAATGGGGTGATGCTATTTTAGCAAGAAGGATTAATAAAGAAGGAGCAGATGAGCTTGAAGCTCTTAATCTGTATGGAATAAATATTTCGCCAGATGTAGAAAGAGTTTATCCTAATGGCGAATTAGATGGAGAACCTAATAATGGAGAATTTCTTTCACATGTGTTAGGGCATACAAATTCAGATGGAAGTGGCTTAGCAGGGGTTGAACTCCAATATAATACAGAATTATCAGGAGTTAATGGAGTAAAGATTTCTGAAATAAATGGGTATGAAGGATTATTCCCATCATATATTTCTGAATTTGTTGACCCAATTGAAGGCAAAGATGTAGTTTTGACAATAGACTCCACTCTACAGTTGATTTGTGAAAATGCAGCTGAACAAGCTATGATAGATAACAAAGCTAATGCAGTAACCATAATTATAAGTGATCCCAGTAATGGTGAGATTCTAGCGATGGTAAACGAACCGGATTACGATTTAAATGACCCGTGGGTAGAAGGGGAGAGTTATGAAGAGTTACAACAGAGTTGGAGAAATAGGGCTGTAAGTGATACCTATGAACCAGGTTCCATATTTAAAGTAGTAACAGCAACAGCTGCTATGGCAGAAAAAGTTATTGACGAAGATACATTCACTGTTATTTGTAATGGTAGTGTAACAATAGGTAAACGAATAATACATTGTTGGAAAACGACTGGTCATGGTACTCAATCCTTTGTTGATATTCTAAAAAATTCATGTAATGTTGGTTTTATGAAATTGGCAGAATTGTTGGGAGTAGACAAACTATATAAACATATTGATGCATTTGGATTAGGTCATAAAACTGGTATTGACTTACCAGGAGAAGCTGCTGGAATTATAAAATCTGCTGAGGATGTTACTGAAACAGATTTAGCAACAATATCTTTTGGGCAAACTAATACTTTAACACCAATACAATATGTTACTATAATGAATGCTATAGCTAATGGGGGGACTTATTATACGCCTCATGTTATGAAAGATATTACTCATTATGATGATGAAGGAGAATTAATCATTGATGAGCAGTATGAAGACGAGAATATTAGAGTTATTGAAGATAAAGAGGTTATGGACAGACTGAGAGGATATTTAGAAAAAGTTGTTTCAGAAGGCGGAGGCAAAAAAGCTTATGTTGAAAGTTATCACATTGGAGGAAAGACAGGTACTGCACAAAAAGTGGTAGATAGTGTTTATGCTGAAAAAAAGTATATTGCTTCTTTTGGTGGCATGGCACCTATACTTCCAGGGGAAACACCCAAAATCACAGTATTTATTTCAATAGACGAGCCAGACCCATCTAATTACTATGCAGGACAAATTGCAGCGCCAGTAGCAAAAGAAGTTTTTGTGAATGCTTTTAATTATTTAGATATAGCAAATGAAGAATATGGAGAAAAAGCATTATTAGAAGATGTTGTAGTTCCAGAGGTTAGAGGATTTAAAAAAGCTGAAGCAATTTCTTCTATTGAGGAGAGTAATTTAAGCTATAAAATTAGTGGTGAAGGTGATTATATAGTGAATATGATGCCAAAACCTGGATATACTTTAAAAGAGACTAGTGAAATAATTTTATATACTGGTAATGGATCCGTAGAAACCGAAGATGTAGTTATGCCTAATTTAATAGGACTAAACACAGAAAAAGCAGAGGATATTTTGAATAAGCTGGGTGTGGAAGTAACATTTTTAGGGGAAGGATTAGTTTCTGAACAAAGTATAAGCCCTGGACAAAGTGTTTTAAAAGGTCAAAAAGTAGTTTTGCAATTAGAAAACATACCAGATTAAAGAAAAAATTTGTTTCTAAAAATTTGTTTGATGGTATAATAATTCTAGTATTTAAATTTTGAGTATGAGGTGTAGTTATGGAACTTAAGAAAGTGCTTAATAAAGTAAAATATAGCATTTTAAATGGAGATATTAACAAAGAAATTGAAAAAATACAATATGATTCAAGAAAAGTTGGAAATGGCGATGTGTTTTTTTGTGTAGAAGGATATAAAGTTGATGGTCATGATTTTGCACAAAAGGCAATAGAAAAGGGTGCATCAGTAATTATTTGTAGTAAAAAAATCAAAACTGGTGATAACTTGCAAATAACCATATTACAAGTTGAAGATGTAAGGAAAGCATTAGCTATATCAGCGGCTAACTATTTTGATAATCCTTCACATAAAATAAAACTTATAGGTATTACAGGTACAAATGGGAAAACAACTTCTTCATTTATGCTAAAATCAGTTTTAAAGGCTGCTAAGAAGAAAACCGGTTTGATTGGGACTATTAATAACTATATTTTAGATGAGAAGATTAGTACTGAGAGAACAACGCCTGAATCTCTAGAACTTCAAGAACTTTTTTCGAAAATGGTATGTAAAGATGTGGAATATTGCATAATGGAAGTTTCATCGCATTCTTTATCTTTGGATAGGGTGTATAATGTTGATTTTGACTATTCATTATATACAAATTTGACTAGAGACCATTTGGATTTTCACAATACTTTTGAAGAATACTATAAGGCAAAATTGAAATTGTTCAAAAATGGTAAAAATAATATAGTTAATATAGATGATGAATACGGAAAGAGAATAATAGAAGATACTAATTCATCAAGCATTACTTATTCCATTTTAGTTAATGATGCAGATGTTGTTGCGTCAGGTATAATTACTCATTCAAGGGGAGTTCAATTTGATTTGAATTACAAAGGATTAAAAGAACAAATCCATTTGAATATACCAGGTAGATATAACGTGTATAATGCGCTTTGTGCAGCAGCAGTGTGCCTTAGAGAAAATATTGATGTTAAAATAATAAAAAAAGGATTAGAAAATGCTTTTGTCCCCGGTAGATGTGAACTTGTATCAAATAAATATAATTTGAATTTTGATATTATTATTGATTATGCGCATACTCCTGATGGGTTGGAAAATATTTTAAAAACAGCACAAGAATTTACTAAAGGTAGATTGATTAGTGTTTTTGGTTGTGGTGGGGATAGAGATAAAACTAAAAGACCTATCATGGGAAAAATTGGTTCGGAGCTATCTGATGTAGCTATTATCACATCAGATAATCCAAGAACAGAAGATCCAGAAGAAATTATTAAAGATATTATGGATGGAATTGAGAAAGATAATGACGATAATTTAATAGTTGTAGTAAATAGAAAAGACGCAATAAAAAAGGCGATACAGATAGCAGAAGAAAATGATGTGATTGTTATTGCTGGTAAGGGTCATGAAGATTACCAAATACTTAAAAATGAAGTTATTCATTTCGATGAAAGAGAAGTAATTGATGAAATAATTAGGGAGGTTTTCTAAGAATGGAAAAACTAACTTTTGATGAGATCCTTAAAGCTGTTAGTGGTAAAAGTTTAATTAATTCAGGGAATGAGTACTTTAATAGAGTTGAAACAGACACAAGAAAAAATTTAGAAGATTGTATATTTTTTGCATTAACTGGTGAAAATTTTAATGGGAACAAGTTTGTAGAAGAGGCAAGTAATAAAGGAGCATCTCTATGTATTGTTGATGAGGAGATATTTGATAAATGTAATTTAAAAAAGAAAACTTCAATAATATTAGTAAATGACACTAAAAAAGCTCTTTTAGAACTTGCAGAATATTATAGGAATAAACTAAAAATAAAGGTTGTTGGCATAACAGGATCTACAGGAAAGACATCAACGAAAGATATATTAGCAGCTATGTTAAGCAGCAAATACAAAGTATTTAAAACAAAAGGGAATTTCAATAATGAGATCGGGTTACCATTAATGATATTTAAATTGGATAATTCATACGATATTGCAGTATTAGAAATGGGCATGAGTAACTTAGGTGAAATAGATAGATTAGCTAAGACAGCGAAGCCGGATATGGCTATTATTACTAATATTGGAGATTCTCATTTGGAATTTTTAAAGACCAGAGAGAATATACTTAGAGCAAAGATGGAAATAACAAACTACTTTCATGCGAACAACTTGTTGATAGTTAATAGTGAAAATGATTTATTAAGGGAAATAAATAAAGGTGAACATAGGTTAATTAAGACAGGATATTCTAGTAATGAGGATTTTTATGCCAGTGATGTAGTATGTAGAAAAGATTCTATAGGATTTAATCTTTATAAAGAGGGTAAGTTCGAACAAGAATTTACTTTTGATTTAATTGGGAAGCATAATGTTCTAAATTCATTGCTTTGTATTGCATGTGCTGATGAATTAGGGATAAGTTTTGATGAAATGAAAAAGGGATTACGAAATATAGAAAGAACTTCTATGAGATTAGAAATAAAGAAAACGGATTACATTACTATAATAAATGATTGCTACAATGCAAGTCCAGATTCTATGAGAGCAGCTATTGATATTTTGAGTACATACGAAGGTAGAAAAATTGCAATTTTAGGAACGATGAAAGAATTAGGCGATAATTCATCAGAACTCCATAGGTCCATTGGAGAGTACGCCCTTTTAAATAATATAGACTTAATAGTAACAATTGGAGAATGTTCTGAAGATTATTGCAGAGGTTTTTCAGGGAGGGAAAGTTATCAATTTAAATCTGTTGAAAAAGCATTAATAAAATTACACAGCATTGTTGACAATAAAGATGTAGTTCTTATTAAAGCATCGAGATATATGAAATTTGAGCATATAGTTGAATTTCTATTAAAATACGAAGGTTAGAGGAGAAAACTAATGAGTTTAATGATATATTCAGTAATCGTAGCTTTTTTTATTTCACTTTTACTTGGGCCACTATTATTGCCAGCTTTACATAAATTAAAATTTGGACAGAATATAAGGGAAGAGGGTCCTAAAAGCCATCAGAAAAAATCAGGTACTCCTACTATTGGTGGGGTACTATTTATAATATCAACTATAATAACTATATTTATTGTTGATAGGAATATTAACTACAATGTTTTTATTATACTTTTTTCATTAATTGGATTTGGATTAATTGGATTTTTGGATGATTTTTTAAATATTAAGAAGAAGACAAGTGAAGGATTAACACCTAAAAAAAAGATGCTTTTACTTTTGATTGTTTCTTTTATAATAGCAATACTAGCCTATAAAAATAATGATATTGGAAGTATGATTTTTATACCATTTTTGAAAATTGAAGTGAATATAGGATTAGTATATATACCATTTATTGTTTTTTACTTTGCAGCTATAACTAATGCAGTGAATCTTACAGATGGCTTAGATGGTTTATGTACAACAGTTACTATTTTAGTTGCTACATTTTTTGCTTCTTTAAGCTTTATATTAGGCTATTATCATGTATCAATTGTTGCAGCGGCACTTGCAGGAGCTTTGCTTGGATTTTTACAATTCAATGCTTTCCCAGCTAGAGTTTTCATGGGAGATACTGGATCGCTAGCCTTAGGGGGAGCTATAGGAGCAATTGCTCTGGTTATGAAACTACCTCTTATTATAATACTGGTAGGTGGAATATATTTAGCTGAAACTATGTCAGTAATAATTCAAGTTGCATATTTTAAAAAAACAGGTAAAAGAATATTTAAAATGAGTCCACTTCATCATCATTTTGAATTATGTGGTTGGCATGAAACACGAGTAGTAGCTGTTTTCTCCATAGTGACAGTAATACTTTGCTTATTAGGATTTCTATCAGTTTTATAATATTGAATGATTTTCAGGAGGAGTTTTATGTATAAGGTAGCAAATAAAAAATCTGGAGAAGTAGATTTTTGGTTGTTTATGACAATCTTGCTCTTAGTATCTATAGGGGTAATAATGGTGTTTAGTGCAAGTTATCCATCGAGTCTAAAAAATGGTGATGGAATGTACTACTTAAAAAAACAAGGTATGTGGTGGGCGTTAGGCTTAACGGCTATGATAATAATACAAAATATTGATTATCATAAGTATAAAAAATATACAAAGTTTATAATGATAGGTACTGTTATTTTACTGCTTGCAGTTTTTTTACCAATATTTAAACCAGTTAATGGTGCTAGAAGATGGATATCATTTCTAGGATTTTCTTTGCAGCCTTCTGAACTTGCAAAATATGTTGTTATTCTCTTTATGGCACAAAGTATAGAGAATAAAGGAAATAAGATGAAGAACTTTTGGCAAGGAGTAGTACCATTTTTATTGGTATCTGGATTTTTTGCAGCTTTAGTTTTGGCGGAGAAGAATTTAAGTATTGCTTCTGTGATAATGATAGTAACTTTATTAGTGCTATTTACAGCGGGATGTGATATAAAACATATTTTTTTAGTAGTGGCATTAGTATTTGCACTTGGTGTAGTAGGTATACTTATTGAACCGTTTAGATTAGATAGAATAAGTAGTTTCTTGGATCCATGGGCAGACCCCCAAGGAGATAGTTATCAATTGATACAATCTTTACTAGCATTAGGTGCAGGAGGAATTTCAGGAGTTGGATTAGGTTTATCAAGACAAACTACATATACATTACTACCTGAACCTCACAATGATTTTATTTTTGCAGTTATTGGTGAAGAAACTGGCCTTGTAGGCTGTTTATTTATAATTGGTTTGTTTATATTTTTTGTATTTAGAGGGTTAAGAATTGCTAGCAAAGCTCCAGATATTTATGGTACCATGCTTTCAGTTGGTATAACAGGTATAATTGCTATACAAGCACTTATAAATATTGCCGTTGTTACTGGTACTATGCCTGTTACAGGTGTTCCACTTCCTTTTATTAGTTATGGAGGTTCATCTTTGGTCGTAAATATGGCAGCAATGGGAATTTTATTAAATATATCACGACATATAAAAAAAATTTAAAGCCCAAAAGGGCTTTTTATTGTTTGCAAAATATGATTAACAAAGGGTAAAAATTTTTATTTAATATTTATTATTATTACATTATGTGGTATTATATAAATGGAAATTCATATGAAAGGCTAATACGATGATATATAATCAGAAGCAAAATAACAATCAAATTAAGAAACATAAAAAGAAAAAATATTTATTGCCTCTTTTGTTTTTATTTGCATTATTAGTATTAGTGGGGATAAATTTGCCTATTTTTAAAATTAAAAATATAGTTATTAATGATAATATGACTATTAAGGAAGAATATATACAATCAGAACTTAAAGAGGTTTATGGGACAAACATTTTTTTTGTTAGGAAAAAAAATATAGAAAATGAATTAGTTAAATTGAGCGAAATTTCTCAAGTTGATGTAAAAAAAGTATTTCCTGACACACTGATAATTGATACACTTGAAAAAAACCATATGTTTTATATAAAAAGTGGCCTCAACTTTTTTTTAATAGACGAGACAGGATTTATATTTGATGTAAAAGATAATCTGGATGATAATGATATAATATTACTAGAAGGAATAAATATAAATGGACTAGAAGTTAATACTTATGTAACTGAAGACAATAGACAACAAAAGTTAATTAAGGACCTTACGGACCTTTTTATTTATTTGGATAGTAGTTTAGATAAGCCTGATATCGTAAATATTGAATCTTTAATTGATATAAAGATCTCCTATAATAATATGTGTATTATTATAGGAGATTCTGAGAATTTGAAAGATAAAGTAAATAAAGGTATAAATATTTTGAATAATAATAATTTATATGATAAAAAAGGGTATATTGATGTAAGTTACACTGGAAACCCGGTTTTTAAGATAGAAAAATAGGAGGACATAATGAAAAAAGTAAGCGAAAAAATTGCAATTGGTGTTGTTTCAATATCGTTAGGTTTTATGATTACTTATCAGATAAAAGCAATTGCGAAGCAAAATAATTTAACAGATACAGCTGATGTTGCGAAAATAACTCTTGAGGTTGAGCAATTGAATAAGCAGAAAGAAGAAATGGAAGAAAAGATAAATGAACTGCAAGGACAAGTCAAAAATTATGAAACTTCTGCTGCTAGTAATGATACTATGACAAAAGCAATAGTAAATGAGCTAGAGAACACTAGAATGTTAACAGGTAAAACTGATGTAATAGGATCTGGAACAATAATAACAATTACACCAACAAATGATATTTTTGCAGAACCAGGGGCTGTTTCATCATCTATTAATGTTTTGGATTTGATAAGTCTTATAAATGAATTGAATTATGCTGGTGCCGAAGCTATTAGTGTAAATGATGTTAGAATTACTGCAAGGACTGGAATTAATAATGCGGGTGACATAATTATTATTAATGATGTGAGAATTTCACCAAATAATGAAGTTGTTATAAAAGCAATTGGAAATAAAAAGAATTTAAAGGGAACATTAGATTTCCCAGGGGTTATAGATGGACGTTTTGGCAATAGCAATATTAAAATAGAGTATGCTGATGATGTTAAAATATTAAAGTATGCTTTAGAATTGGATTTCAAATATGCAGAAACAATAAATAATGACTAGAGGTGTTTAAATGTTTATACTAGTAGGATTATTAATAGGAGTACTAATTGGATTGTTTGGTAATATAAGCATACCGCTTATGTTTTCATCTTACTTATCTGTTGCAATATTAGCTTCGATGGACTCAGTTTTTGGAGGTTTGAGGGCTTTGATAGAAGAGAAATTTAGAAGTGATATTTTTATATCAGGTTTTTTTGGAAATGCAATACTTGCTGTCGGACTTACATATTTAGGGGATAAACTTGATATGCCAATTTATATTGCAGCAGTAATAGTATTCGGTAGTAGGATATTTAATAATTTTTCATCCATTAGGAGATCGTTAATTGAAAAAATTGAAAAAAGTAAATTGCATTAATGAGGTGACTAAATGAAAAAAAATGGAGCAACTATATATATATTCGTTGCATCAATATTATTTGGTATTTTAATATCCTCAAATATAAATACTAATAAAGAAGGAGATTCAAAATTATATTTAAGCCCTACTGAGTATTTACAAGCTTATAATGATAGATTGATCTTATATAAAGAAACAAGCGTTTTAAAGAATGACATAAAATATCTAGAAGAAAAGTTAGAAAAATATTCCGAGTATACAAGTGATTTTAATCAAGTTACTGAAGAAATGAAAAATGAATTAGTAATTAACAATTTAATTTTAGGAAAAGAAGATGTTGAGGGGCCAGGGTTAGTAATCACACTTGAGGACGGTGTACAAGTTTACAATAATATTCAAAATACATCGGAAGCATGGTCGAGGTTAATACATGACTTTGATTTGCGAAGTTTAGTAAATGATATTAAAAATTCTGGTGCAGAAGTTATTTCAATCAATGGACAAAGAATAATTGAGACATCTACAATTCTTTGCGATGGACCGCTAATAAAAGTAAATGGGATAAAAATAGCTAGTCCTTTTATAATTGAAGTTATTGGAAATCAAGGTGAGTTATATAATGGAATTCTTGAAGATGATAAAAGATTAACTTTTTTAAGATTAAGAGGAATTAAAATTTCGGTAGATAAATCTAATGATATAAAAATATTTTCATATAGTGGAAATAGATATATTGAATATATGTCTATACCTAAGGAAAATTAAAGGCTTATTTGAGGTGGAATTATGGAGATTAAAAAGAAAATTGATTGTATTATGTCAAATATTACATCTGAGACTCATTTAATTGCAGTATCAAAAACAAGAACTATTGATGAGATGGATAAAGTGTACAAAATAGGTATTAGGGATTTCGGAGAGAATAAAGTTCAGGAATTGATAGATAAATATGATAAATTTCATGATGATGTAAAATGGCATTTTATTGGACATTTGCAGAAAAATAAAGTAAAATATTTAGTAGGGAAAGTTTTTTTAATTCATTCTTTAGATAGTATTAAACTTTTAAAAGAAATTGAGCGAATTTATACCAAAGAAGGGGAAATCGCTAATCTTTTAGTGCAAATTAATATTGGGAGAGATGAGAGAAAATCAGGAATAATGATTGAGGAACTTGAAAATTTATTAATTGAATGTGAAAAATGCAAAAACATAAGAATTAAAGGTTTAATGACAGTTATTCCAAGAGGAATAGAGGAAGATAATATTATTTATTTTAAAAAGATGAAAAATATTTTTGATGATATTGGTAACAGGAATTTTAGAAACATAACTATGGAATATTTGTCTATGGGAATGACTGGTGATTATATGTTTGCTGTAAATAATGGAGGCAATATGATTCGTATTGGTACTGGTATTTTTGGTGAAAGGAATTATAATAAAGAGCTTTAATAAAGGAGGTTATCTCAATGGCTAAGAAAATTGGAAATAAAATGATGAATTTTTTAGGATTCACTGATGATTTTGATGAAATTGAGGAAGCAAAAGACTTAGAAGATTTTGAAAAAGACTATAATGAAGAAAATAATGATATAGATAATGTTTTTAAATATGCAAGTAAAAGTAAGGGGAATAATAAAGTTGTAAGTATACATTCAGCTCAATCTACAAAAATTTTAATAATCAAACCCAGTCATTATAACGATGCTGTAGAAATTTGTGACAATTTAAAAAATAGAAAAATTTGCGTAATTAATATGAAAAGTATTGAATCTGGAATTGCACAAAGATTGATAGATTTTATTGCAGGGTCATGTTATGCGTTAGGTGGTAGCCTAGAAGAAGTAGAAAAAGGAGTATATGTAATGTCTCCGTCGAATATTGAAGTGGATAATGAATTTAAAGCTGACATAAAGACTAATGGAATGTTAAATTGGAAAAAATATGATTAAAATAAATAAGAATCAATTTTTAAGTTATTTTCAGATTGATCAGGAATTACTAGCATCAAAATTGTATGAAAAAATAATATTAGCTAATAAAACAAATAAAATTGTTTATTACAATGAATTTCTGACACCTAATATTTGGGAAGTTCTTAAAGAAAAAAATCAACTATTAGGTTGTGAAATTATTGTAGAGGGTTTTTTTGAAGAAAGTGAAAGAAGATTTTTGGCAATTAAACCTTTTAATACAATTGATGAGTTGAACTTCCCAATAAAACTTATAGTAATTTCAAATAGTTCGAAATTTAGTAAAATAAATCATAGAGATTATTTAGGGGCTTTAACTTCATTAGGTGTAAAAAGAGGTTTATTCGGTGATTTGGTAATTAATGATGAACAATGTTACTTACCAGTAGCAGACATTATTGTGGAATTTGTTAAAATTAATTTGAATAAAGTCAAAAATTCACCTGTAAAAATAGCAGAGGTAAATATAGAAAAAGAAGGTATTCCAACTCATGAGTTTGAAATAATTAGATTGCAAATAGCTTCAGAGAGGTGTGATACAGTTGTTTCAGCAGCAGTTAATATTTCTAGGAATGAAGCAATAAAATTGATACAAAAAGGCAATGTTTTGGTTAATTATAAAAACGTGAATAAGAAAAATAGTAATTTGAATTATGGAGATATTATTACAATAAGGGGATATGGTAAATTTAAATTTGGAGAATTTATAGGTGAAACTAAAAAAGGAAGAAAAAAAGTTATAATATACAAGTTTATCTAACTAAGGGGGACAATTAAATGAAAATAACAGTAATGGATATTGAGAACAAGGAATTTAAAAAGGCATTTAGAGGTTATGAGCAAGATGATGTTGATGAATTTTTAGAAGATGTGGCTGAAGATTATGAAGCGTTATATAAGGACAACTCTTCATTAAAAGAAAGACTAGCTATGTTAGAAGAAAAATTGGAAAATTATAAACAGATAGAAGCAACAATTAATAATACTTTGTTGATGGCCCAAAACACAGCAGACCAAGTGAAAAATAATACTAGAGAAGAAGCTAATATAATTTTAAAGAAAGCTAATGATACTGCACAAAGAATAATTGATGATGCACATACTGAAGTTATTAAAATTAATGAAGACTATGGAAGAGTTAAAAGAGAATTTTTGACATTCAAATCAAAATATAAGAATTTTATGGAAACTCAATTAGATATCTTCAAAAGTTTAGAAGAAGATTTTACAAAGAATTTCAATATAAGTTATACTGAATCCATGAATAACACATCTAAATCAATTGAATCAATTGAAGAAGTTATTAATAATGAAATTGAAGAAAAAGATGCAGATGAGAATATAGAAGTAACTAGAATCAGTAATTCTATTGAGTTTATAGATGATGTTGATGAAGAATAATAAATATATTTTAATGTAATTATAATCTCACTGTTATAGTGGGATTTTATTTTTTTATTGTATAACAAACAAAAGTTTGTTAAATTATATTTATCTAATAAATTACTTAGGAGGGTTAAATATGGTTATTGGAATTATTGGGGCAATGGATGAGGAAGTTAGTATATTATTAGAAGAAATGAAAGTGGAGAGTAAGGTTGAAAAAGCTAATATGATTTTTAATACTGGATTATTATTAGAAAAAAAGATTGTAGTTGTTAAATGTGGGATTGGGAAGGTTAATGCTGCTATATGCACACAAATTCTAATTGATGATTTTAATGTTGATAAAGTAATAAATGTTGGAGTAGCTGGTGGAGTTGCAAAAGATATAAAACCTGGCGATATTGCTATAGGTAGTAATTTAGTGCATCACGATATGGATACATCGGCTTTTGGAGATGTAATAGGACAAATTCCTAGAATGGATGTATTTCATTTTGAGTGTAGTAAAGAACTTGTTCACTTGGCTAAGAAATCAGCTAAGTTGAATAAAGATGTAAATGTTTTTGTAGGGAGAATCGTATCAGGAGACCAGTTTATAAATAATGCAGAAAAAGTAAATTGGATGTGCAATCAATTTGATGCAATTGCTTGTGAAATGGAAGGAGCAAGTATAGCGCAAGTATGTTATTTGAATTCTATTCCTTTTGTTGTAATTAGATCAATATCAGATAATGCGGCAACAGGTGCATTTAGTGACTATGAGAAATTCACACCACTAGCAGTAAAAAATTCTACTAGCATAATAAGAAACATCCTTAAATTAATTGAGTAATAATTATAAAAAATACAAATCATAAATAATGCCACATTAAAATAAGGAGTGTTATTTATGAATAATAGCGATAAAAATTATTTTAGGAACAAACTTCAAAATGAGAAAAAAGAATTAGAAAAAAAATTAAATTCAACAAAAAATATGGATTTGTTAAATGAAAATGGTGGTATACGATCTGAACTCTCACACTATGATAATCATACAGGAGATGAAGGTTCCGAACTATACCAAATTGAAAAGGAAATTGCTTTAGAAAAGAATCAAAAAAATATGTTAGACAAAATTAACAAAGAATTAATGAGATTAGAAAATGGAGATTACGGAATATGTTCTCACTGTGGCACTGAAATTTCAAAAAAGAGATTAGATATAATTCCTTATACTAATCTTTGCTCAAGTTGTTCAAATGAAGAAAGTCATTTGATAAAAAGTTTTAATAGTAATAAAAGCTCTGAGGAAAGAATAATAGGTATTCCATTTAATTTTGAAAACAGTGATAACATAAATGAATTTGATGAAGAAGATACACTTCGAAAATTGGAAAATTTTAATTCAATTAAAGATGGTGAAGAGTTAGAGCAAGATGTAATATGTGTGGAGAACATTGAGAAAATAAGCAATACTCAGTATAAGAACACTTTAGAATAAAGTTTAAGGGTGGGGGAGTTTATGGAGTTAGTAATAATAATACTAGGTATAATTATTGATAGAATTACAAAAATATGGGCATTTAATAATCTTCGGTTAGGTGATGATATTGAATTAATAAAGAATTTTTTTCATCTTCAGTATTTAGAAAATAGAGGGGCAGCTTTTGGTATTATGCAAGGTAAAACAGTTTTTCTCGCAATAATTACAATAATAATTTTGGGCGGAATTGTTTATTTTATGTTTAAAGAAATGAAAAAAACTTTAATATCAAGAATTTCACTTTCATTAATTATTAGTGGAGCTATTGGTAATTTGTTTGATAGAATTTATTATAAATATGTTGTGGATTTTATTATGGTACATTACAAAAATATTTATTATTTTCCTACATTTAATTTTGCAGATATTTTTGTAGTAATTGGTACGATATTATTATGCTACTCAATTATAAAGGAATGGGATTAATGGAAAACAGAAAAGAAGAAATTGTATATTTAGATGAGGAATTAAAAAGAATAGATTTATTTTTGGTTGAATGCTATGAAGGTAAATCTCGTACATATTTTCAAAAGATAGTAAATGAAGGAAGTATATTAGTAAACAACAAAAAAGTTAAATCAAATTATAAATTAAAAATTAATGATGTGCTTATTGTAAAAATTCCAGAAGATAAAGAATTACAAGTAGAATCTGAAGATATTCCTTTGAATATTGTTTATGAAGATAAAGACATTGTTATTGTTAATAAACCACAAGGCATGGTCGTTCACCCAGCACCAGGAAATTATTCAGGCACAGTAGTGAATGCTTTGTTGCATCATTGTAAGGACTTATCAGGTATTAACGGCGTAATTAGACCTGGTATAGTTCATAGAATTGATAAAGATACATCTGGGGTAATTGTAGTAGCTAAAAATGATAAAGCTCACATATCTTTAGCAGAGCAACTAAAGGATCATTCTATGAATAGAGAATATATTGCACTTACAGAAGGTGTAATAAAAGATGACTATGGAACTGTAGATAAACCACTTGCACGAAACAAAAGAGATAGAATTAAAATGGCTATAGTAAAAGATGGTAAAAGAGCTGTTACCCATTTTCAAGTTTTAGAAAGATTTGAAAAAAATACATTAATAAAATGTAAGTTGGAAACGGGTAGAACTCATCAAATTCGTGTTCATATGAGATATTTAGGGTTTCCACTTGTGGGTGATCCCATATATGGATTTAAAAATGCTAAGTATAAACTAAATGGTCAATTACTTCATGCCCAAAGATTAGGATTTCTACATCCTTCTTCAGGTGAGTATGTAGAATTTTCTACTGAATTGCCTGATTATTTTGATGATATATTAGGGAAATTGAGATTAATAAGGAGGTCTTAGATGAAAACAAAAAAGGTTTTATTAGATGAAAAAGCAATGAAAAGAACTCTAACAAGAATAGCTCATGAGATTATCGAAAAAAATAAAGGAGTAGACGACATTCTTTTGATTGGAATAAAAAGAAGAGGATTTCCTTTAGCGAATCGTATATCGGAATTAATTACTAAGATTGAAGGCGAAAAAGTACCAGTTAGTTGTGTTGATATTACTTTATATAGAGATGATTTAACTGAAATAAATGACCAAGCAGTTATTAATGAAGGTATATTAGAACTTGATGTTAAAAATAAAAAAGTGATTTTGGTAGATGATGTTCTTTACACAGGTAGAACAGCAAGAGCTGCTATGGAAGCTGTTATTGATAAAGGAAGACCTTCTACTATTCAATTAGCTGTTTTAATTGATAGAGGGCACAGAGAGCTACCTTTAAGAGCTGATTTTGTTGGTAAGAACATTCCAACATCTAAAAAAGAGTTGGTGTCAGTTAAAGTATCTGAAATTGATGACGTTGATATTGTTGAAATTTATACAAAATAAGAGTTCTCTATCAAGAACTCTTATTTTGTTTTATATTTGGTTTATGTGGGTCAATATAAACAGTTTTGTTTGTAGAATATATAACCATACCTGGTTTTGAGCCATTAGGTTTTTTTATGTTTTTTACTTGTGTATAGTCTACAGGAACTTTTGTTGAAGTGCTAGCTTTACTATAATAGGCAGCTAAATTTGCTGCTTCTTCAATTGTTTTATCTGTAATATCATGAGAATTCTTTATAATTACATGAGAACCTGGTATTTGTTTAGTATGTAGCCATATATCATTCTTAGATGCAAATTTTAATGTAAGATAATCATTTTGAATATTATTTTTACCTACATAAATATCTATGTTGTTTGAAGAAATAAAATGCATAGGCTCAGAGATTGACTTGTTTTTCTTTTTAGGTGCCTTAGTTTTTCTGATATAACCTGCTAATACTAATTCTTGTTTTATTTCATCAACTTCATCATATGTGGTAAGGTTTTTTAAACTTGTCAAAACAGAATAAAGATAATTTAATTCTTCATCGTTTTGAATAAGCTGTTCTTTTGCAGCTACTTCTGTTTTCTTTAATTTATTGTACTTTTTAAAGTATTTTTGTATGTTTTCAGATGGTGTTTTATATTTATCTAATTCTATTGTAACAAATGAACCGTTTTCGTCATAATAATTTAATAAACTTATTTCTTCTAGTCCTTTATTGAGCGAATAAATATTTGCTGTTAATAACTCTCCATAAAGTTGATATTTATTTTTACCTAAACAAGTTTCTAATTCTTTATTAAGAATTTTTTCTTTTTTTGTACATCTATGAATATTGTTATTGATAATCTTTTGAATTGAAGAGCTTTTGGATTTAATCCTATCTAACATGTCTTTGTTTTGATAGTAATACTCTAATAGTTCAGAAGGAGAATCAAATTTTTCAGTATCATAATCATTATATGTTTCTAAATATATACAATAAAAATCTTTTGGTATTCCTTCTTTAGAATAAATAATATAATCCATATCTTTGCTATTTTCAATAGTTGAAAAAAAGTTTTTTGAACTATTGAATAAATCTTTTCTATTAAAATTATCTAATCTAGTAAAAATTTCTTTTGAGAAGTTTTTACTTATGCCTGAAAAATTGTTTAAATAGAAAAATTCATCTATTGAAGGACATTCATTAATTTTGATTTCAAATTGTTCTTTTGAAAAATCAAAAGGATTTAGTTTGTTTGTTTTTGGAGGAAAATTATATTCTTGTCCGGGTAAGATAATTCGTACAGAATTAATGTCAGGAGTTAAGTGTTTAACACTGTCCATTATTATATTATCTCTTTCCCGTACTAGAGTAATATTACTGTGTCTTCCCATAATCTCAATGAATAAAATATACTCTGAGTTAAAACCTAATTCATCAGTGCCAACAAAATGCATACTGATTATCCTGTCATTATCGTATTGTTTTATTTCAATGATTTTTGAGTTTTTTAAATATTTTCTTAAAACCATACAAAACATTGGAGCTTTCATAGGATTTTTTTTGTTTATTTCGGAAAAATGAATTCTAGGATAATTAGAACTTGCAGAGATTAATAATTTTTTGTTTATTCTTCCTTTTCTACAAGTTAGTATTATTTCATCTTTCTCAGGTTGATTTATTTTATCTACTTTTGAATCAATTAAATAGTCTTTTACATTGTCAATTATACTGCGCAGGAAAAAACCGTCAAATGCCATTTAATCATCCTTTCAAGTTAATGTATTTTGAATAATAATACACTAAGTATATAGTTATAGCAAATTAAAATCAAGATGTTGAATGTTTACCTTTATGCGAAAATAATAATAAGTTATAATAGAGATAGGTTTATTAGGGATTGTTTTTATCTAATGTTAAGGAGGAACAAAAATGTTTATAACAAAGGTTCACGGCACAGGGAATGATTTTGTAATAATTGAAGATTTAGAAAATAAATTAGTTGGTATAGAAAGTAGTATCGCGAAGAAAGTTTGTCATAGAAGGTTTGGTGTAGGGGCAGATGGGATATTAATAGTACGAAAAAGTAACATTGCAAATATAAAAATGGTAATAGTAAATTCAGATGGATCTTTTGCAGAAATGTGTGGGAATGGAATTAGATGTTTTGCAAAATATGTGTTTGAGAAAAAGCTAGTTAACAAACAAATTATTAATATTGAGACAGAGGATGGAGTTAAAAAAGCATTTCTTAACTTTGAAGGAGAGTCTGTTGAAAGTGTGAAAATAAACATGGGAAAATATAGCCTGCAGCCTTCAAATATACCTGCTACATCTGAATATGAAATACTGGATAAAGAAATAGAAGTTGAGACAGGTAAAGAGTACAAAATAACATCAATGTTAATGGGAGTTCCTCATACTATGATATTTGGGAAATTAGATGATTTTGATATTGATGAAGGTAAATATATTGAAAAATATAAGTTATTCCCCAAAAACACAAATGTAAATTTTTGCGAAATAGTAGATCAAAATAATATAAGAGTGAAAACGTGGGAAAGAGGAGCAGGTCCGACGATGTCCTGTGGAACAGGAAGTTGTGCGTCAGCAGTGGCAGCAATGTTGTTGAAGAACACTGATAGGAAAGTTTTTGTTCATATACCTGGAGGAAAATTATTGATTGAAATTAATAATGAGGAGGAAGTTTTTATGACTGGACCAGCAGTTATAGTATTTCAAGGAGAATTATTAATTTGATTAAAAATATTTAATATACAAACGTAATGTATATAGGACACATAAACTAGGTAACTTATAATTAGAATTTAAATTTAAATAAACGTCGAATAATATAATTATTTGACGTTTATTTTTTTATTTTTTGTGTTTAAAAAACAAATATTTGGTAATAAATAGAAATATAGGAGGTGGATAGATTAATAAGATGAGTAATTCAAAAAAAGCATATGAAGATAACTATTTAGCTATTGATTTTATACCAAAGAATATTGCTACAAAGCACATAGTTTTTCCTTATGATTATAGCGATGAATATATTTATATATATAAAGGCCAAAATTCTAGTAAGGAAATAGAGAACAATTTAAGACTTTTAACAAATAAAAGAATTAAGGCCACTATAAAAAATGATGATTTTATTTTAGATAAAATTGAGCAATACTATGGAGAAATAGCTATTGATGAAGTAATAAATACAAGTGTAGGAGAAAATAAATATAAAAAAGAAGAGTATTTAGAAAATAATTTATCTCCTGCAACTCGAACTATCAATACAATTATTGAGATGGCTATTTCTAAAAAAGCTAGTGATATTCATATAGAACCATTTAAGGAAGAAACAAAGATACGATTTAGAATAGATGGTTATTTAAGGGAATATAGAAGAATCCCAGTAAGTATCTATAAAGGAATGCTTACGAGAATAAAACTTTTATCTGATTTGGACATTTCTCTAAAGAGAATTCCACAGGATGGTAAATATACTTTTAACATTAATAATAAGAAATGCGATTTAAGAATTTCAACAATCCCAACTGTGTTTGGAGAAAAGATAGTTATTCGAATACTTGATAAATCAAATAATTGCTTTGCATTAAATGATTTAAAACTTAATGGAGATGAAAGAAAAAAGATTGATAACATACTAAACCATTCTAGTGGCTTAATACTTATTGCAGGTCCAACGGGAAGTGGAAAAACTACTTCATTATATTCATTTATTAATGAAATAAATAGAGAGAGTTTAAATATTGTATCTATTGAAGATCCTGTGGAATATACAATCAAAAATGTAAATCAAATAAATGTTAATTTGAAATCTGGACTTACTTTTTCAAATGGATTAAGAAGTATATTAAGACAAGATCCGGATGTGATTATTATTGGTGAAATTAGAGATGAAGAAACAGCAAAGATTGCCGTTAGAGCCTCACTGACAGGACATTTGGTAATATCAACAATTCATACTAAAAATTCTATAGGAACAATACAAAGATTGTTAAATATGAATGTAAAATCATATCTTTTAGTTGATGCGTTAGTTGGAATTGTAACGCAGAGATTAATTAGAACAAATTGTTCGCATTGCAGTAAGAAATCTAAGAATGATTCAATAATTCAATTACATAATGAAAAATATACTTTTACTGAAGTAACTGGTGAAGGTTGTGAAATGTGTGAGCACACAGGGTATAAAGGTAGAATGGCGTTATTTGAAATATTAACAATAGATGATGAAATAAGGAATCAACTATATAGGGATAATTTTGAATCTTTAGCAAAGGTAATAAAAAACAGTGATTTTATTGATTTAAAAAAAAGATGTTTCCAAATGGTTAATGAAGGAAAAACGACCTTTGAGGAATTTAAGAAAGTGTATTTTAGCGTATAGTGAGGCGAAATATGTACAGATTTAATTATAATGCTTATACCGTAGATGGTGAAGTTGTAAAGGCTGTATGTGTATGTAAATCAGAAAAAGATTTTTTTGATTATACACGAGAAAAAAAACTTTTGATATCTAAATATAAAAAAAAAGAGATAAAACTCAAAAACAAACAAATTTGTATTAAGGAATTAGTTAGGTTATCTGATTCCTTAAGTAAAATTTTAAAAAGTGGAATACCAATAATTCAGAGCATACAATTATATATTTCAGAAAGTAATAATAAAAGAGTTAAAGATATCTTAAACCTACTTAAAGTAGAAATGTTAAGTGGCGAAAGTATGTCACAAAGTTTATTAAAGATGTCTATAAAATTCCCGAATATGTTTACCTCTATGATTAGCGTAGGAGAGAATTGCGGTGATTTAGATAATATTTTTGATTCTTTAAATTACTATTATTCTAATATTGATAATTTAAGGAAAGAATTATTGAGGAGTATAACTTATCCGATAATAACTACTTTGATGACTTTATGTGTGTATATATCAATAAAAATATATTTTGTACCTAAAATATATTCTGAAATGCAAACTACTATTCCTATTGAAAACAATAGTGATGGAGCAAAATGGTGTGATAATTGGATAGCTATTGTAATGATAATTGCTATTACTATAATTGGAGCATTAATAAAAAAACATAGTGATAATTCCATTATTAAAAAAATTAATATTTTTAATAATATAAGAAGAAAGTACTTTGCTTATAAATTTTTCTTTAGTTTCCATATGATGATAAGTAATGGTATAGATATAATAAATGCTTTAAAAATTATTGAGAGCTGTGAAACAAACAAAAGAACTATCGAAATTGTTAAAACAATTATCAATGACCTTTTAAATGGTAATAGTCTAACAAAATCTTTAGAAAAAAGTAAGATTTTTAAAAATAGCTATTTGACAACAATTGCAATTGGTGAAGAAACTGGAACTTTAGAAAAATCTACAGAAATGATATATAAAGAAAATTATGATGAACTATTATCAATTTTTAAAAAGATAGTATCCCTAATAGAACCAGCATTAATTATAATTATAGGTTTTATTGTATGCAGATTATTTATGAGTGTAATAGGCCCATTAATGAGTGATTATGAGAGCTTATTATGATATTTAAATTTTATGAAAAGGTTAATTTACTACAAAAAATATAAATATATAAATTTAATATGGAGGTTTTAAAACATGAAAACAAATAAGTTTACAAGTAATAATAAGAAAGGTTTTACAATAATTGAATTAATAGTATGCATGGCCATTATTGCAGTGCTATCTTCTTTCATGATTCCTAAATTGATAGGATACACAAAAAAAGCTGAGGATTTAAAGAAACAAGATACTGGAAGAAAGTTATATTCTGTTGCTATGGAGAGTTATGTTAGTAATAATTATCAAATTGATAATGCGAAATTAGGAGAAGACATTGAATCATTAATGGGTGTGGAAATTGATAATGAAGATGTTTCAGTAACTACAGGTTCTAATGTTGTAATTGTATTTGATGGAGTGACATATACAATGGATTTAGATAGCACAGATACTAACAGTCCGTTTGCAATTGGAGAATAATTTAAAACAAGAGGTAACAATTGAATATAAAAGGATATACATTAATAGAGCTTATGGTCATTTTAGCAGTTTTTATAATATTAAGTAGTTTCATACTTTTAAATTATGCAAAATTATGCAAGAAAGTGGAAAATTATTTAGATGTTAAAAATTGTAGTAGTGAAATAATGACAATAATAAATGAATCAAAAATAAAATGTAAAATCAATAATAGGGAAGGTAAAATTGTATTTTATGAAAATCAAAGGGTAGCATTTAAGTTTATTGTTGGAGGAATTGTGGATAGTTATTATATTCCAAAAGAATTTGAATTTTTAGGAAAACCACCAACTATTTATATAAATAATAAGGGAGGAGTTGCAGCTACATCTACAATATCATATTTTGATAGATATGATGAAAAACACATAATATCCATAAAGGTGGCCACAACATATGTTGATATCAAAAACTAAAAAAGGTATAACCGCAATAGAAATTATGGTTTGCATAGCTTTATCTGTTATCGTTTTAGGTTACTTGAATCGAACCATTTTTGCTCTTAATATAGCAAAAGCTAATATAATTAAAAAAGAAAATTATCTAGAGGTAATGGAAGTTGTGTACGAAAATTTAAAAGTAAATATTGAATATGAAGAATATCAAGATATGAGAAAAGATAACAGAGTATTTATCAATAATAATAATTTGTGTATTGATGAACTAGATAATAAAGATATTAAAAGCGTTTTTCAAAATAAAGTACCTGTATATTATCCATATTTAGACGTAAAAATTGAAGAATATGAAGAAGGCGTTTTATTAGTTATATTATCATTTGTAGATAAAGATAAAAAAACTTATATGGGTTCATTTTATAAAGGGGATTATCTTTGTATATGAAAAAAAAAGGAGTAAGCATAATAGAAGAACTATTGTATGCAGGTACTGCAATGGTTCTGATGCTTATTTTATCGCAAGTATTTGTAGATATGAATAAATATAATTATGAAATAGTTAGTGATTATAATGACAGAGTTTATTTTGATGAGTTTATAAGGTATATACAATATGAAATAGAGGATATAGAAAATAAGTCCATTACAATTAATGAAGACCAATTAATTATAAGAAAAAAAACAGGTGATAAAAACACCATTTATTTATGTGAAATAAATGGCGAAACAATGGGTGATATTTATATTAATTATTACAAAAAATATAATAGCAGGACGACAAAAGATATTTTAATGAGAAGCGTATGTGATTTAGAATTTTATAATAGAAATGAATTACTATTTGTTGAAGTGAAA
The DNA here is from genome assembly GCF_054819755.1 of Clostridium sp. DL1XJH146. Lineage (NCBI taxonomy): Bacteria > Bacillati > Bacillota > Clostridia > Eubacteriales > Clostridiaceae > Clostridium > Clostridium sp. DL1XJH146. Next base: position 67,488 of record NZ_JBTVVN010000001.1, read on the forward strand.
TTTGATTCGGGAGAGAATTTTAAAAGATGTGTAAATATACAAGGGTTAAGTCAGGATATATATTAATTGAAACAATAATAATGTTTGCAATAATACTAATGATTACACTAAGTAGTTTTAATTTTTTAATAAAGAGAAAAGCACATATTGATTTATTAAAAGAGGATATTTTTCAAAATGAAGAATTTAATTTGCAAAGAGAAGTTCTATTAAAAAGAGTAAGCAGATTATACATAAATAATGCTTTTTCTGAGAAGGCAGTATTTTTGACTTATGTAGAAGAAAACAAAATCCAATTTGATAAAAGTTATGTTGAGATTATAGATGATAAAATACTTCTTCATCTAGCAACTAATAATTTAGATGAAGAAGTTGAATTATATAATGTTGCTATTATTAATAGCAATATTTATTTTAGTATTAATACTTAAATGGAAAGGACTCGTTTATGAAAAATGAAATCATGGTTTTTTTAAATAAAGATGACGTTAACATATATTTAGATAAAAGAAAGGAAAATATGAATGTAAGTTTAGATGATTTTATTGTGGACTTAAAGAGTAAAAAGATACTTATCAATAAACCAATTGGGCTTAGAAAAAAAATCATTATTATTCTTGAGGATGAGGAGATTGTAATTAGAAATTTAAGTTTACCTAGTATGCCAAGAAAAAAAATCAGTAGCGTTTTGAATTATAAATTGAAAAGCGAATTTGGGGATTCATTAAAACTTATCGAATTTTCATATAAAATTATTAAGGAAGATGATAAAAACATAAATATTATAATGTATTGCATAAATAGGACTGGTATGGATAAAATAGTTAAAAACTGTAAAAATAAAAAGATAAAAGCAATACATATAATTCAAGAATATTTTGCTGATATAGTTATGTCTTTGATTAATGATGTCGCTTTTTCTGTTGTTTATTATTATAAAAATTATTATTTTTATGACCAATATGATAATGGTATTCTTATTAGAGAAAGTAGAATAAGGGATGATGAAATTTTAGATTGCGGGTTTTCTTCTTTTATTAATACATGTAATCAAAATAATAAATTGTATGATTTATATACTATTAATATAGAAGAAAAAAATTTAAAAGGGGTATCTCCCAAGATAAATATTATTAATCTTGGGTTTTATGATAGGAGACAACTGATATTTGAATAGGGAGCGATTATGAATAAAAGTGATTTTACACCAAAATGGTATATTGATAAAGGAATTAGGCAAGCGAAGTTTTATTATGTTATTGTAATAAGTATTTTGGTAGTTGTTTTTTTAGCATCAATTTACTTTAATAAATATTTAAGCAAAATTGAAAATAAGTGTTATGAAAATGAAACAGTAGCAGATTATGGTGAAGCAATCCAAGTAAATAATATTTTAAAAGAAAAAAATAAGAGAAAGTTATGTGATTTATCAAAAAGTCTTAAAGTGGGTAAAGATTATGAAATTACTAATTTAAACATTGAAGAAGATAGGGTGTATATCCAATTTAACGTAAAAGATAAGTACAAAATTAGAAAATTGAATTTGGAATTAGAAAAAAATTTTAATGTTTATGAAATTAAAGTAATTAATCTTGGCGATTATTATTCTTTAGAATTTAGTGGAGGGGGTATTTAATATTAGTGGCAATTTTAAATATAGAGTAGTAATTATGTTTCTAGTAATAATAATTACATACATTAATATCTATAATTTTCTCCTGTATAAGAGTAATAAAGATGTTGGAGTGAATACTAATAATTTTTCAGAAGAATTAGGAGAAGAAGAATTACTTAAAGTTCAGAGGGAAAATATTGAAAAAGAGTTATATGCGAAATTATCAGATGACAACATTTTAATAGAAGAACTTAACAAAAAAGGAGATGGAAATATTAATTGTTCAATAATGATTTTAGGAAAAGAAGAGAAACAAAATTTGCTTTTGGAAGAATTATCTGAAATACCTTTTTTAGCCATTAAAAATATAGGGTTTTCTTATAATTCAGACAATAGTCCTGAATTAAGGGCAAAATTTGAATTAAAATAATATGTTGGGTAAATATATTTGCAAATGAACATAAGTTTTGATAAAATATCATTGTTTAGTAATTTAGGAGGCATAGTATGATTAATACTAGATTAGAAAAGTTAAAAATTTTTATGATAGAAGAAAATTTAGATGGAATATTGTTAACAGGTGATCCAAATAGGAACTATATATCTTATTTTACGGGAGATGAAAGTTATACTTTGATTTCAAAAAATAAAGATATTTTTATTACAGATTCAAGATATATAGAACAAGCAAGGGACCAAGTTGAAGGGTTTGAAATTTACCAGTATAGCACACCTTTTACTAAGGATTTAGCTAAACTTATTGTGAAAAATAATATTACAAAATTAGGATTTGAAGAGAATATATTGACATTTTCTAAATATGATGAATTTGCAAAAAATTTAAATTGTGAACTAATCCCATTAAACGGTTTAGTAGAAAAAATGAGAATTATAAAAGATGATTTTGAAATTAAAAAGATTAGTAAAGCAGCATCTATTGCTGATGATGCATTTGAGAAAATTGTTAAGTTCATTAAACCTGGTATGACTGAAAAAGAAGTATCTTTGCAACTAGAATATGATATGAAAAAATTAGGTGCACAAGGTGTTTCTTTTAAATCTATAGTAGCTTCAGGTAAAAGATCGTCACTTCCACATGGTATTGCTAGTGATAAAATCATAGAAAATGGTGATTTTATTACATTAGATTTTGGATGTATTTATGATGAGTATTGCTCAGATATGACAAGGACAATTGTTGTAGGTGAGGCTAGTGAAAAAATGCTCGATATTTACAATACTGTAAAAGAAGCTCAGGCACAAGCTTTGAAGTATATCAAAGAAGGTGTTAAAGCATCAGAGGTTGATAAAATAGCAAGAGATTATATTAAATCTAAGGGTTACGGAGATTATTTTGGTCATGGTTTAGGTCATGGTGTAGGATTAGAAATACATGAAGCACCAGCAGTAAATTCTAGAAATCATATTGTACTAAAAGAAGGAATGATTATTACTGATGAACCAGGTATATATATACCGGATTTTGGTGGAGTAAGGATTGAAGATCTTATTTTAGTAAAAAAAGATGGTTGTGAGGTTTTATCAAAATCAAGTAAGGAGTTAATTTGCATATAATTAATTAATTCTGTAAATGATAATAATATAAATATATTTTATGGAGGTATACATAATGTTTTCAGCAGGAGAAATAAGAAAAGGAACTACCTTTGAAACAGATGGACAAGTATTCACTGTTGTGGAATTTTTACACGTAAAACCAGGTAAAGGAGCTGCCTTTGTAAGGACTAAACTTAAAAACGTAATGACAGGTGGAGTTGTTGAAAAATCATTTAATCCAACTGCTAAATTACAAGAAGCAATCATAGAAAGAAAAGAAATGCAGTATCTATATGCAGATGGAGATTTGTACTATTTTATGGATGGAGAAACATATGAGCAAATCCCTTTGAGCTATAGCGAAGTAGAAAATGCAATAAAATATTTAAAAGAAAATATGTTTGCAGTAATTAAATTTTTTAAAGGTACTGCATTTTCAGTTGAACCACCTAATTTTGTAGAACTTTTAATAACTGAATGTGAACCTGGAGTAAAGGGTAATACTACAAGCAATGTAATGAAACCAGCTACACTAGAAACAGGTGCAATAGTTAATGTTCCTTTATTTATTAACGAAGGGGACTCTATTAGAGTAGATACAAGAACTGGCGATTACATGGAAAGAGTATAATTAGTATAGGAAGTGATTTTATTGGAATCATTTGAAGAAAAAATATCTTCATTAAAAAATAAAGTAATCGGTGCTAATTTAAACTCATTTAAAGCAGATGAAAACTTTCAAATCATAGAAGAACTGTTTGAAGTTATTAACTTAATGGGAAGTAGAATTGAAATGCTTGAAAAAGAGTTGGATGAGACGAATGAATATGTAACAGTTCTAGATGAAAATATTGGGAACATAGAAGATGAACTTTTTGGTTTTGATGATGAAGATTATCAATTTGATATAGAAGAGTTTTTTGAAGTTACTTGTGATAAATGTAATGAAATCATATCTGTAGAAAAGACTTTAGAAGGTACAGGGATTAAAATCCAATGTCCTAATTGTAAAAATTCAATTATAATAGAATAGAATATAGTAAAAAAGAAGAATGGGAAAAGGTGCAAATTTAAATTTGCACCTTTTTCTTTTTTTGGAATATTTTACATGTTCAAGCAATAGAAATAAGTAAAGAGAGGAGGAGAAAGATTGGGTGTTTCAGATTTATATTATTTGCTACCTAATGATTTAATACTGCAAATAGAGGAATTAGAACAAAAAGAAAAAATCAATGAAATAAGAATTAGAATTAACAAACCTATTCAAATTTTTATTGGCACTAGAGAAAAAATAATTAATTATTCTGTTGATGAAAAGTTAATAAATATAATTTTTCAAAAAATAAGTAATTACTCAAAGTACTCTGTAGATGAAGAATTAAAACAAGGTTATATTACGGTAAATGGAGGTCATAGAGTAGGAATATGCGGTTCGTGTGTGATGGAACATGGAAGTATAAAAACTATTAAAAAAATTTCCTCATTTAATATAAGAATATGTAGAGAAATTAAAGGGTGTTCTAAAAAAATACTTCCCTATTTATTTCAAAACGGTGACTTGATGAGTGCAATAATTATTTCTCCCCCTAAATGTGGGAAAACCACTATAATTAGAGATTTATCTAAAAATCTATCAGATGGTTTTATGCTAAACCAGAGAAAAGTAGATGGCGTGAATGTAAGTATTATAGATGAAAGAAGTGAAATTGCTGGTTGTTATAATGGAATACCACAACTAGATGTTGGTAAGAGAACCGATGTCTTAGATAATTGTCTTAAAAGTGAAGGTATAATTATGGCTATTAGAAGTATGTCACCTGATGTAATTATATGTGATGAAATAGGTACTGAGAATGATATAAAAAGCATAATTAATGCTACTAATTCTGGAATAAAACTTGTTGTTACTATTCATGGATATGGTATTGAAGATCTTTTAGATAGAAAAGTATTTAAAAGAATGGATGACTATAATATTTTAAAAAGAGCCTTTGTGTTAAGTAATTCTAATGGAATAGGAACAGTTGAATATGTATATGATTTCACAACTAAAAAAAAGATTGAGGGAATGATATGTTAATTAAACTTATTTTATCATTAATAATTATACTTGGTTGTACTTTAGTGGGTATTTCTTATGGAGAAAAACTCAAAAAAAGAGTTTCTGAAATCGTTGAAATTCAGCAATCGATTTATATAATAAAAAATGAAATTGTATATACATATACTCCATTACCAATTATTTTTAAAAAAATTAGTGAAAAGATTGAAAAACCGATAGCCAATATTTATTTAGATGTATGGAAGAAACTTACAAGGAATGAAGTGGAAAATATTTATACTGCATTTAGACAACATTTTATAGAACATAATAAAGAATACAGTATAAAAAAACAAGATATTGAAATCCTTGTTGAACTCGCAAAATCATTAGGCGAATCAGATGTAGATGGTCAAAAAAATATTATTGAATTGTCGCTTCTTAAAATTAAAAAGAATTTGGAAGAAGCTAATGAAGATATGAAAAAAAACTTGAAATTATATAGAACCCTTGGGTTTGCTTTTGGTGCAGCCATCGTAATTATAATTGTATAGGGGGATAATGATGTTAGATATAAGTATAATTTTTAAATTAGCAGGAGTTAGTTTGTTGATTATAATAATTGATAAAATTATTAAAACTAGCGGCGGAAAAGATGACTACGCTCTTGTTGTGAATATTGCAGGTATAGTTATCATTTTGATGATGGTACTAAATTTGATAAATCAATTATTTAATACAATCAAGACAATGTTTTCTTTTTAGGAGAAAATTATGGAAATTATTAAAATTGTATCTTTTGCGTTTGTTGTTTTATTTGTAATTCTGACTATTAAGAGTGAAAGAAAAGATTTAGCTGTAATTATAAGCTTAGTTTCAGGTGTGCTTATATTTCTTTTCTTGATAAATCCAATTAATGAAATACTAAAATTACTACAAAAACTAGCCTTAGAAGCAAATATAGATTATGTATATTTGGTGACGGTATTTAAGATACTTGGTATTTCATATTTGGCTTCCTTTTGCAGTGAATTATGTAGGGATGCTGGAGAAAGAAATCTTGCTTCAAAGGTTGAATTTGCTGGGAAAATATTAATTCTTGTTCTAGCAATACCAGTTTTGATGGCAGTTTTAGAATCTATAGTTAAACTGTTGTGAAGGTGAGTGAATGAAAAAAATTATAGTTTTTTTAAGTATTATCCTAATTCTTAGTATTAATGTAGTACAAGCTGATGAAAATAATAGTAAAGATGAATTTGGTAATACAAATTTTACTAATTTTGATGGGGATAGTGATTCAGAAAATGAAATAGAAAGTTTATATAATTATATAACTAAAATACAATCTCAGTATGAAATGCTTCATAATATAAACTTAAAAGATTATGTAAATTTATATATAGAAAATGGTAATGGTGAGCTTTCCTTTGAAAATGTTTTTAAAGCCTTAGTATATTACTCAGTAAGAGAGGTTAGTACAACAGGGGAACTAATGTTAATGATAATTATCATTACTATAATATGTGCTTTGATTGAAAGACTAGAGGGGGCATTTAGTAATGAAAACTTAAGAAATGTTGCTTTCTTTTCTGTCTATGCATTACTAATAATAATTCTGTCAAGAAGTTTTTTTATAGGAGTAGATTTAGCTAAAGAGACAATGGTAGCTATGACTGACTTTATGGATGCTTTAATACCTGTATTATTAATCCTTTTAGCAGGTGTTGGGGGCGTAGCTGAAGCCGCTATATTAGATCCACTCATACTAGGCGCTACTAGCATTGCAGCTAAGATTTTTGTTAACGTCTTAGTACCTTTAATTAGTGTATCCTTTGTACTTGTATTTGTAAATAATATTTCAGAGGATTATAAAGTTGAAAAATTAGCAAAGTTAATAAATAGTATAGTTCTTTGGATACAAGGAATAACAATGACAATATTTATTGGAATTATTACTATAAAGAGTACAGCATCAGCAACAATTGATGCCGTTACTGAAAAAACAATAAAATTTGCAGTTGATTCATTTGTTCCTATAGTAGGTGGTTGTTTGTCTGATGCTGTTTCTACTGTTGCTGGGTATTCCCTTTTACTTAAAAATGCTCTTAGTAGTCTTGGACTTTTGGTGATAATCGCCATTGTAATTGCACCGATTATAAAACTATTGGTTATTGCTTTTCTATATAAAATAGTGGCAGCAGTAATTGAACCCGTTGGCAATAAAAAGATTGTTAGTACTATTACATCTGTTGGAGATTCATTAATACTTATAACTTCATGTTTAATAAGTGTATCAATAATGTTTTTTATAATGATATCGATAATGGCAACAGCCGGAAGGTCTATTTTGAATGGATAGGAGATAGTATGACTTATATAAAGGAATGGATAACTAATATAACTACAGCCATTATATTTATAGCTGCAATTGAATTGATTTTACCCCAAAACAGCATAAAAAAATATGCTAAATTTGTACTTGGTTTATTACTTCTTATTGTGGTAATTAATCCTTTTATTAAATTTGCATCTTCTGAAATTAATTTAGAGAGTTTGTTTTCAGAGGATATGTTTTTTAAAGATGAAAAATTGTCTACTCAGAATTTTGATAATTACAAAAAAGAGTCAATAAATAATACGGCGGAAGTATTTAGTAATAATATAAAAAATATATGCTTAGAGGAACTACATAGGACTTATCCAGAGGATGAATTTAATATTGAGGTTTATACTAATTATTCTGTTGAAAGCAACTTATTTAGTATAGATAAAATCAATATTGGAGTGTATGAAAACGGAATTAAAAAAATTACTAAAATAGAAGATATAGATTTTGGAGAAGAAAAAGCAGTTGATAGTACAAATACAATTCCTCTTGAAAAGCAAAAAAAAATTAAGAATGATATGAGCCAATTGATAAAAATTACTGAAGAATCCGTTTCAGTATTTTCAATGTAAAGTGAGGTGTTTTTATGAACTTTAAAGAAAATATTAAAGAAAAGATAAAAGGGTTAAAAATTATTGATAATAATAATATTAATCCTAACATTATTATTATTATATTACTTTCTATACTTGTACTAATAATTTCAAATAGCTTTGATTTTTCAGATGAATCAACAACTTTTAGTAATCAACAAAATAATGAAGGTGAGGTAAATAGTGAAGAAGTTATGAGCAGTATAGAAATTGAAACTTATGAAACTAATATTGAAAACAAATTAAAAGAGACATTGGAAAATATTCAAGGAGTTGGAAATGTTAATGTTAATATTTGTTTTAAGGGAGGGGAAGAACAAGTACCTGCTTTGAATGTTAATGGCTCTGATAGTACTACAGAAGAAGATGATGGAGAAGGCGGTACTAGAACTATAACTCAAAAGACAGATGGAGAGACTATAGTTATGAAAGATGATGGTTCTATAACAGAACCTTATATAATAAAAAGTTATAATCCTAAAATTGAAGGGGTAGTTATTGTGGCACAAGGTGCATCAGATGATTTTGTGAAACTGCAAATTCAAGAAGCAGTAATAACACTTTTTGGGGTATCAGAAAATGAAGTAACAGTTTATCCAATGAAAAAATAACATAAAAAAGTATTAAATGCATATAAATTATATTGAAAATAAAAACAAATTTGAAATTGGAGGGGTTTAAATGAATAAAAAACAGGGAGCAATTATAGTAGTCCTTTTGGCCTTGATTATATGTGCAGGAGTTATGGCTACTAAATTAAACACTGATGCACTCTATGTAGGCGATCAAGCTATTGGTCAAGAGGATACAGTGCAAGTTACTCAGAATGAGTCTAGTACATCAGTTAACTATTTTGCAGAACAAAAACTTATAAGAGATAACAATGAAACTAGTACATTACAAAATTTAAAGGCATTAATTGATGATGAAAATACTTCAGAAGAAACTAGAGAAGAAACATCTGAAAAATATACTGAATACACTTTAGCAGCACATAATGAATCTAATATTGAAATGTTACTTAAAAGTCAAGGATTTGAAGAGTCACTTTGCTTTGTTGAACCGAACAAAGTTATAGTAGTTGTTAAATCTTCAGAGGACCTTACTGAAAAGCAATTAAAACAAATTCAACAAGTAGTAATGGAAGTTACTCAAATTGTAGACGTTGAGATAAGTAGTAGAGAATAATTATTTGTAAAATTAAATACAATTTGCTATAATATACATAAGAAAAAAATCTTTTGCTATTAAGCGAGGAGGGACACAAAAATGGAAGAGAACATTAAAAGTATAACAGACATAGGAATTGTTAAAATATCAGATGAAGTGGTGGAAGTTGTTGCTGGTATAGCAGCTTCTGAAATAGACGGAGTAGTAGGAATGAGCACTAAACTAGTAGGTGGAATTACAAGAATATTGACATCCAAAAAAAATGTATCAAAAGGTGTTCATGTTGTTGTAGGGGAAGACAGTGCTGTAATAGATATATATATAGTGGTTAAGTATGGTTGCAAAATCATGAATGTGGCCAAAGAAGTTCAAGAAAATGTTATGAAATCTGTGCAATCCATGACGGGATTGAATGTTACTTCAGTAAATGTATTTGTTCAGAGCATAATATTAACTAAAGAAGATGAAAAAAATGATATTGTAGAATAGCTATTAACCCTCAGGTATGAGGGTTATTTTTATTTTTATATTGACAGTATACAGAATAATATGTAAGGTATTAGTTAGATAAAATTACTCTAGGAGGATATAAAATGAATAGACGTAAATCAAGGGAAGTATTAATGAAACTTATGTTTGAACAAAGTATAAATAAAGAACCAATAGAGGTATTAATTCAAAATTATAAGGAAGCTAACCACGAAGATACAGATGATTTGGATATGAACTTCATTAATAATGAGGCTGAGGGTGTTTTAGAAAATATAAAAAATATAGATTTCAAAATTGAAGAGAATATGAAAAAATGGAAGTTAGATAGAATTTCAAAAGTTGATCTTACTATAATGAGAATTGCAGCTTATGAGATTATGAATGTAGATGAAATTCCGGCTAAAGTATCTATTAATGAAGCTGTAGAACTTTCTAAATTGTATTCTACGGATAATTCTCCTGCTTTTATTAACGGTGTTCTTGATAGTATAAAAAAGAATTTATAGAAATGGAGGCTTTATGGGTAGAATTTTAAGTGGAAAAGACTTATCAAATAAACTTAGAGATGAATTGAAAATAAACGTACAAAAATTAAATAATGAAGGACAACAAATTACCTTAGCTAATATTTTAGTAGGTGATGATGGTGGATCAAAATCTTATTTTAATGCACAAAATAAAGCTTGTGAAAAAGTAGGAATTAAGACTAGAAACATTATCCTAAATGAAAATATTCAAGAAGAACTGCTTATTGAGATTATTGATACATTAAATAATGATGATATGGTGAACGGAATAATGTTACAATTACCTTTGCCAGACCATTTAAATGAAAATAAAATAACAGGTAATATATGTTATACCAAAGATGTTGATTGTCTGAGTACTAATAGTATTGGAAGATTTTATAAAGATGAAAAATCATTTTTGCCTTGTACTCCAAAAGGTATTATTTCTTTATTAAAAGAAAATAATATTGAAATTAAAGGAATGAACGCTGTTATAGTAGGAAGAAGTAATATAGTAGGTAAACCTATGGCTAATTTATTATTAAAAGAGAATGCAACAGTTACAATATGTCATTCAAAGACAAAAGATTTGAAAAAAATTTGTTCAGAAGCAGACATTCTAATAGTAGCAATTGGGAAACCTTTATTTATTGATAGTACATATGTTAAGGAAAAAGCAGTAGTTATTGATGTTGGGACTACATATTTAGATGGAAAACTAGTTGGAGATGTTAATTTTAACGATATTATCTCAAAGGTTGACTATGCTACCCCTGTTCCTGGTGGAGTAGGTCCGATGACTACTACTATGCTATTAACAAATTTATATGAAGGTGTATAATTATGTATATTAAAACATTTTCAGTTACTGAAATTAATGAATACATAAAAAAGGTATTTGATAATGACTACATTATGAAAAACTCATCGATAAAAGGTGAAATTTCTAATTGGAAAATACATAATTCTGGGCATATATATTTTTCTTTGAAGGATGGTAATAGTAAGATAAATTGCATTATGTTTAAAGGACAGACTTCAAATTTGAATATGATGTTTGAAGATGGTATGCAAGTAATAGTTACTGGTAGAATATCTACTTACGTAAATGGAGGTACTTATCAATTATATTGTGAAAATATAAAACTTGAAGGTATAGGTAAGCTTTTTATAGAATATGAAAAATTGAAGAAGAAACTTTCTTATGAAGGCTTATTTGATGATAAGTACAAAAAAGAAATACCTGTATATGCATCTAAAATTGGTGTAATAACTTCTCCCACAGGAGCTGCTATTAGAGATATTATCAATGTTACTAGTAGAAGAAACAATGGAGTTGATTTGATAATTTACCCATCTTTTGTTCAGGGGTTAAATGCATCATCAAACTTAATACAAGGAATTAAATATTTTAATCAGAGAGAAGATATAGAAACTATTATATTATCTAGAGGTGGGGGTTCAATTGAAGAACTTTGGGCCTTTAACGATGAACAATTAGCAAGAGAAATATTCAACTCGAAAATTCCTATTATTAGTGGTGTAGGACATGAAACGGATTATACTATTTCTGATTTTGTAAGTGATTTAAGAGCATCCACACCGTCGAGTGCAGCTGAAATTGCAGTGTTTAATAAAAATGAAACACTATCTGTGGTAAATAATTATATTGATATTCTTGGGATGAATGTGAATAATAATTTTCAAAAAAAATACAATAAATTTAAAATATTAAAAGAAATAATAAATAGGAAATCTCCTAGTAATGTAATTAGCGATTACTCTAATAGATTGAATAATTTAAATGATTTATTATTTATGAAAGTTAATAAAAAAATGGATTATAAAAAAAATGCATTAGAAAAAATAATAGTTGAGTTGGTTCAAAAGAGTCCTCAAGAAGTGTTGAAAAGAGGTTATTCTGTACTTTTAGATTCTAATGGCAAATTAATTAACAACATAGATAATCTTGAAAATGACACTTTAGTAGAAATTGTTATGCAGAATGGTAGAAAGAAAGTTATAATAAAGAACGAACATTGATTAAAGGAGGTTTAGCGATATTAAAAAGAATAGAAGTTATGAAGAACAGTTTAGAGAATTAAAAAATATTATAGATAGTTTTGATAATGAAGAACTTGGATTAGAAGAAATTATCAGTTTATATGAAAAAGGAACAGAATTGACATTAGATTTAAAAGAAAAGTTAAAGTCTGCTGAAGGTCGAATAAAAATAATCCAAGGTGAAGTGGAAAAAAACTTTGAAAAGGATGATGAATTTAATGCATATTAATATAATAAAAAATGAGATTAATGAATTTTTTAGTGATTATTTTTATAGTCATAAAGATTATAACAAACTAATTTATGAAGCAATGTATTATAGTATAAAAAATGGTGGGAAACGTATTAGACCTATATTATGTTTATTAACATATGATTTATACAATGATGACCATACTTCGATTATACCGATAGCAGGGGCTATTGAAATGATCCATACATATTCACTCATACATGATGATTTACCATGTATGGATAATGACGATTTGAGAAGAGGAAAACCAACTAATCATAAAGTTTTTGGTGATGGAATGGCAGTACTAGCTGGAGATGCTCTTTTAAATGAAGCAATGAATATTATGTTTAATTATTGTGTTTTACATGGTAATGCAATTATTGCTTGCAAAGAAATATCTATAGCAGCAGGTGCTGAGGGCATGGTAGGCGGACAAGTGGTGGACATTTTAAGCGAGAAAAAAGAAATTGAAATTGAAGAATTAAAATATATGCATAAAAAGAAAACAGGAGCATTAATAAAAGCATCTATTATTTCAGGTGCACTATTAGCTTCCGCTCCTTCTGAGGATATTGAAAATCTTTCTTTATTTGGTGAAAAGTTAGGGCTAGCTTTTCAAATAAAAGATGATATATTAGATATAGAGGGAGATGAAAAGAAATTAGGAAAGAGTATAAAAAGTGATATAGAAAATGATAAAACAACATTTGTAAAGAAATATGGAGTAGAACAATGTAAGAGGATATGTTCCGATTTGACAAATGAATGTTTTGAGCATTTACGTAAAATTGATAAAAATACTGAAAAATTAGAAGAAATAACCTCTTTTTTATTAAAAAGAGACTATTAATATATTTTAATAGATAAGTTTTTGAATTATTATATTTATTATGTTATAATGCAGAGTAGAAATGGTGGTGCAGTATTCTAGTCAGGGAAGTGTTTTTTGAAGGCGGGGCTAAAAATCCGTCAAAGGGCACATCGATGAAGCTTCTTGTGCTGGCTTACTACGCCCAGTGGTGGGTTGGTGCTGGGAGTAAGGGGGCTGGGGCAACCGCAAAGGCATGCGTACTTGACCCTACCTTCGTGGAGACCATTGCTTGTGGTTCAGGAGAGATGCCTGTTCTACGACAATGGATTAAACCTGTATTGTGGTAAAAAGCTATGTGCAGCGTAGCCTGCCTTGAGTGAAGTGAGCGGAGACAGGCTTTTGCTATGTTTAAATTTACTTTGCAAAAGAGGCTAGGAAGACACCTAACTGTTGAGGAAAACTCCTAGACTGAATATATGCTAAAGATTGCAGTGTAGACTAAGTGGTAATCTAGTCTTATAGATGGCAACACTATAAGCAGAGAATTAAAAGGGAACTGCCTTGATGGTGACACAAGGTTTCTATGCGGGAAAACCAACTAGACCTAAGCTACAAAGTTTATTTAGCATATAGCCACTTTTTTTATTTACTTGGAGGATAAGAGTGAAAAGTGATAATAATAAAAAAAATAAGAAGAAAGACCATTGGATTTTAAAAATATTTTTATGGACAATTGTAATCTCAACAACTGTTTCTTTTTTTTCTAATTTGATTTTACAATATTTAAACACAATTGTTGCAATATTCCTTTTACTAATAATCATTACAATAGGTATAATTTTTGATACAATAGGGGTAGCAGTTACTGCTGCTTCAGAAACACCATTTCATTCAATGGCATCAAAAAGAATAAAAGAAGCTAATGTGGCAGTTAATTTAATTAGAAATGCTGATAAAGTTTCGAATTTTTGCAATGATGTAATTGGGGATATTTGTGGAGTTATAAGTGGTGGAATAGGAGCACTAATTTTTTCTAAAGTTACAATAACATTAATTTTAGAAAATAATTACTATGATATTATAATTAGTTCATTAATTGGAGCAGTTATTGCAGCATTAACTGTTGGTGGAAAAGCTTTAGGTAAAAGTGTTGCTATAAATAGAAGTAATGATATAGTTTTTCAGGTATCAAAATTGATATATCTAACTAAAAAGGATAGATGATAATATGTATGGATTATTAGATGAATATAAAGATAAGAATGAAATAAAAAAAATGAATATAAATGAATTAAATGAATTTGCAAATAATATTAGAAATTTTTTGATAGATAAAGTATCCAAAACAGGAGGACATTTAGCTTCTAATTTAGGAGTAGTTGAACTCACATTGGCGCTATTTAAAGTGTTCGACTTAGAAAAAGATAAAATTGTTTGGGATGTTGGACATCAAACTTATGTTCATAAAATTCTTACTGGAAGAAAAGAACAATTTAATTCTTTAAGAAAATTTGGGGGATTATGTGGATTTCCTAAGCGTTCAGAAAGTAAATATGATTTTTTTGAAGTCGGCCACAGTAGTACATCTTTTTCAGCAGCATTAGGAATGGCTAGAGCTAGAGATATAAAAGGAGAAGAATCGAAGGTTGTAGCAGTTATAGGAGATGGAGCTTTAACTGGTGGAATGGCATTGGAAGCTTTAAATGATATTGGTGATAAACATATAGATATTATCCTTATTTTAAATGATAATCAAATGTCTATTTCTAAAAATGTAGGTGGGATTTCTAAATATCTTAATAATTTAAGGGTTGATCCTAATTATAATAAATTAAAAGGTGATTTTAATCAAGTATTAAATAAGACCTTTTTAGGGAAGGGAATAGCAGGATCATTGAAAAAATTAAAAGGTGGTATTAGACATATTGTTGTTCCAAATAGATTTTTTGAAAATATTGGGATAAAATATTTTGGGCCAATAGATGGACATAATATAACTCAATTATCCCAAGTAATGGAACTAGCAAAGGATATAAAAGGCCCAGTATTAATACATACTATAACAACTAAAGGTAAAGGTTATGATTTTGCAGAGAAAAATCCTCATTTATATCATGGTATTGGTCCATTTGATAAAGAAAGTGGTAAAGCAAGTTCTAAAAAGCAAATTACATACTCAAAAGCATTTGGTGACGCAATAGTTGAATTAGCAAAGAATGATAATAGAGTAACGGCTATAACTGCAGCAATGCCAGGAGGAACAGGATTACAAGAATTTAGCGAAGAATACAAAAATAGATTTTTTGATGTAGGAATAGCTGAGCAACATGCGGTTACATTAGCGGCTGGAATGGCTAGTTCTGGTCTTAAACCGATATTTGCAGTTTACTCAACGTTTCTACAGAGAGCATACGACCAGATAATACACGATGTTTGTATGCAAGAATTGCCAGTTATTTTTTGTATAGATAGAGCAGGTATAGTAGGTGAGGATGGAGAAACACATCAGGGAGTATTTGACCTTTCATTTTTATCTCATATACCTAATTTGGTTATAGTGAGTCCTAAATGTGTTGGTGAATTAAAATATTTGTTAAAATGGGCATTAACACAAAATAAACCTATTGCAATAAGATATCCTAGGGGAGGAGATGAATTCGATAATCTAATACCTAAAACGGATTTTCAAATTGGCAAATGGGAAACTATAAAAAAAGGAAAAAATGTTGCAATAATAGCGACAGGTAGAATGGTTTCTAAAGCTAGTAATGTAGCAGTGAAACTGAACAAAATAGGAATAGAAGCTAGTGTAATAAATGCAAGTTTTATTAAACCAATTGATAAAACTCTTTTAACTAATCTTGTTAAATCAAAGATTCCGATAGTTACAATAGAGGATAATTATGTAAATGGAGGTTTTGGTAGTTTGATTCTCCAATATTTGAATCAAGAATACAAAGATTATAAAATACTTAATTTAGGTTTTAAAGATGAGTTTATTACACACGGAAATATTGATGTTTTGTTTAAATTATATAATCTCGATGAAAACGGGATATTTTCATCTATTGTAAAATTCATATAAAAAGGAGCCTTTATGGGTACAGTTAAGAAAGAAAGATTAGATGTTTTATTAGTTAATAATAAATTGTTTGATTCTAGAGAAAAAGCAAAAGTCAGTATCATGGCTGGTGAAATTTATGTTAATGGAAATAGAGAAGATAAATGTGGCACTAAGATACCTGCGGATGCAGAAATAGTTTTTAAGGGTAAAAAAATGAAGTACGTCAGTAGAGGTGGTTTTAAGTTAGAAAAAGCAATTAATTCTTTTGACATTGAACTTAAAGATAAAGTGTGTGCTGACATAGGAGCATCAACAGGAGGCTTTACTGATTGTATGTTGCAAAATGGAGCAAGTAAAGTTTATTCCATTGATGTTGGATACGGTCAAATTGCATGGAAGTTAAGAACAGATGATAGGGTAACAGTTTTAGAAAGAACTAATGCAAGATATTTAAAGATAGAAAATATTGGGGAGACTATTGATTTTGCTAGCATTGATGTTTCTTTTATTTCTCTTACTAAAATTATTCCTACGTTATTAAATCTTATTAATAGTGAAGGAGAAGTAGTTGCTTTAATTAAACCTCAGTTTGAAGCTGGAAGGGATAAAATTGGCAAAAAAGGTGTTGTAAAAGATACAAAAGTACATATAGAAGTAATAGAGAAAATAGTCAATTTTGTTATTCAACAGAATTGTGAAATAAAAGGTATTCAGTTCTCACCTATAAAGGGGCCAGAAGGAAATATAGAATATCTAGTTTATTTTCATAAGATAAATGAAAATAATAATAAAGATTTTAATAGGACTGAAATCGATAAAATTGTTAAAATAGCACATGAAAAAGCAAATTAGGTGATTAATAATGAAAAATATTGCAATTAATATAAATAGAGAAAAAGTTAAAGATAAGTCTGTTGTACAAAATATTATAAGTCTTTTTAAAGAAAATTTGGATTCCCCTTCTATTGAAATTTTTTATGATTCTATTGGAATTGAAAATTTAAATGAAAAAACTGAGTTACTCGTTGTTTTAGGTGGAGATGGTACAATTCTTAGAGTGCAGAAAAAAATAGGTACTAAAAACATACCTATTATTGGAATTAATTTTGGAAATTTGGGTTTTTTGGCAAGTATGGAAATAGATGATATTGAAAAGGGTATAGTTGATATTTGCAAGGGTAATTACTATATTCAAGAACGAATGTTACTTGAGTGTACACTGCAAAAAAATAAGACAAAAAAGATTTTTTATGCGTTAAATGAAATTGTTATTTCAAGAGACTTAATTTCATGTGTTTTTAAATATGGACTTAAAATAAATGATAAATTATTTACTACTTATTTTGCTGATGGTATAATAGTTTCAACTGCAACTGGCTCAACTGCGTATTCTCTGTCGGCGGGTGGTCCGATTATAGATCCAAGTCTATCGTTAGTGTGTATTACACCAATATGTCCTCATTCAATGCAGAGTAGAAGTATTATTGTAAATGAAAACAATAAAATTGAAATTGATTTCTCGTCAAATACAAATGATTCTATATTATCAATAGATGGACATATTTGCTCAAGGTTAGATAAATATGGTAAAATTAGTATTGAAAAATCTCAATATAAATGTAAGATTGTTACCTTAAATGGATATAATTACTATAGAATACTTAAGAAAAAGTTATTCTAACCTAAAAGGAGATGTAAAATGAAACTTGAAAGACAAGCAAAATTATTAGAAATAATTAGCACAAAAAATATTGAAACTCAAGAAGAACTTGCGGAAGAACTAAAGCTGTTAGGTATGGATATTACTCAAGCAACTGTTTCAAGAGATATAAAAGAATTAAAATTGATTAAGGTATTAACGGAAAAAGGAACATATAAATATGCAACTATAGCCCCTATGGAAAGCACAATTTCAAATAAATTAATGAATATTTTCAAACAAACTGTAACCTCAGTTCAAAATGTAAATAATTTTGTGGTAGTAAAAACTCTAACTGGTTCAGCAAATGCTGCAGCAGAAGCAATTGATTCACTGAATTTTGAAGGTATAGCAGGAACTATTGCAGGTGATAATAATATTTTTATAATGTGCCTTAATGATGAAAAAGCAATTGAAATTGTAAAAAAGATGAAAAAAATTCAATTAAAATAAATTAAATAAAAAGGTGATAAATATGTTGCTGGTTTTGAATATTAAAAATTTTGCGTTAATTGAAGCTTTAAGCATTACTTTTGATAGCGGCTTAAATATACTTACAGGAGAAACTGGAGCTGGGAAATCAATTTTGATTGATGCTATCAATTTTGTTTTAGGTGGAAAGGTAAAGAGAGATTTAATTAAATTTAATGACCAAAAAACTTATGTTGAAGTTGTTTTTGATGACCTGCCAAAAAAAACTGAAAAATTGTTAATAGAAAAAGATTTCTCTATCGAAGAAGTATTAATAATTTCTAGGGAAGTTCATCCATCAGGTAAAAGTATAGCTAAAATTAATGGCAAAATAGTTTTAGTAAATGACCTAAAAAAAATAAGTGAAGGTCTGCTAAATGTTCATGGTCAACATGAAAACCAACATCTTTTAAATAATGAAAATCATCTTTTCCTTCTTGATAAATATGGAGAAAATTTAATTAAAAAAGATTTAATTATATATAAAGAAAAATTTAAGGAATTACAAGAAATAAATAATAGATTGAAAAATTTAGAGGAAAATAAAACAGAAAATGAGAAATTAAAAGACTATTTACAATTTCAAATAGAAGAAATAGATAAAGCAAATTTAAAAATTAATGAGGACGTAGAATTAAACGAAAAATATAAATTACTATCAAATTTTGAAAAAATAAGTACTTCGCTAGAAAGTAGTTTTACACTACTGCATGAGAATTCTGAAGTTAATACATCCGTCTATGATAATCTTGGGAAAGTATTATATGAAATTAATTCAATTAAAGGTATTTTAAGTGAGGTAAAGTCCACATTGAGTTTGTTAGAAGATGCTTACTATAACATTGAGCAGGCAGTAGATGAAATTAGGGATATAAAAAATACTATAAGTTATGATCAGAATGAACTTGATTATATTAACAGTAGAATATTTCAAATAGAGTCTTTAAAAAGAAAATATGGAAGTACAATAGATGAAATATTAGCTTTTAAAGATGAAATTGATAACAAGTATAACGATATTAATAATAGTGAAGAAATAATAGATGAATTACATAAAAAGAAAGATATTTTAATAGTGGAATTAGCAAAAGTATCAAAAGCAATTTATGAGTCTAGACTAATAATAAAAGAGAAGCTAGAAATAGATATTATAAAACAACTACGATATGTAGGTCTAGAAAAATCGAAATTTGAAATAGTCGTTAATCATGAAGATAATTTTTATGATACTGGTGGAGATAGAGTGCAATTTGAAATTTCAACAAATCCTGGGCAACCTTTGTATCAATTAGAAAAAGTTGTTTCTGGTGGGGAATTATCACGAATAATGTTATCTTTAAAAGTAGTTTTTGCAGATAAAGATTATATACCAACTTTAATATTTGATGAGATAGATACTGGTATAAGTGGAAGAATTGCTCAAAGAGTAGCTGAGAAAATGTATAAAATTTCGAAATCACATCAAGTTTTTTGTGTCACACATCTGCCTCAGATTGCATGTATGTCAGATAATCATTATAAAGTTGAAAAAATAATTAAGGATAAAACAACTAGAACAAAAATTTATAATTTAGATATCGCTGATAAAGAAAATGAAATTGCAAAAATGATCGGAGGAACTCAGATAACTGACCTCACAGTTCAAAATGCAAGGGAAATGATTACTATGGCAAATGAAATAAAAATAAAAATAAAATAGAATAAAAAAAAGCTATATTTTAGTTAATATAGCTTTTTTTTATTTTATTTTAAATATCTAAATGTTATGGTTATTTCAATACAGAATAATATATTTAACATTGGGAAAGTTAATATTGAGGCAAGTATGTTATGCAGGAGGTTATTGTATGAGGAAAAAAAAATGTTGCATAATATGCATATTTTTCTTTTCTATATTTTGCATTCAGTTATATAATGATAAACTAAGCTTTATGGTTGATGGCAAACTATTTGAAATGAAATCTATTGTAGATGATAATCCACAAAAAAAAGAAGTAATTACCGAAGATACTATCTATAAAGCTACTACAAGTACAAATATTAGAGGCATTAAAAGAAATAAAGATATTGAGATATTCCCTGGAGGTCAACCTATAGGAGTAAAATTATCTACTGAAGGGGTATTGGTTGTTGGAATAAGCGAAATAAAAAATGAGAAAGGAATTAATTCAAGTCCAGCTGTTTTAGCGGGAATTAATATCGGAGATACTATTTTAAAAATTAATAATGAAAAAATAGTTGATGCATATGATCTAGCTGAAAAAATTGATAATTCACAAGGACAGAGCGTAGAAATAAAAATCCAAAGAAACAGAAAAAACTTTACAAAAAAAATAATTCCAGTAAAGGCAAGTAAAGATAGTAAGTTTAAAATAGGTTTATGGGTAAGAGATTCAACTTCTGGGGTAGGTACGTTGACTTTTTATGATGAAAAAACGGGTGTTTATGGTGCACTTGGGCATCCAATAACGGATATAGATACTAGCACAATTCTTGATGTAGGAAAGGGTAGCATATATTCTTCAACAATAGTTGATTGTAAAAAGGGAGAAAAGGGTAATCCTGGAGAGCTTCGAGGCATTTTTATAGAAGATGAAATAATGGGATCTGTTAATTATAATACAAATTGTGGTATTTATGGTTACTTTAACAAAAAACTTAAGAGAAAAAATATAAAACCATTAAAAGTAGCCTTTAAGGAAGAAATTGTAGAAGGACCAGCTAAGATATTGACAACTATATCTGGTTGTGATCCAAAGTATTATGATATAGAGATCCAAAAATTATTAAATCAAGATGAGCCTGGTTCTAAGAGTATGATTCTAAAAGTAACAGATGAAGAGTTACTCGAAAAAACAGGTGGAATTGTACAAGGAATGAGTGGGAGTCCTATAATACAAAATGAAAAAATTATCGGTGCAGTAACACATGTATTAATAAATAAACCTGATGTTGGTTATGGAATTTATATAGAATGGATGATAGAAGAAGCTGGAATACAATAAAAAAACTAGAAAAAAATGCAAAAAAGTAGTAAAATAAAAGATATTAATACTATCTTTTATTTTTTTGCTTTTTTATTAAAGGATAAGTTAGAGTTTTGTCGAATATAGAATATGTAAAGATATGGAATTTTAAGGAGGAGATAGTTTTGGAAAATGGTAAAATTAATGTTATTATTGCAGATGATAACAAGGAATTTTGTAATATCTTGAATGACTATTTATTGAATCAAAGAGATATTAATGTGATTGGAGTTGCAAAAGATGGGTTAGAAGCTATTGAACTTATCAAAGAAAAAAAACCTGATTTAGTTGTACTTGACATTATAATGCCTCATTTAGATGGCCTTGGAGTCTTAGAAAGATTAAATACTATGGAAATAAATACAGTGCCTAGAGTTATTGTTCTATCAGCTGTAGGACAAGATAAAATAACACAGAGAGCAATTTCCCTTGGAGCAGATTATTATGTAGTAAAACCTTTTGATATGGATATCTTTATAAAAAGGATAAGAGAAATGTTTAATAATTCAATAGATATAGAAGATACTAGATATAAAAGAGATGTTAAAAGAGAAGCTTCAGCTATGATTTCTACACAAAGAAATGAGCCAATGAATTTAGAACAAGAAATCACAAATATAATTCATGAAATTGGTGTGCCAGCACATATTAAGGGTTATATGTATTTAAGAGATGCAATAACTATGGTTGTAAATGATATTGAATTATTGTCCGCTGTAACTAAGGAATTATATCCATCAATTGCAAAAAAATATAATACAACAGCAAGCAGGGTAGAGAGAGCTATTAGACATGCAATTGAAGTTGCATGGGCAAGAGGACAGGTTGATACTATCAATAGGATATTTGGGTACACCGTTCACAACAGTAAAGGTAAACCTACTAATTCAGAATTTATAGCTATGGTAGCTGATAAATTGAGATTACAAAATAAAGTTAGTTAATGTGGAGGAATAATGAATATTAATGAAATTACACTAGATGAAGAATTAAAATTTGAAGGTAAAATAATTAGTTTAACAGTAAAAAATGTAAAATTACCAAATGGGAAAGTATCAAAACGAGAAATAGTAAAACATCCTGGTGGGGTGGCAATACTAGCTTTTAAAGAAAAAGATGAGGTTTTACTTGTTGAGCAATTTAGGAGCCCTTTAGAAAAATCAATTTTAGAAATTCCAGCGGGGAAATTAGAAAAAAATGAAGACCCTGAAGAATGTGGTAAGCGAGAATTAGAAGAAGAAACTGGTTTTAAAGCGGGTAAAATGACTTTCCTTGGTAAAATAGCACCTTCTCCTGGATATACAAATGAATATATATATCTCTATAAGGCAGAAGATCTTTATAAAGGCCAAATAGGTGGGGATGATGATGAATTTATAAATGTTCATCAATATTCACTTTGTGAATTGAAGGAAAAAATTAAATCTAGAGAAATAATTGATGCTAAAACTATTTGTATAATGATGTATTTGTAAAGCAATCTTGAATATTATCCTTAAATTAAACATATATACTATTAATGTTAACTTAAGGAGGATAGAAATGAAGAGCATAAAAATTGATTTAAATTTACGGGGAAAATTCGAAGAAAATACTTTCTTGTATATAATTACTTTAATATGTTTTTGTACTGGAATTGTATTAGGAATTTATTCAGTGAAGTATATGGGTGTTTATGAAAAAACAGATTTATGTAATTATATATTAGATTTTTTTAACAAACTAAAAGATTCTAATATAAGTTCTAATGGTATTTTTCTTCAAACCATTAAAAATAACTTAATTATAATTATAATTATTTGGTTTTTAGGTTTAACAATTATAGGGACACCAATTATTCTATTGCTTAATTTATTTAAAGGATTTAGTTTTGGTTTCTCAATTGGTTTTGTACTAAATCAGATGGGAACTAAGGGTATATGGTTAGCTGTAATAAACATAGTACCCCAAAATTTGATTTATTTACCCTGTATAGTTATTAGCTCAGTGTTAGCTATGGATTTTTCAATAAAATTGTTAAATATGAATTCCTATAAAAGTGGTAAAAATTGTGTAGTTTCATCAGTGACTTCTTATACTTTTAACTTTTTAATAATTACACTAATTATGTTTATTGGATTCTTTTTTGAAGCATACATAGCACCAAATATAATGAAATTCTTAGTTTAATTGTAGATAGACTAAGAAGGAATAAGTGGAGAAACTTATGGATAAATTAATCATTGATTTTTTGCACTCATTAGAAAAAAGAAATTTAGCAGAAAATACAATAAGCGCATATAAAAGAGATATTGTAAAATTTGATGACTATTTAAAAGCTAATGATATAAATTTCAGAGATGTTGAAAAGTATACTGTTATGGCATATGTGCAACATTTAAGAAAATTAAGTAAAGCAAATAGTACTATTATTAGATTATTAGTGACTTTAAGGAGTTATTATAAATATCTTATTAAAAAGAAAATTATTATTCAAAATCCTTTTGATGAATATGTTACTCCTAAAAACACGAGAAATATCCCTCAAATTTTAACAATAGGTGAAATAGATGAGTTTCTTAATATGCCTGATACTTCGCAAGTTAAAGGGATAAGAGACAAAGCAGTTTTAGAATTAATGTATGCAACGGGTATAAAAACCTCTGAACTTTTAAATTTAAATGAATCTGATATTAATTTTGAATATGGATACATTAATTGCAAGAATGCAAAAAAAGAAAGGATTTTACCGATTGGGCCACATGCAATTTACTGCCTAAGAGATTATATTATTGCAAGGGAAGAAATAAATAAGTATAATAAAGAAATACTTTTTTTAAATTTAAAAGGAAATAATATTACGAGACAGGGATTGTGGAAAATAATTAAAGAGTATTCAGACAAAACAGGAATAGATAAGAAAATTGATTCAAATATATTAAGACATTCTTTTGCAGTACATTTACTTCAAAATGGTGCAGATATTAAAACGATTCAAGAGTTGCTAGGGCATTCAGTTTTAACTAGTACACTTATTTATTCAAATATATCAAAAGAGAATAAGATAATGGAAGTATATAAAAAAGCACATCCTAGATATTAGGAGTGCTTATTTGTTTTTTCACTACAATTGTAATATAATTAATTCACATTTAAGTAATATTGACTTTAATAAAATTACTATAATAGAGGTGCTAAATATGAGAATGTATGACTTGATATTAAAAAAGCGAAATGGAGAAGAACTGTCAACAGAGGAAATAACTTTTTTTATAAAAGGATACACTAATGAAGAAATTCCAGATTATCAGGTATCAGCCTTATTAATGGCTATATTTTTTAAAAAAATGACTAGAAGAGAAACCGTAGATTTAACTTTAGCGATGGCTAACTCTGGAGATATACTAGATTTAAGTTCTATAGAGGGAATAAAAGTTGATAAACACAGTACTGGTGGCGTAGGTGATAAAACATCACTAGTTTTGGCACCTTTAGTTGCTTCATTAGGTGTGCCAGTTGCAAAAATGTCTGGGAGAGGACTTGGACATACAGGTGGAACTATAGATAAACTTGAATCTTTTCCTGGATTTAAAGTAGAGATTAGTGAAGAAGAGTTTTCTGATAATGTGAATACAATTAAAATTGCAATTGCAGGTCAAACGGCCAATTTAGCACCTGCAGATAAAAAATTATATGCACTTCGTGATGTAACGGCAACAGTAGATAATATTTCTTTGATAGCCTCAAGTATTATGAGTAAAAAGATAGCCTCAGGTGCAAACTGTATAGTTTTAGATGTTAAATTTGGTGATGGTGCTTTTATGAAAACTAAAGCTGATGCTGAAAAACTAGCAGAAGAAATGGTGTACATAGGTAAAGCTTTAGGTAGAAAAACCGTTGCAATACTTTCTGATATGGACCAACCATTAGGGTATGCAGTCGGAAATATATTAGAAGTAAAAGAAGCAATAGATACACTTTCAGGAAATGGACCAGAAGACCTTAAGGAGTTATGTCTAGGATTAGGTAGCCAAATGCTTATACTTGCAAATAAAGCTAAAAGTGAAGAAGAAGCAAGAGTAGAATTACTAGAGGTTATTAAAAATGGTAGAGCAAAAGCAAAGTTCAAAGAATTTATCAAAGCTCAGTATGGGGATGATTCTTTTGTAGACGATTTAAATTTATTTACAGAAACTAAATATGTTATTCCAGTTGTATCTAGTAAAGATGGTTATATTAATAAAATAAAAACAGAAAAAATAGGAATAATAGCTATGGAACTTGGAGCAGGAAGACTTAAAAAAGGCGATACTATAGATTTAACTGTTGGGATAAAACTAGTGAAAAAATGTGGTGATTTTATAAAAGAATTGGATGATATAGCATATATATATTCTAATGATATGGAAAAGGCAGAAATTGCACGTAAAGAATTATTTGATTGCTTTGAATTAAGTGATAAAAAAATTGAAAAACAGCCAATAATTTATAAAATTATTAAATAAATCAATGAATAAAAAAAGATTATCTAAAAAAAGTTAGATAGTCTTTTTTATTTGTCTATATTATTAAATAATCTTGTCGAAAGTGGTAAAAATAAATATATAAACATATATGAAAGGAGATACTTATGAAAAAATTATGTAATATTACTGCTTTATTGGTACTTATTAGTATGATGATACCTAATATGGCTATGATTAATGTTTATGCTGATGATGTAGATGAATTAAATGTTGAAGCTAATTCTGCATTATTGATGGAGCCAACTACAGGCAAATTAGTCTATGAAAAAAATATTCATGAAAAATTTGCTCCAGCTTCAGTTACTAAAATTATGACAATGTTAATTACAATGCAAGAAATCGATACAGGAAAAATTAAACTTACTGATAGAGTTGTTGTATCAGAATATGCAAAAAAAATGGGTGGTAACGGCAGTAGTTCAATGCTTTTAGATAGTGGAGAAGTAAGAACAGTTGAAGAATTATTAAAAGGGGTTGCAATTGCATCTGGAAATGATGCTTCAGTTGCGATAGCAGAGTATATTTCAGGTAGTGAAAAAGCTTTTGTAAAAAGAATGAATGACTTAGCAGCAGAACTGGGTATGAAAGATACTCAATTTAAAAATTGTCATGGGCTATCAACTGAAGGGCATTACTCAACGGCATATGATATTTCAATTATGTCGCGTGAACTTTTAAAGCATCCTCAAATATTAGAATATACAGGAACATATATGGAAACAATTTCAGAAGGTAGATTAAATCCTATTGGGCTAGTAAATCATAATAAGTTAGTTAGATTCTATGAAGGTTGTGATGGTCTCAAAACAGGGTTTACAAGTGAGGCAAAATATTGTATATCAGCAACTGCTTTAAAAGATAATGTAAGAATGCTTGCTGTAATAATGGGGGCACCTAACTATAAGGTACGTAATAGAGATGCTAGCAAATTAATGAGTTTTGGGTTTTCAAAATTTGATGCTAAAAAGATTTTCACAAAAGGTGATGACGTACAAAAGATAGACCTTAATAAGAAGGGTACTAAATTTTTTATAGTAAAGGCTTCTAATGATATGACATTAATTGTTGAAAGAGGAGAAGCTATAGAGCTAAAAAAAGAAATAAAACTTAACATTGATAATAAGAAAACAATAAGTGAGGGAGAAGAAATTGGTGTCTGTGAGGTATATCAAAATGATAAATTGCTAGGAGAAGTTGCAATTTATAGCGATAGGGAATTCAAGACTTCAAATATTATTGATGAATTTAAATTCAATTTAATGAGATTATTTGATAATGCTATTTAGTTCTACAGATATTGCTGTAGAGCTTTTTTTTATTTATAATAGAAAGATAGAGTATTTAAATATAAATTATTGGTGGGTTTAATATATGAATGTAAAAGTATATTCTAAATTAAAAGCTGAAGAGATTAAGAGTATTGATTTCATAATCGACTATTGCTTACTAAATAATGTGAAATGCTATTTAGTAGGTGGAGTAGTTAGAGATATTTTGATGAAAGAAAAATATAGAGATATTGATATTTCCATTGAAATTGATCCAATAAACGTAATTAAATTTATACAACAATACTATTCTAGTGAACTAAAAGAGTATTTATATTATAAAAAATTTATGACTGCTACTATAGAATTTTGTAATGGCGTAAAGATAGATTTGATAAGATGTAGGAAAGAAGTTTATAGACAAAACGGAGATTTACCTAATATAACTCCTGCAGGTGTCTATGATGATATTATGAGGAGAGATTTCACTATTAATTCTATTGCATATGATTTGATAGATAGATGCTTATTAGACTCTAATTGTGGACTTTATGATTTGAAAAGGGGTATAGTAAAGAAAATACATAAAAATTCTTATGAAGAAGACCCTACTAGGATATTTAGGGCAATTAAATATGCTGTAAGATATGATATGAAATTAGAGGATAAAGAAGAAATTAAAAATTTAATTAAAAAAAATATAGTTTCTAATGTGTCAAATGATAGAATTGTTAAAGAAATTTTATTATTATTAAAAGAAAAAGAATGGAAAGAAGTAATTTATAAATTGGAGAAAATAGGATTTTTAAAGATTAATTATGCATTACTACAAACAAAAACATTTCTATTCAAAGAGAATTTAATAGAACATAAATTAATACTCTTATTTAGTTCATTAAAAGAAATTTCAATAAAACAAATTTTTTTAAATAACTCAATTATAAGTAAAAAAGTGAAAAAAAGTTTTTTGGTTTCGGATAATCAAGAATTATATAAAAAAATAATGAAAGCTCAAGATAATTATGACCTATTTTGTTATTTAGATAAGCTTAATTCATATGAAATGCTTGCTTTAAGTTTCAATAGTATGATTAAATATAAATTGTTGAATCATAATTTAAATAGTTATAATAATGATACTAATTTAAATGGTGAAATGTTAAAGGAAAAAGGCATATACGAAGGAAAGGATATTGGTAAAATTTTAAATAAAATTGTGAGGATTAATAAAAATACTTTATTAGATTTAGATGAATTAGTTTTAAATGATTTTATAGGGGAGAGTACTTATGGCAGTTAATGTGAAAATAGATAATTTTGAAGGACCATTTGATTTATTATTGCATTTGATACGAAAAAATAAGATGGAAATTTACAATATAAAGATATATGATATAACAAAACAATATTTAAATGTTATAAATACGATGAAGGAAATGGATTTAGAAATAACTTCAGAATTTATTGTTATAGCGGCTTCATTAGTAGAAATTAAATCAAAGATGCTTTTACCTAAAATTGAAGATGAAGAGGATGATGAAGATCCACGAGCAGAGTTGATAAGAAAACTAGTTGAGTATAAAAAATATAAAAAAGTTTCAGAACATCTGAGGGCTTTAGAAGAAAATACTGGAGAAAGATATTTAAAAAAACCTGAAATTGTTGAAGTGGAAAATGAGCCCAAAATTGAAAAAGTACTAGAAGGTATTACAACAATACAATTATTTAATATTTATAAAGATCTTATTCAAAGGTATAAATCAAAAATGAATAATATTAACCCGGCACAAAGGGAAATATCAGTTGATTTGTTTAAAATTGAAGATAAAATGGAAATGATAAAGAAAAAAATAGCTGTTAATGAAGTTTTTAGATTCAGTGATATTATTAGTGAGTGTAAGTATAAGATAGAAGTTGTTGTAACTTTTATTGCTATGCTTGAACTTATAAAATTAAAGGAAATTAATGTTGTACAAGATAAAAGTTTTAGTAATATTATAATTAAAAGGGGTTAACTATGGCAGAAAATAAATTTAATCAATTAGAAATAGATATGAATACAAATAATGAAGAAATTTTTTCAATTATAGAATCAATTCTTTTTATATCAGGAGAACCATTATCAATAAAAGAATTA
This sequence comes from Clostridium sp. DL1XJH146, assembly GCF_054819755.1. Classification (NCBI taxonomy): domain Bacteria; kingdom Bacillati; phylum Bacillota; class Clostridia; order Eubacteriales; family Clostridiaceae; genus Clostridium; species Clostridium sp. DL1XJH146. The sequence continues at coordinate 97,131 of NZ_JBTVVN010000001.1, forward strand.
TCAAATATCGTAGATATAAAAGAAGATAGATTGAACTCTGTTTTAGAAAAAATGAAGAAAAATTATGAAAAAAAAGATAGAGGAATAATACTTCAGTATATAAATGATAGTTATTTTTTTGAAACTAAAAGAGAAAATAGTATTTTTATTCAAAAACTTTTAAAAACAAATGAAAGGCAATCATTATCAAGGGCAGCTCTCGAAACATTAGCAATCGTTGTTTATAATCAACCAATAACGAGGGTCGAAATAGATGAAATAAGAGGTGTAAAGAGTGATAGGGCTCTAATATCCCTATGTGATAAAGGACTTTTAAAGAAGAGTGGAAGAAAAATGGTACCAGGTAGACCTATGCTATATTCTACAACTGATATGTTTTTAAATTATTTTGGATTGGAAAAACTTGAACAAATGCCGTCACTGGAATTATTTGTTGAAGATATAATGAAAAATAACGAAAAAGATATAGAGGAGTATTAATCTTCTATATCTTTTTTTCTTTGTTTTTCATGATTATTTTCATTCAAATCTTTGAAAAAATCAATTAAATCTGGTATTTGGTCCACCAATTTATCATAGGTATTTTTTTGATTCATAGGCAAGAGTTTTATTGTATCTCCCTTCAATACTAGAAACGCGATTGGTTTTACCGATACCCCAGAACCAGAACCACCACCAAAAGGATATTTTAGACTATTATTTGAATTGTTTTTAGAACTAATTTCTGAACCACCAGAAGCAAATCCAAGAGATACTCTCGAAATAGGAATTATTGTTGTACCATTTTCTTTTATAGGTTCTCCTACAATTGTGTTTACATCGATTAATTCTTTTAAATTTTCCATAGTAGTTTTTATTATGTTATTAAGTGTGCTATCATTCATTAGATTTTCTCCTTTGTAACATTATTATTTTTATATAATTAATAACTATTAAAAATATGTAAAAAAACAATAACAAGGGTATAGTTATTATTAAAATCTTTGTTTTTGATTTTAAAATCTTTCTATCCCAATAGGGTAAAAGATGAAAGCTTAATCTATTAAAAAAAAGATTATTTAAAATAGAATATTTCACTATAGAAAACATAGTAAAAGCAACACCGTATAATAAGCCTGTAGAACTAGCATCTCCTGTCCCATAGGCCAAAGTACAATTCACCCATAAAAATGGTTTAAAACGCATTTTAGATACAAAATAATAAGTTTTTATAATACTCTTAAATATAGCGCTTCTATTTATTGCTGGTTTTTTATTTTTTTGTTTATTATTTTCCTTTTTAGCATTTAAACTATTTAAATTAATCGTTTTAATTTTATTAATAGTTATTTTATTGTTTTTATAGTCAAAAAAAAGAAAAATAGGGTATGGAAATACAAGAAATATTAAAAAATATTTAAGTAACAAATTAAGCCCTCCGATAGTTATTATAAACAAAAAATTTAAAAATATGTATTTCTTTATCTACTTTTGATAGATTTGATTATGTCTGTAATATAAACCATAAATTTCTTGACTAATTAAACCCAAATTAGAAAAACTATTAAATAGATAGGAGGATACAGATGAAGAAAAGAAAATTAGTTATTACTTTTATGACAACATTTTTAATAAATTGTTTATTAGTATGCAATGCATTTTCCTTACCCATATATGTTGATGCAAGGGCCGCTATAGTTATGGATAAAAATTCTCAAACTATTCTATTTGAAAAAGATAGTGATATGATAATACCTATGGCAAGTACAACTAAAATAATGACTACCCTAGTTTGCTTAGAATATGGTGATTTGGATAAAAAAATTGAAATATCAAAAGGGGCAGCTAATGTTAGAGGATCTCAAGTAGGTTATAAAGAAGGAGAAAAAATAACTATTAGAGAACTTTTATGTGGTTTAATGATGAAATCAGGAAATGATGCTGCTATTGCATTAGCTGAAGGAGTAAGTGGTTCAGTGGATGAGTTTTGTGAATTAATGAATGAATATGCTCGTAGGATAGGTGCACTAAATTCTAATTTTGAATCTCCGCATGGATTAGACAGTCAAAATCATTATACTACAGCATATGATTTAGCTTTAATTACAGCTTATGCAAAAAAAAATCAAACTTTTAATGAGATTGTAAGTGCAAAAGATATTGATGCTCAAAAATATAACTTTTCAAGAAGTTATCATAATATTAACAAAATATTATATACTATACCGAATTCAAATGGAGTAAAAACAGGATATACAGGAAATGCAGGTAAATGTTTAGTAACATCTATAATTGATGATAACGGTAATGAAATAATAATTGTAGTATTAAACTGTTACAATAGGTGGAATGAAACAAAAAAACTATATGATTATATAAAAGAAAATTATTCCTATGAGAAAATTCTTGAAAAAGGTCAGATTCTGTACACGTATGAAAATAATGCTTCAATTATTGGTGAATTATATTTAGACAAGGATATAATTTTACCAATAAAAAATGATGAATCTTACACGGTAAAAACAGAAATACCTGAAATTAAATTAGAAAATGAAAGGTCAGAAATAGATTATTTAGGGCAAGTCAATATATGGAGTAGCGAAAATAAAATTTATTCATATCCCTTAAAATATAGATCAAAGTCTTTAAAAAATAAAAACAAAATATTAGACATATTAGAAAAAATAAACAAATCATAAAAAATGATTTGTTTATTTTAAATTTACGTTGTATTTTACCATATTATCTTTATCATTTATGGGTTTCCATAATTGTATTTGTTCTATTAAAGGATGAATAGAGTATTTATTATTTAGAATAATATTACATGCTTCATTAAATTCTCCAGTGGACCATTCATGATTAGAAAAATTTGTATTAGCAATTGATATATGCAGGTCCCAATTCTCGATATTTTCCCGTACGTTGTAACCAAGTTCTTTTAGTTTAGAATTAGTCATATTTATAAAACGGACTATTTCATCGGTTTTTTCCACTTTTAAATTTACTGATTTGAAAGGTGGGTTAAAACAAATACCTTTTTCTATTGTTAAGGGTATTTTTTTTATGTCTTTTAATAAAAAATCCAAATCTATTTCTAATTCATTTAAAGAAGGCTCTTTAATAATTTCTAGAGTAATGTGCAGTTTAGGTAAATCATCATATAGATTATACATTTTTGATAAGTTAACTTGAAGTTCCTGAATTTTATCATAGGACAACTTATCAATTATTCCAACTAAATAATATTGCATTTATATGCCCCTTTTTGATTTAATTATACCATTTATTTTAATAATTATCAGATTTATATAAGCTTTTTTAAAAAAATTAGTTATTTTTATATATATTAAATTTTTAGAAATAAGTTATAAAAATACTAATATACTTATATTATCACAGATTAATTTTATGGGGAGCTAATATGTATTTAAGATTTAATTTAAAGTGTCAAAAAAGTGTTTCATTAAGTGAAGATGAAACAAAAATTTTTATAAAGAAGTTAAATTATTTAAAATTACTTAAACTTTTAAATTCAAAAGAAAAATCCTATGAAGGAAAATTTATAGTGAATGATAAAATAATAGATGCACAAGAAATAAATTCAATAGAAATAATTCTATGAGAAAAAATTATTCGTTTATTGAATTTCTTTAGAAACCATTTTATTGTTATTAGATATTTTAATATAGAGTAAAAAGGAGGATTTTAATACTTGAGATACGAAATTATAGATTGTATTGATTCAGGTACAGAGTATTGTCCTTGTCACTTAGCTGAGTCAGGTGAATGTATATTGTGTTCTCAACTTTCAGGGAAATGTTTTTGTGACTGCGTTAATTGGAAAGGAACATGTATTTATCAAGAATATGCATGGAATGGATATAAAGCTAAGGAAGGAAGACAACAATTTAAATCCAAAGTCGTAGGTAAACATTATGTGAATAGTAACGTAATTCTTCTTTCAATTCTTGTCACAAATAAATTAATAAAAGCTTTATTAAAACCTGGTGCTTACGTGTTCGTTAGAAATAAAAATGATGAAGAATACTTTAATATTCCCATTTCAATAATGGATGCAGATGCTAAAAGAAATATAATAAAGATTTGTATAGAATTAAAAGGAGTTAAAACAAAAAATATTGGGATTATAAATGTAAATGAAGAAATAATTGTAAAAGGTCCATATTGGAACGGGGTTTTTGGATTGAAACATATATTAGATAGCAAAGATGGTAATGTTGTTATTATTTCAAGAGGAATAGGCCAAGCGCCTGCAGTGCCAATAATGAAAAGGCTTTATTCGGAGGGAAATAAAATCACATTAATATATGATGGTGGTAATTACGAAAAATGTTTTATTAATAGTTATTTAGAACTTTGTAACACTGATTTAATTGAAATTAATACATTAGCTAATAATGATATTTCTAAAGAGTTGAAAACATTAATTAATAATCTTATAGAAAAAAATAATTTGAATTTAATTCATTGCTCGGGTCCTGATTATTTAATATATAAGCTAATGAACTTAATTAATTACAGAGTAAACTACAGTTGCTGTAATAATGCTAAAATGTGTTGCGGAGAAGGTGTTTGTGGCGCTTGTACTGCACGATATGATGGGGATGTTGTAAAAAGACTATGTAAAATTCAAACTGATCCTGAAAATATTTTTGAAGGGAGAAGATTTATATGAAAGCAATAATTATTGGTGGAGGATGGGCAGGATGTGCGGCTGCTATAACAGCGATAAAAGCTGGAGCAGAAGTTGAAATATTTGAAAAAACTGATATGCTTCTTGGATTAGGTAATGTTGGTGGAATTATGCGAAATAATGGGAGATTTACTGCTGCAGAGGAACTTATTGAACTTGGCGCTGGAGATTTAATAAATATAACAGATGAAAATAGTAAACATAGAAATATAGATTTTCCTGGCCATACCCATGCTTGGCTATACGATGTAAATATTATTGAAGCTAAAGTTCGCCGTTATCTGATTGAACTCGGAGTAAAAATGCATTTTCAACAAAGAGTTATAGATGTGGAGAAAAAAGAAACTAAAATATACGGAATATATTTATCAGACGGGACACTTATCTACGGGGATGTTTTTATAGAAACAACTGGTTCTACAGGACCTATGGGTAACTGTTTAAGATATGGAAATGGTTGTTCTATGTGTATTTTAAGATGTCCTGCATTTGGTCCTAGGGTAAGTATTACTTCAAGAGCAGGTGTTGAAGATCTTCAAGGTGAAAGAGAAGATGACGTTTTTGGTGCAATGAGTGGTTCATGTAAATTATGTAAAGATAGCCTTGATAAATCAATAATAAAAGAATTAGAAGAAAAAGGTGTTTATATAGCTAAGATTCCGGCAGAAGATGTGAATTTAGATAAACTTAAAATAAAAGTTTGTCAGCAGTATGCTCTTAGAGAATTTGCAGAGAATCTTATTTTATTAGATACTGGACATGTGAAAATGATGACGACGTATTATCCTTTAGAGAAATTAAGAACTATAAAAGGGTTTGAAAATGCAAAATATATTGACCCTTATGCGGGAGGAAAGGGGAATTCAATTAGATATTTATCTGTTGCGCCAAGAACTGATGATATGAAGGTTAAAGGTCTGGATAATCTATTTTGTGCAGGAGAAAAAGCAGGCTTATTTGTAGGGCATACAGAAGCAATATGTACAGGAAGTTTAGCGGGTCATAATGCAGTAAGATATTTTCTTGGTATTCCAATGTTAATCTTGCCAAGAAGTACTGCTATAGGTGATATAATAGCTTATGCTAATTATAAAATGATGAATAAAGAAGGAAGAAGAAAAAGATATACATTTGCAGGAGCAGAATATTTTGAAAGAATGAAAGATGAGGATTTATATTCAGTAGATAAAGATAATATTAAAAATAGAATTGCAAAGCTTAATCTAGAAAATGTTTTAAATAGAAAATTAATATAGCAGATTATTTGTTCAGTGGTATGGACATAAATAGTCTAATATTTATAAATCCTTATTATTACAATAATATTGTTATAATAAGGATTTATATTATATTGTACATAGTACTTATAAAGTAGTACAAATATTATTTTTTTAGTTGATGATTTTTATATTGATAGTAATAGCATCGAATTCTTCCGTTATACAATTTTCGGTTTTTGGTACTTTTTTGTCTGAAAATTGTTTCGAAATTTTCTTCTGAAGTTAATATATTATAGTTCCAATTTTCTAAATTTAAAAAAGCTTTTCCGATATTTTTATATAATATTGTTACTTCTTCTTTTGTTCCTAATCTTTCACCGTAAGGGGGATTACATACAATTGTGCCATACTTTCTTTTTGAGCTAATATCTAGTGCGTTTCGTGCTTGAAAATGTATTGTATCATCTACGCCTGCGTCTTCTGCATTAGAAATGGCGGTTTTAATTATTCTAGTATCTAGGTCATAACCGTGAATTTCAAAATCTTTATCATAATATATTTTAGAAAAAGCATCTTTTTTAATTTCTTTCCACTTATTTGAGTTCACAATATGTGGCCAATGTTCAAATGCAAAGTTTCGATTTAATCCAGGAGCAATATTTCTTGCAATTAGTGCTGCTTCTATTGGTATAGTGCCCGACCCACAGAATGGGTCTACAAATGGAGTATCATATTTCCACTCAGAAAGAATTACAAGTGCTGCAGCTAGAGTCTCTTTTAATGGTGCAAGATTAGCTTCACGTCTATATCCACGTTTATGTAACGCAACTCCAGAGGTATCTAATAGTACTGAAACCTTATCATTCAAAATAGCTATTAGAATAGGAAAAGTAGCTCCATTTTCTTCGAAAATCTCATGGTTATACGTTAATTTTAATTTTTCAATAATTGCTTTTTTACTTATTGATTGAATATCTGACAAACTAAACAAACCAGATTTTACCGATTTAGCATTAACAATTATATTAGCATCTTCAGGTAGTATATCCTCCCAAGGAATAGCTTTTACATTCTGAAATAATTCTTCAAATGATACAGCATTAAATTCTCCAAGTTTTATAAATACTCGTTCAGCACATCTACTCCATAAATTAGTTAGCATAATTCCTTTTTCATCAGCAGTAAATGTTAATTTCCCATTTTCAACTTGCATATTTTCAAAATTAAATTTTTTAAGTTCTTTTTTTACTATTCCTTCTAAACCAAAAGCAGTAGCTACAACTATTTTATAATTAGACATACAAATTCTCCTTTTTATAATATTACTAAACAAATATATCATTAATTAAAAAAAAACACAACAAAGAAGACTAATAGACATAATAAAAATTATGTAAACTAAAAATAAAAAGTAAACTTAGAATTTACCTTTTTGATTATTTATAATATAATGTATTTAATTTGGAGGTAATTTTATGATTGAAAGATTACAAAAGTATATAGCACATTGTGGTATATCATCTAGAAGAAAAGCAGAAAATTTAATACTCGAAGGTAGAGTAAAGGTTAACGATGTACTTATTAATGAACTTGGTACCAAAATTGACACTGATATAGATAAAGTATATGTAGATAATAAATTAATTAAACCTGAAACTAAAAAAATATACATAGCTTTAAATAAACCTACAGGTTATATTACAACGGCTAATGACGAAAAGGGTAGAAAAACTGTTATTGATTTAATAGATATTGAAGAAAGAATATATCCTATTGGTAGATTAGATGCAAATACTTCTGGAATATTATTATTAACTAATGATGGTGAAGTATTCAATAAAGTTATTCATCCTAGAAGTCATATTAAAAAAACTTACATATGCGAAGTAAATGGTATACCTAGTAAAGAAAACATGCGAATTTTAGCAGAAGGAGTTGACATTGGAGGATATATTACACAAAAAGCTACAGCAACAATATTGAAGAAAACAAAAGAAGAAAATGCAATTTTAAAAATTACAATTAGTGAAGGTAAAAATAGACAAGTTAGAAAAATGTGTTTAGCTATTGGGCATAATGTTATTACGCTAAAAAGAATATCAGTAGGAAATATAAAGTTAAATAACTTGATTTACGGTAAATGGCGATATTTAGATGCAAAAGAAATTGAATATTTAATGAATTTATAATTACCTGTTTATGATATATTTATTGAATAATAATTCATTTGATGATAAAATGAAATAAAAATTGCATGGATTTTTACTTATGAAAGGATTGTTCATATTGGATGAAAATAATAGCGACTTAATGAGGAATATACAAATTAAATTTCCAAGAATGAGTAAAGGGCAAAAACTTATAGCTGAGTATATATTAAAACAGTATGATAAAGCTGCATTTATGACTGCGGCAAAGCTTGGCATATCAGTTGGAGTTAGTGAATCCACAGTAGTTAGATTTGCAACTGAACTAGGTTTTAGTGGATATCCTAAACTACAAAAATCGTTACAAGAATTAATAAAAACAAAATTAACTACTGTTCAAAGAATTGAAATATCAAATAATTTGATAAATCAAGAAAATGCTTTAAAGGGTGTACTGAAATCTGATATGGATAATATTAGAGCAACACTTGAAAAAATAAATTATAAAACTTTTGAAAATGTTCTTAATAGTATTTTTGAATCTAAAGAAATATATATTTTAGGATTAAGAAGTTCAACTGCATTAGCAAATTTTTTAGGATTTTATTTAAATTTAATTTTAGATAATGTTAAAGTTATACAACCTGGTATCAGTGATGTATTTGAACAAATGATAAATATTACTGATAAAGATTTAATTATAGGTATAGGTTTTCCAAGATATTCAGTTCGAACTATTGAAGCACTGTCATATGCCAAATCAAAAGGTACTACTGTTGTTTCCATTACGGATAGTTTATTATCTCCTTTGGCGGCAAAAGCTGACTATACCTTAATTGCACAAAGTAATATGGCTTCTTTCGTAGATTCTTTAGTTGCACCACTTAGTATAATTAATGCGCTTATAGTATCTGTTGGTCTTAAAGAAAAAGAAAAAATATCTTCTTCTTTTAAGGAACTTGAGGAAATTTGGGAAGAATATAATGTGTTTTCATAAAATAATGAAAGAGAATAAGTAAGGAACTTTTTGTTTCTTACTTATTCTTTGTTTAAAAATTATTAACAAGGGGTTTTGTTATGAAAGTAGTTGTAATTGGCGGTGGTCCTGCTGGTATGATGGCTGCAATTAAAGCAGCTGAAAGCCATGAAGTGGTTATAATTGATAAAAATCAAAATTTAGGAAGAAAATTATTTATTACTGGCAAAGGTAGATGTAATATTACAAATAGTAAAGATATTTCAGAATTCTTCGACTTTATCCCAGGTAATCCAGATTTTTTATATAGTAGTTTGTATTCTTTTACGAATATTAACACAATAAATTTTTTTGAAGAGAATGGCATAAAACTCAAAGTAGAGCGAGGGGATAGAGTTTTCCCTAAAAGTGATAAATCTTCAGATATAATAAAAACTTTTGAAAAAGTATTATATAAAAATAATGTAAAAGTGTTATTAAATACAGAAATAAAAGATATTATAGTAAGGGATGAGAAAATTCAAGAATTAATAATTAAAGATAATACAATTATAAAAGCAGATTATTTTATTTTGTGTACAGGTGGCAGTTCTTATCCTCAAACAGGATCAACTGGGGATGGATATAAATTTGCTCTAAAATGTGGTCATACAATAAATAAAATTTATCCTGCTTTAGTTCCTATAGAAATAAAAGATTTTTGGATAAAAGAACTCCAAGGATTATCATTAAAAAATGTTACTTTGAATATTGTTGATAGTACTAACAAAAGTTTATTCCAGGAATTTGGTGAAATGATATTTACTCACTATGGAATTTCAGGACCTATTGTACTAAAAGGTAGTAGAATGATTACTGATAAAAAACAACTTAAAGCTATTATTAATCTTAAACCTTATAATACTGAACTTGAATTAGAAACTAGACTATTAAATTTATTTGAGATAAATAAAAATAAAAATATTAAAAATACTATAAAAGAAATTTTACCTAATAAATTAGTTGATCCAATATTATCACTATGTGAAATAAAAGAAGATAAAAAAATTAATGGAATAACGAAAACTGAAAGAAAAAAAATAGTTAAAACTATTCAAGGTATAGAACTTTCTATAAAAGGAACAAGAACTATAGATGAAGCTATAATTACAGCTGGTGGAGTAAATGTTGATGAAATTGATCCTTCTACATTAAAATCAAAGGTTATTTCAAATTTATCCTTTGCTGGTGAAGTAATTGATGTGGATGCATATACAGGTGGATACAATCTTCAAATAGCAATTTCAACGGGCTATTTGGCAGGTGATTCAATATAAATCTTGTTTAAAATAGAGGATATTGCATATTTTTCTAGAATAATAGTATATTGGGTAAATAGAAAGGGAGAGAGTATTGAGATATAATGTTGCTATAGACGGACCTGCTGGTGCAGGTAAAAGTACCATTGCAAAAATTATTGGTAGCAAATTAGGCTTAATGTATATTAATACTGGCTCTATGTATAGAGCTGTAACATATGAAGCAATAGAAAAAGAAATTAAACCTAATGAATTAGAAAAGATTATTAAATTAATTGATGATATGGACATATATTTTAACGGAGATGATATTTATGTTAATGGGAAAAACATAAGTAATGAAATAAAAATGCCTTATATTAGTAATAATGTTTCTGATTTTGCGCAAATTAAAGAGGTTAGAGAAAAGCTAGTTAATCTACAGCAAAAAATTGCTAGTAAGTATGATGTTATTATGGATGGACGAGATATAGGAACTGTTGTTTTAAAAGATGCAAAATTTAAATTCTATATAAATGCCTCCGCTGAAGAAAGGTCTAATAGACGTTATAAAGAACTTTCGAACAAAGGTATTGATGTTAACTATAATAATATACTAACTGAAATTGTAAAAAGAGATTATTTGGATTCAAATAGAGAAATTAGTCCACTTAGAAAAGCCAATGATGCAATTGAAATTGATACAACAGAGTTATCAATTGATGATGTAGTAAATAAGATTATTACCCTAATAAATTAAAGTAGGAGTTAATTACTATGAAAAACATTACTATTTCTAAAAATTCAGGTTTTTGTTTTGGGGTACAACGAGCTGTGAATATAGCCTTAGATACAGCTGAGGCAAATAATAATAAAATTTATACACTAGGTCCTTTAATACATAATAGTGACGTAGTTAATTATCTAAAAGAGAAACAAATTGAAGCTATAGATTTTGTGAATATAGATAAGTTAATTGAGGATGATTTAATTATTATTAGGTCACATGGAATTTCACCTTTGGTAAAAAAAAATTTAGAAGAAAGAAATCTAAAAATAGTAGATGCAACATGCCCTTATGTTTCAAAAATACATGATAAAGTAAAAAAATATTATGAATTGGGTTACAATATAATTATTATAGGTGATAAAAATCATCCTGAAGTAAAAGGAATTAATGGTTGTTCTAATAATACTGCTTATGTGGTGAAAAACATTGTTGATATACCGTTAAACTTAGATCATTTTTGTGTAGTTGCTCAAACTACTGAAAAAACGCATACATATGATACTATTATTAAAGAATTAGAAAAAAACAACAAGGATTTCATAGATTTTAAAACTATTTGCAATGCAACTAAAGTTAGACAAGGAGCTGCAGAACAAATTTCAAAATCAGCAGATTTAATGTTAGTTTTAGGTGGGTATAATAGTTCTAATACTAGAAAACTCTATGAAATTTGCAAAAATAATTGTAATAATACTATTCATATCGAAAATGCAGGTGAAATACCTGATGAAATAAAAAAATCAAAAAATATTTCCAATATTGGTATAACTGCAGGTGCTTCTACACCAGATTGGATAATAAGGGAGGCTGTTCAATTAATGAGTGAAAATGATACTATGGAAAATGATTTAATGAATCAATATTTAAACAAGACTGAAAAAAATATATCTGTAGGAGACAAAATTAAAGGTGAGGTAGTTCATGTAAATAAAGATGAAGCCTATTTAAATGTAGGAAATAAAAATGATGCTAAATTACCTAAAACAGAGTTAACTAAGGAAGATAACAAAGATATGACTTCACTTGTAAATATAGGAGATATTATTGAGGTAAAAATAATTAAGCTTGGTAGTCTTGAAAATGAAATGATAGTTTCAGTCCTTGAAATAGAAAGAGAAAAAGCTGTTGAGGAGTTAAAAGAAGCTTTTGATAATAATCAAGAAATACAAATCAAATTAAAAGAAGCCGTAAAAGGCGGAATGATAGCAAGTTATAAAGGCGTTAGAGTATTTATACCGGCATCTCATATAGAATTATTTCACATTGAAAATTTAAATGATTACGTCGGTAAAATAACTAATGCAAATATTATTGAATTCAAAAATGAGAGTAGAGGTACAAAAGTTGTTGCATCTAGAAGAAAAATATTGTCTGAAGAAAAGAAAAAAAATGAATTAACTGCTTGGGATTCTTTTGAACCTGGTCAAATAGTTGAAGGAACAGTTAAGAGATTAGCTGATTTTGGTGCTTTTATTGAGGTTAATGGAGTAGATGGGTTATTACATGTATCACAATTATCATGGGGAAGAGTAAATAAACCTTCTGATATATTAACTGTTAATCAAAAAATTACTGTTTGTATTTTAGAGGCAAACAAAGATGACAAAAGATTATCATTAAGCATAAAAAAAATGAGTGAAGACCCATGGGAAACAGTTGAAGAAAAATATCCTATTGGCAGTATTGTACTTGGTAAGCTTGTCCGTTTTGCAGATTTTGGGGTGTTTGTTGAATTAGAACCTGGTATTGATGGATTAGTTCATATTTCACAAATAAGCCATAAAAGAATAAATAAACCTTCTGATGTATTGGAAAAAGGTGCAACTATAAAAGCAAAAATATTAAATGTAAATTCAGAAAACAAAAAAATAGGTTTAAGTATTAAAGAAGCAGAAGAGATTTAAAACAAACGATTTTTAGAGCAGAATATTCTGCTCTTTTTCTTTATAGCCCCTTGTTAACTTTTTTGTAATAATTTCTCCTTTTTATTATATAATTTACTAATGGATAATCTGGAGGGGAAAAAATGACAAAACAGAAAAGATTAAGTGAATTGTCGATTCCTAACAAGGAAGAAAATATAATAAGATATATAATGAAAAAATATGATTATAATATAATTGAAATATTAAAAATAAGAAGTGCATATAAAATTAAAACGGACAAAGGTAATCTATGTTTAAAAAAATACTGTCACGGGAAAAACAAGGCAAAGAATGGCTTCGTTCTTGTTAATGAATTAAAAAAAAATGGATTTAATAATACAGCCAATTATATAAAAACTACCAATGATAAATATTACGTAAAATATAAGGATTATTTTTTTTATGTAACTGAATGGATAAATGGTAATGAAGTAAATATAGACGATTTTTCAGAAGTACTGAATTGTGTTGAGTTACTTGCAAAGTTCCACAATTCTTCTGGAAAAATTGAAATAAAAAAATTGAAATTAAAAAGTAACTTTAAAAATTGGTATCGAATATATAATAGTAAGTTATATGATTTTATTTATTATAAAAGTTGTATTAAAAAAAAGAAAATTATGAATTCTTTCGATACTGAATATTTTGATAATATTGAAAAATTTTATGATAGAGGTATTTTAGCTTTAAATTATCTTAAAAATTCATCATACAATGATTTGTTATCTTCTAAAGCAAATGTAAAAACAAACTATATTTGCCATAACAGTTTTTACTATCAAAATATTATCAAAAAAGATGATATTTATTATTTGATAGACTTAGATAGTATTGTAATTGACCATCCAATAGTAGATTTGAGCAAGTACATTAATAGAATTATGGATAAGATAGAATATAATTGGGACTTTGAAAAAGCAAAATTGATATTAGAAAGATATAGTGATACTAATAAAATTTCTGTAAATGAATTAGATATATTATTAGCACTAATTATTTTTCCACATAAGTATTGGAAATTGGGTAGAAAAAGATATGTTAAACAAAAAAACTGGTCTGAAAAAAGTTATAAAAGAAAGCTGAAGAAAGAACTTGAAAAATATGATAAAGTTCAAATCTTTATTGATGATTTTACAAAGTATCTGAATAAAAAAGGTGATTAATATGAATTGTTTTTATCTTAGATATAAAGATTTAAAGGGCTTTAAATCTTTATATTACAAATTTGATAATCATGAAATTGATTTTTTCAAAGCATATAGTTCTTCAAATGTCTATAAGAAAATACTTTTAAGAAAGAGTGTTTTATTATTAAAAAAAGATAATAAATATATAGGATATATTTGGATTAATCAGTCATCGCATAGACAATGTAGCATAATTGAAAGAAACATAATGAAAAAATATAATAAAAAAATTAGTTATGAAATACTCTTAAGTAAATTAACTAATATAGATAATATCATATATAAAACTAAAAAATATGATTATACTAATTTTTCCTTAATAACATTAGGTTACTGCAATTATAGTACTATTTATGAAATGGAACTTAATTTGCAAAGTGACTTTATTTTTAAAGAACGAGAGACTTTGAGAGTAAGATTCTTTAAAAAGAGCTATGATGAGAAAATAAGGTGTTTACTTCAAAATAGTATATTTGAAAAAAAGGATCGAAAACAATTAAGTATAAGAGATATATATTATGATGAAATTCAAGATTATTATTATGAAAAAGGAGTTCTGTTTTTATTAAAAAATAATATAGAAATTGGATTAGGGCAAATAATTAAAGAAAAAAGCATTCTTACTTTAGTTAACTTTGGCATATTGAAAGAGCATAGAGGTAATGGATATGGTAAATACTTACTAACCTATATGTTAAATTACTTAAAAGCTAAAGGTGAGAAAAAAATCATATTAAGAGTTGATGCTAAGAATGATAAAGCTATAAATCTATATACTTCAATGGGATTCGTTATCAAATCAGAGTATTATAGTTATACTAAATTTAAAATAAATGAGGCTGTTGAGTAATTCAACAGCCTCGTAATTTATTTAAAAATATTTTCATTTGGGATATGAGTAGATTTTAAATTATTTAAGCTATCATAAGTATTATTAAAGTACTTTCTATCTAGAATATAGGGTGTATTACTATTTAATATGGTCTTTGTGCTGTTTTTTTCTTTAATATCTTTCATTACAAAACCTCCTTTTATATTTAATATTTACTTTTTATAATTAATTATTTATATTAAAACCTGGAATTTAGAAAATTTACTTTGAAAAAAAATAATTATCTTATATAATAATAAGAGTAAATATACGCAAAGGAGAAATACAATGGTTATTAAAAAATCAAAGTACTACATTGAAACATGGGGTTGTCAAATGAACGAAGAGGATTCCGAAAAAATCTCAGGAATTTTAAAAATAAATAATTATGAGAAAACAAATGATAAAGAAGCAGCAGATGTTATTTTATTCAATACTTGTTGTGTTAGAGAAAATGCTGAGTTAAAGGTTTTTGGTCATGTAGGTGCTCTTAAATCTTTAAAGAAAAAGAAACCTGATTTAGTTATAGCAATTACAGGTTGTATGACTCAACAAAAGGGTATGGCAGAAAAAATAATTTCTAAATTTCCATTCGTAGATATTATCACTGGAAGTTTTAATTCGTATAAAATCCCTGAATATATAGAACGAGTTAAACAATCTGGCAATAGACTTATTGAGGTCTGGGATAAAGAAAAAAAAATAATAGAAGGATTACCTATAGATAGAATGAATAGTGTAAAAGGTTTTGTCACTATAATGTACGGATGTAATAATTTCTGTTCTTACTGTATTGTTCCATATGTAAGAGGAAGAGAAAGAAGCAGAGAACCTGAGGCTATTATAAATGAAATTGAAGAACTTGTTTCAATAGGATACAAAGAAATAACTTTGTTAGGACAGAACGTTAATTCATATGGTATCGGACTAGAAGATAAGATAAACTTTGCACAACTTTTGAAAAAAGTTAATAAAATAGAGGGATTAGAAAGGATTAGATTTATGTCGTCGCATCCAAAAGACATTTCCGATGAACTGATAGAAACTATTGTTGAATGTGATAAAGTTTGTAATCAAGTCCATATGGCACTTCAATCAGGGTCAAATAATATATTAAAGAAAATGAACAGAAAATATACAAGAGAACATTATATAAACATTGCTAAGAAAATAAGAGATAAAAATTCTAATATAGCTATTTCTACTGATATTATCGTTGGATTTCCTGGTGAAACAGAGGAAGACTTTCAAGAAACACTCCGTTTAGTGAAAGAAGTTCAATTTGATTCTGCTTTTACATTTTTATATTCTCCAAGGTCTGGAACACCAGCGGATGAATTGAAAGAAGAAATGATTAGTGAAGAAGTAAAACATGAAAGATTTAATAGATTAGTTAAAGTAGTCAATGAATTTGTTGAAAAGAAAAACATGGCATATCAAAATAGTATTGTAGAAATACTAGTAGAAGGACAAAGTAAAACAAATAGTGAAAGATTAATGGGTAGAACTAGTAGTAGCAGATTAGTTAACTTTGAAGGTCCAGAATCTTTAATTGGACAAATTATAAAAGTTAAAATTGTTAAAGCAAAACCTTATTCATTAGATGGTGAATTAATACAAGAAGGTTAAGGAGAGTGATTTTGTGGCTTTAACACCAATGATGCGCCAATATATGCAAGTGAAAGAAAACTACAAGGATTGCATTTTGTTTTTTAGATTAGGTGATTTTTATGAAATGTTTTTTGATGATGCGGAAGTTGCAGCTAGAGAATTAGAACTTGTTTTAACTGGTAGAGATTGTGGCCTTGAAAAAAAGGCCCCTATGTGTGGTATACCTTATCATGCAGCTAATTCATATATAAGTAGATTAGTTAATCGTGGTTACAAAATTGCCATATGCGAACAATTAGAAGATCCTTCCCTTGCAAAGGGAATTGTGAGGAGAGATGTAGTAAAAATTGTAACACCAGGTACATTAACGGATTCTAATTTTCTTGAAGAAACAAAAAATAATTTTTTGATGTCAATTTTTGAAAAAGATGATTATTATGGATTTTCTTTTGTAGATATTAGTACAGGTGAATTTTATGGTAGTGAATTTAGAGGTGACATTAATTCTTTATTAAATGAAATATCAAAATTCACTCCTTCAGAGGTAGTTATTCTTGATTCTTTTGCTAAAGATGCATTAGCAGAAATTAATAGTAGATTCAGTTTAACTATCACTACTATATCATCTGATGAATTAGAAATGGAACAACAAATTATAAATATTACTGAACAATTTAAAGAGATAGATGTAGGTAATTTTAATATTACATTATTAAAAGCTATTAGTATTATGCTTTACTATATTAATAAGACTCAAAAGCAAGGACTATCTAATATAACTACCTTTTCTTATTATGATATAGTTGATTTTCTAGGCATTGATATAAATTCCAGAAGAAATCTAGAGCTTACTGAGTCACTCATTGAAAAAAGAAAAAAGGGGTCATTACTATGGGTCTTAGATAGAACCAAAACTGCAATGGGTGGTAGAAAACTTAGAAAATGGGTTGAACAACCGCTGATTGATAAAAATAAAATACAAGAGAGACTCGATTCTATTGAAGAGTTAACAAGTAATCTTTCTGTTTTAGATGAATTGCGAGACTATCTACATAATATATATGATATTGAAAGAATGATTGGTAAAATTTCTAATGGTAGTATTAATGCAAAAGAATTAATTACCTTGAAAAGTTCTTTAGAAAATATACCTAATATCAAAAATACTATGCAAAAATTAAATTCAAAAATGTTACAAGAGCTTCAAATTAACTTAGATACTCTAGATGATATCAAAAAGTTAATATTTAATGCAATCTTACCTAATCCTGCTCTTTCAGTAAAAGAGGGTGGAATAATTAATGATGGTTACGATGGTGAAGTTGATGAGCATAGAAGTTCTAAGTTGAACGGTAAAAAATGGTTGTCATCTATGGAAATAAGGGAAAAAGAAGAAACAGGCATAAAATCTCTTAAAGTAAAGTATAATAGAGTTTTTGGTTATTATATTGAAGTAACTAAAACAAATTTAGATTTAGTTCCATTAGATAGATATGTAAGAAAGCAAACTTTATCTAATGCAGAAAGATATGTTACTTCTGAACTTAAAGAAATGGAAGAAAAGATTTTAGGAGCTGAAGAAAAACTAAATAATAGAGAATATGAAATATTTGTTTCAATAAGAGATACAATTGAAAAAGAGATTAATAGATTAAAAAAATCAGCAGACATAATTTCAACTATTGATTGTATTTCTTCTTTGGCTATAGTTGCGTTACAAAATAATTATATAAAACCTCAACTAAATACGGAGGGTTTCTTAGATATTAAAAATGGTAGACATCCTGTTGTAGAAAAAGTTATTGAAAGAGAATCTTTCGTTTCAAACAATTCATTTATGGACGTTAATAACAATCATTTATTAGTTATAACTGGGCCTAATATGGCTGGTAAATCTACATATATGAGACAGGTAGCTTTAATAACTATAATGGCACAAATCGGAAGTTTTATTCCTGCCACAGAAGCAAATATTTCTATTTGTGATAAAATTTTTACTAGAATAGGTGCTTCCGATGATTTAGCTGGCGGTAAAAGTACTTTTATGGTTGAAATGTGGGAAGTATCAAATATTTTAAAAAACGCAACTAAGAATAGTTTAGTTATTCTTGATGAAGTGGGTAGGGGAACTAGTACTTATGATGGTATGAGTATTGCTTGGTCTGTTATAGAATACATATGCCAAAACGAGAATTTAAAATGCAAAACATTATTTGCAACTCATTATCATGAATTAACTTCACTTGAAGGTAAAATTAAAGGTGTCAAAAATTATTCTATTGCTGTAAAGAAAATTGATGGCCAAATTGTATTTTTAAGAACAATAGTAAGTGGAAGTGCAGATGATTCTTATGGAATAGAAGTAGCTAAACTAGCTGGAATTCCAAATGATGTTATAGACAGAGCAAGAGAAATTTTAACTAGTTTAGAGGAAGAAAAATCTATTAACAGAGATGCTACTAAATATTTAGTTAAAGAAAATAAAATTTCTTCAAAAGAAGATAATAACATTAAACAATTAGACTTTTCTGATATGGGAAAAAAGAATTTGATAGAAGAAATTTCTGATATTGATATTTTTAATTTAACTCCTATGGATGGATTTAATAAACTTTACGAAATTATAAAAAAGGCTAAAGAACTTAAAGAATAAACTAAGGTGATAATATGGTTAAAAGAATTAATCTATTAAACAATGAAACTACAAATAAAATAGCAGCTGGTGAAGTTGTTGAAAGACCTTCTTCTGTTGTTAAAGAATTAATTGAAAATAGTATAGACTCCGGGGCAGAAAACTTAACTATTGAAATAATAAACGGTGGCATAGATTTAATAAGAATTGTTGATGATGGCAATGGTATTCATCCGGATGATGTGAAAAAAGCCTTTTTACCCCATGCTACATCGAAAATTAATAGAATAGAGGATTTATACTCTATTAATACATTTGGATTTAGAGGTGAAGCCTTAGCTAGCATTGCTTCCGTTTCTAAGGTATTATTAAAAACTAAAATCAAAGATGAACAATTTGGTAGAGAAATTAATATTTCAGGTGGAAACATTAATTATATAGAAGATGTAGGATGTAATGATGGTACTGTAGTTGAAATTAGAAACCTTTTTTATAATGTTCCAGCAAGACGTAAATTTTTAAAATCAACGGCAAGAGAAACTGCATTAATTACTGATATTATTAATAGACTTGCATTAACCAATCATAATGTCTCGTTTAAGTATTACCAAAACAACAAACAATCTATTATTACCTTTGCCTCAGAAGAAGTCAAAGAAACAATAAAGTACATTTACGGCAAAAATATTTATCAAAACATTATAAAATTTGAAAATACTTCGGATATTATTACTGTCTATGGATATATTGGGAATGTTGATATTTCTAAAGGAAGCCGGAATTACCAAAGTATATTTGTTAATAATAGGTATGTTAAAAATCTTATGATTAATAAGGCAGTAGAAAATGCTTTTAAATCCTTCTCTACCGTCAATAAATTCCCTTTTTATGTTTTGTTTATAGAAATATTTCCTGAATATTTAGATGTTAATGTTCATCCTACAAAGGCTGAAATTAAATTTAGAGAAGATAAATTTATTTTCTCATTTGTTTTTAATACTATACATGAAACCTTGAAAAAATATATCGAGGGAAAATTTACTGAACATGGGTCAAATTTTTCATTGGATGCAACTAGTGAAAAACTTCAAGAAAATCAAAGACAATCTCAAGTTCCCATTGACTTTAAGACTGAAAATGATTTTAGTGTAAAAAGAGAGGACCCTCTAGATAATTATAGTATTTTACCAAACAACGGAAATATTGAAAAACCCAATGAAAAATCCATTATACAACCCAAGGGCTATTCTATAGATAATACAAAAAGCACTTTTGACGTTAAGAATTCTTCAGATACATCTAGTATAAATGAAAATGTAGCAGTTGAAAGTTTTTCTAATATTAATAATAATGTATATGTAAAGGAAACAAATACATTAAAACATAAAAATGAATTAGTTGATAAGATTGCAAAATTTCCTAAATTAAATGTTATTGGTCAATTTAATAATACATATATTATTTGCGAAGCAGAAAAAGAACTCTATTTAATAGATCAACATGCTGCTCATGAAAAAATACTATTTGAAAAATTTTCACGAGAAATTAACGAAAGAACTATTGTAGCTCAGATGTTATTGATTCCTGTTGTAATTGAATTGAATGAGGAAGATTATTCAATTTATAATGAAAACAAAGAAATATTTTCTGATACTGGATTTGAAATAGAGGGATTTGGAGATAATACTATAAATATAAGAGAAGCTCCTATTATTCTTGGCCAAACAGCTGTTGAAGAATTATTTTATGGTATTTTAGAAAATTTGAAAAAGCTAGGCAATGGTGATATACTAGAGATTAAGTTCTATGTAGTAAGCCAACTTTCTTGTAGAGCTGCAATAAAGGCCAACTATCATATGAGCTTACTAGAGATGGATAATTTAATTCAAAAATTGAGATTTATAGATTCTCCATACAATTGCCCTCATGGTAGACCTACAATCATAAAATATTCTTTAAAAGATATTGAAAAAATATTTAAAAGAATTCAATAAAGGAAGATAATAATGAAGAAAGACTTAATTATTCTTACTGGACCAACAGCTGTAGGGAAAACTGAAATATCTATTAAACTAGCTAAAGAATTAAATGGTGAGATTATTTCAGCTGATTCCATGCAAATATACAAATCTATGGATATTGGATCGGCTAAAATAACAAAAGAAGAAATGGATGGAGTTACTCATCATTTGATTGATATAATAAACCCACTGGAAGAATTTAGTGTAGCAGCATTTAAAAGAATAGCAACAGCTGCAATAGAAGAAATATATTCTAAAGGTAAAGTACCTATCATCGTTGGTGGTACAGGATTTTATATTGACTCTCTTGTATTAAACTTAGAATTTGCTAACACATATAAAGATGAGTTGTACAGGGAAGAATTAAAACAAAAGGCAGAGGAATTTGGAAAAGACTATGTTCATAATTTATTAAAAACAGTTGATGAAGAATCTTATAATAAATTAAATGCTAATGATTTGAAGAGAGTTATTAGGTCTTTAGAAGTATATAAACTAACGAATAAACCAATATCACAATTTTATAAGGAACAGGACATCTATGATATTCCTTATAATGTTTACTATTTTGTTTTAAATATGGATCGTAAAACTCTATATACGAGAATAAATAGTAGGGTAGACATTATGATTAATAATGGATTACTTAATGAGATTAAGGAGCTCAAAAAGATGGGTTGTACTCCTGATATGCAATCAATGCAAGGCATCGGATACAAAGAAATGATATACTATACAAATGGGGAATTAGGTTTTGATGAAACTATTGAGCTTATAAAAAAAAGAAGCAGAAATTATGCTAAAAGACAATTAACCTGGTTTAGAAAAGAAAAGAGAGCTATATGGATAGATAAGGATGATTTTAACAACGATAATGATATTGTTAAAGTTATAAAAAACAAATATTATGAATTAAGCACATATTAGAAATAAATAATTACTAAAATAATGAAATAAGTACAAAAATGGAGTGAATATATGAAAGGGGAATGATCATATGAACAAATCAGCTACAAATCTTCAAGATGTTTTCTTGAATAATGCTAGAAAAAACCTTGTTTCTGTCACTGTGTATTTAACAAATGGATTTCAATTAAAAGGTGTTGTAAAAGGATTTGATAACTTTATTATTATGCTTCAAGTAGATGATAAGCAGATGATGATTTACAAGCATGCTGTTTCAACCATTACACCAAGTAAACCTATTTTATATCAAGTTAATAGTAGAAATGAAAATAATTCAAGATAAAAAAATAGGCTGTTTGCCTATTTTTTTATTGTTGTACTATATGATAAAATACTGAACGAGTTTCACTTTGGAGGAATAATATGAATAAATTAACGGAATTATATATAAAAGAGGCCTATAATATACAGGATAAAGTGTTTCAATTACACAACTCTACTATGACCGATATAGCTGATAAATTTCATTATATTGACGATATTAGAGAATTTAATCAATACAAAGTATTAAAAGCATTTCAGGAAGAAAAATTAAGTGATGCACATTTCACTAATTCAACAGGTTATGGTTACGATGATATCGGAAGAGATACTCTTGATAAAGTGTATGCACGTATATTTCGCGCAGAGAGCGCAATTGTAAGACCGCATTTTGTTAACGGTACACATGCAATAGGTGCTGCTTTATTTGGCAATCTAAGACCTGGAGATACCATGTTATCTATATGTGGAACTCCTTATGATACATTGCATAAAGTAATTGGTTTAAATAAATCTAATGATGATATGGGGTCTTTAAAAGATTACGGAATCAAATATAAACAAATAGATTTACTCCAAGATTCAAGTTTTGATGAGCTATCTATTTTAGAAGAAATAGCTAAAGATGATACAATAAAAATAGTACATATACAAAGATCAGCAGGGTATGCATGGAGAAAATGTATTTTAATAGAGTCAATTCAAGCTATTATTCCAAAAATAAAAAAAATAAATAATAACGCTATTATTTTTATCGATAACTGTTACGGCGAATTTATAGATTACAAAGAACCAACGGAGGTTGGCGCAGATTTAATGGCTGGTTCATTAATTAAAAATATAGGTGGTGGTATTTCACCGTCTGGGGGATATATTGTAGGTAGAAAAGATTTGGTAGATAAAGCTTCTTATAGAATGTCTATACCTGGAATAGGAGGGGAGTGTGGTGCCACATTCGGATTGATGAGAACTATGTTTCAAGGGTTGTTTTTGGCACCTCATATTGCAACAGAAGCATTAAAAGGCGCTGTATATGCTGCTAGAATAATGGAATTAGCTGGTTTTGAAGTTTTACCTAATTATTCTGAAAAAAGAAGTGATATTATCCAAGCGGTTAAATTCAATAATGAAGAATTACTTATTCAATTCTGTAAGGGAATTCAAGCAGGTTCTCCAATAGATTCGTTTGTTGAATGTGAACCTTGGGATATGCCAGGCTATGAAGATAAAGTTATAATGGCTGCAGGAGCATTTATACAAGGTTCATCTATAGAATTATCAGCAGATGCGCCAATAAAAGAACCATATATAGGATATATACAAGGTGGACTGACTTTTGACCATGTTAAAATAGGGATTATGATAGCACTGTCTAAAATGTTTATAAAAAACAGAATTTAATTATAAATATTAAATTAAAAACGCTTCTGGCTAACAGAAGCGTTTTTATTGTCTTTGAATTTACTTGTACAGTTTACTAATAAAGAAATATTAATTGCTTATAAATTTAATATTTTCTATATAAACCAACTAATACTCCTAAAATCATGCAGTCATCAACAATTATAGGTTCCATAGATGAGTTTTCAGGCTGCAATCTTATGTGATTTTCTTCTTTGAAGAATCTTTTAATAGTTGCTTCATTTTCAATTAATGCAACTACTATATCACCATTTTTAGCATCGTTAACTTTTTCGATTATAGCAAGATCACTATCGTGTATACCTGCTTCAATCATTGAATTTCCTTGTATATTTAGTACATACAATTTATTTACATTTTTAACATAATGGCCTGGTATTGAAAAGGTATCTTCTATATTTTCAACAGCTAGTATAGGCTCTCCAGCAGTTACTTTTCCTATTACTGGTATATCAATCAATTCAGAATTTCGATGCAAACCATCAATTAGTTCAATTGCTCTTGGTTTAGATGGGTCCCTTTTGATAAGTCCCTTTTTTTCTAATCGTGATAGGTGACCATGCACTGTGGATGTAGATTTCAAACCCACATAAGCACATATTTCCCTTACTGTTGGCGGATAACCTTTCTCCATTAAATGTAATCTTATGTATTCATAAATCTCATTTTGTTTATTTGATTTTCCTTTATACATATTATGCCTCCTATTCTCTAATTGGATTATATCATAAATTAAAATCAATATCAAACTTATGTTCTTGTCCAACAAATGTTTGATAATATAATAATAAACTGTTATAATTATTTTTATAATTATTATAGATAATTTAAATATAGTAAGTAGGGAAAGGGTATAAGAATGAGTAAATCTAAAAATAATAATAAGAATTTTGAAGAAGGCTTTACAAGAGATAAGAAAGAAATTATTGATGATTTAACAACAAGAATAGAAAAAGGGGAGTTTATTAGCAAAGCCTTTGATATTTCAGAAATTTCTGAAGAAGCTGATGAAATTGAAACTATAGAAGAAACATATGAAGAGTATGATTTCCAAAATGATATTATTGAAGGCTTTGATATGAAGAAATTTAACGAAGAATTTGATAATAGTAAAAATAAAAATGAGAACCGTCATTTCAAACAAGAATTTATCGATGATATTGAAGGGCTTGATAATATATTAAAAGAAAAAGAAAAATATTCTGATGTCATTGATGAAGTTTTTCCAGGACTGATTAAATTAAAAGATGAAAATCAAGAAAATCAATAAGAATATACAAAAACAGTTAATAATTTAAAATATGTTTAAATTATTAACTGTTTTTTAAGTACTGTCTAATCTAAGATTTTCCCAAGTGGATTGGATTTAACAGCTTCTCTTAAAGTTTCGTCATCTACGTGAGTGTAAATCTGGGTAGTAGACACATTTTCATGACCTAATATTTTTTGAAGGCTTCTTATGTCTACTTTCCCATATTTATACATAAGCGTAGCAGCTGTATGTCTTAGTTTGTGAGGCGTATATTTTTCATAATCTAATCCGGCTTTTTTAATAAATTTTTTAACTAGCAATTCTACTGTTCTTTTATTTATTCGTGTACCTCGTCTGCTGATAAATAACGCGTCTTTATCTATGATCTTATCATAATCAGCTTCCCTAAGGAGTCTATAATTATCTATAGATTTTATACACGCTTCATTTAAATAAACAGTTCTTTCTTTATTGCCTTTACCAATTATAGTTAAAATATCTCCTCTTATATTTGAAATATTTATGCTGCAAAGTTCAGATAATCTTAGGCCACAATTTAAAAATAGTGTGATTATACAGTAATCCCTTTCTTTATTTTGACCATCTATAGAAGATAATAATTTTCTGCTTTCATCTAAAGTTAAATAAATAGGATTACGTTTGTCTAATTTTGGTGTCTCTAACTCTAAAGTAGGGTTTTCTGAAATAATTTTAGCTTTACCGTTTAAAAACTTAAAAAATGATTTCAATGATGAAACTTTTCTTGCTTTTGCATAATTACCATTAGACCTGTAGTTCTCAACAAAAGAAATAAAAGCATATAAATCCATTAATTTAATACTTCTAATAAATTCTTCATCAACATCGGAAATAATAACTTTTTCGATAGGAGTATCTTTTGCAATACATCCTTTATACAGTTTCATAAATTTAAAAAATAAAATCAAATCCCAGCGATAAGCTTGAATAGTATTTAGTGATTTACCTTTTATAGTGCTTAAATAATTTAAAAAATCATTTAAATTCTTAGGGAGGTCGTCATCGTTCATGGTAAAATATTCAAAATTCATATTATCCCCTTTCGTTTTGGTGCTTATTTCGCTAAATATACATTTAGCGAAATAAATAATCGCAAAAAAATATAAAAGTTAGCAAAAATGCACACATTTATTCTTTAATCATAAGAATATAATAAACAAATCTTAACCATATGTCAAGAATATGTTGTATTAAATACTTAAAATTAGAAAATCGATAGTCCACTGGTAAATAAGTAAATAAGGTAATCATATAAAAAAGTTACTAGATTTAAAATTAGAATTAGAATTCAAAAATATCCATTGAATGAAATAACAAAAGAAAACGCAAAAGAATGTATAATGATATATTGAAAAACAAAAATGAATTCTGTTAAAATGTATAAAAATAAAAACTCCAAAATGTAGCATTGCTTATTGAACTACATTTTGAAATTTTAAATTTTATACAAATCGACATATGTTTTTCTGTATTAATTCTTTTTTTGCTAGTTTTAGACATTAACCTCAGAATTAACACCAATCATATCTTTGTTAGCGTCAATTATAGGATCTACTGAATCTGAAATAAATTCAATAACTTGTTCAGAAGATCTACCAATAAAGTTATCAGCAAACAGCAATTCGCTTAAATCTTGTCTTGATAAATCAAAATCTTTATCATTAATAATTCTTTCAATTAAATCATTTTTGTTGCCATTAACTTTTACTTCTCTTGCAGCCTCCATAGAATGCTCTCTTATCTTTTCGTGTAACTCTTGTCTGTCCCCTCCTCTTTTAACAGCTTCCATTAGGATGTTCTCAGTAGCCATAAAAGGGAGTTCAGCATTTATGTGTGTATGAATTACTTTTTCATACACAACCATATTTTCAGTAATATTCATATAAAGATTTAATACACCATCTAGAGCAAGAAAAGCTTCTGAAACAGAGAGTCTCTTATTAGCAGAGTCATCTAACGTTCTTTCCATCCATTGAGTTCCGGCTGTTATTGCTGGATTTAAAGCATTAATAATTACATGCCTAGAAAGTGCACTTATTCTTTCGCTTCGCATAGGATTTCTCTTATATGCCATTGCAGAAGAACCTACCTGCTTTTTGCCAAAAGGTTCTTCCATTTCCTTCATGTTTTGAAGCAATCTTAAATCATTACTAAATTTATATGCACTTTGTGCAATCTCAGAAAGTGTATTTAAAATTATAGAATCTATTTTTCTTGAGTAAGTTTGGCCCGTAACACTATAAGTGTCTTTAAAACAAAGTTTTGAAGCTACTAGCTTATCAAGAGCTTTCACTTTTTCAGAATCTCCATCAAATAGTTTTAAATAACTTGCTTGAGTTCCTGTAGTTCCTTTGACCCCTCTGAGTTTTATTGAATGCAATAAAAATTCGAGATTTTCATAATCTAGTACCAAATCCTGCAACCACAAAGAAGATCTTTTACCAACAGTGGTCAATTGTGCTGGTTGCAAATGCGTAAATCCTAAAGTAGGTAAATCTTTGTACTTAATTGAGAAATTTTTCAAATTGATCATTATATTCACTAATTTTCTTTTGACTAACAATAACGCTTCTTTCATAATGATTAAATCAGTATTATCTCCAACATAACAACTTGTTGCACCTAAGTGAATTATCCCTTTAGCATTTGGGCATTGTAATCCATATGCATAAACGTGACTCATAACATCATGTCTAATTTCTTTTTCTTTTTTTTCTGCTTCAGCGTAATTAATATTTTCTGCATTAGCTTTCAGTTCTTCTATTTGTTCTTCAGTAATATTTAAACCTAGTTCCATTTCACTTTCCGCTAGAGCAACCCATAACTTTCTCCAAGTCTTAAATTTCATATCTTGTGAAAATAAATAAGACATTTCTTTTGAAGCATATCTGCTTGTTAGGGGTGTTTGATATGTATTTTTTTCCATAATTGTCCTCCGTAACATATATTATTAAAATCTAATTAACGAACATTCATATTATAACATATGTTATTAACTTTTGCATAGATTTTATTCGTTTGTTCTTTTATGTAATATTATTAAGCTTTGAACTATATAATCTAGTAAGAAATAATTTTACTGGAGGGAAGGTATGTATAAATTAAGCAATTTGGACAAGATATCCTTTGTACTAGTCATAATAGGAGCAGTTAATTGGGGTCTTATAGGGTTATTTTCTTTTAATTTTGTGAATTTTCTGTTTGGGATAATTCCATTAATCGAGAAAATAATTTATGTAATTATCGGCATTGCCGGAGCGAACATAATATTATTGGTTAGTAAAAGTAATATCAGAACAAAAGACTCTCATTGAGAGTCTTTTGTTCTATAATATTTTAATTTCTTCTAGGTTCAACAATAAGCTTTATAGCAGTTCTTTTTTCATTATTAATAATAACTTCAGTAAAAGCAGGTGTAAATATTAAATCAATACCACCTGCTGCCAAATACCCCCTTGCAACAGCTATAGATTTAATAGCTTGATTTATTGCTGCAGCTCCAACCACTTGTATTTCTACTCTGTTAGTTTCTTTGATTATACCTGCAATTGCACCTGCTACAGAATTGCAATTAGACTTTCCAGATACTTTTAGTTTATTCATACTGTACCTCCTATTTTTATTATAATTGGATTATTTTTCACATTACTCTTATATATGTATTCTACATAAAAAAATAAATCCCTCTTTATTGAGGGATTTATTTTTATTTCGCATATTCAGTATATCTTGTTTCTCTGATTATATTTACTTTTATTTGACCAGGATATTCTAATTCTTGTTCAATTTTTTTAACAATATCTCTTGAAATTTGAACACACTCTTCATCAGAAACTACATCCGGCTTAACCATAATTCTTACTTCTCTACCTGCTTGAATAGCAAATGATTTATCTACACCTTCGTATGTATTTGCTATTTCTTCAAGTTTTTCTAATCTCTTGATATAAGTTTCTAGTGTTTCTCTTCTAGCGCCTGGCCTTGCTGCTGATACAGCATCTGCTGCTTGAACTAAAATTGCTTCAATAGATTGCTGATCTACATCACCATGGTGTGCAGCTATAGCATTTACTACTTTAGGTGACTCATGATATTTCTTTGCAACATCAGCACCAATAAGTGCATGTGGCCCTTCTATTTCATGATCAACAGCTTTTCCTATATCATGAAGTAGTCCAGCTCTCTTTGCTAAAGAAGGGTCCATTCCCAATTCAGAAGCCATCAAACCAGCTAAATATGAAACTTCGATTGAATGTTTTAATACATTTTGACCATAACTTGTTCTGTATTTCAATCTGCCTAGTAGCCTTATTAATTCCTGATGTAATCCATGAACACTAGTCTCAAACGTAGCCTGTTCGCCTTCTTCTTTTATATCGTTTTCTACTTCTATTTTAGCTTTTTCAACCATTTCTTCTATTCTAGCAGGATGAATTCTGCCATCAATAATTAATTTCTCTAAGGCTATTCTAGCAGTTTCTCTTCTTATAGGATCAAAACTTGATAAAATTACTGCCTCTGGAGTATCATCAATTATCAAATCCACTCCAGTAAGTGTTTCTATGGCACGGATATTTCTACCTTCCCGACCAATAATCCTACCTTTCATTTCATCATTAGGTAATGATACTACATGTACTGTACTTTCCGTTACATGATCTGCTGCACAACGCTGTATAGCATAAGCAACTATTTCTCTGGATTTTTTATTTGCTTCTTCCTTAGCTCTAGTTTCAATATCCTTAATCATTACAGCTGCATCATGTTTTACTTCTTTCTCGATTTCCTCAAGTAATAAGTTTTTAGCTTGGTTAGAAGTTAATCCTGATATTTTTTCAAGTTCTAATCTTTTCTGAGAATGTAACTCTTCGATAGAAGCCTCTTTTTCTTTTAATTCTTGATTTTTTTTAACAAGATTTTCTTCTTTCTTTTCTACAAGATCAGATTTTTTATCTAGAGTTTCTTCTCTTTGAATTATTCTTCTTTCCATTCTTTGAATTTCATTTCTTCTTTCTCTTTGATCACGCTCAAAATCATTCCTTAACTTATGAAGCTCTTCTTTGGACTCAATGATTGCTTCCTTTTTCTTTGATTTTGCTTCTTTTTCAGCATCAATGACAATTGTTTTAGCAGTTTTCTCAGCTTCTGCTATCTTAGATTGAGCTATATTCTTTCTGATATATACAACAACAAACAAACTTACTAATAGTAAACAAATAATTAATACTATATAAAACACTGTTCCAATCATTTTATACACCTCCAAGTATACCGCAAAATTGCAAAAATCGCCTAGAAACTCTAAAGGTGTAATATTTGTAGAAATATTGATTTCATTGTTAAATCAGAAATTAATATTATTTTACTTCACTTTTTAGATTATGTCAAGTTAACAAAAACGTAGGTTTCCCTACGTTTTTGTTATACACTAGTATTCTCTTCTGGTTTTTCTTTTTTTACTTTTGTTTCGCTATTAACTATAAGTGGTGTTAAATTGAAGTTTTCACGTATTTTAGCATCAATTTCTGAAAGGACATTTTTATTTTCACTAAAGAAACTTTTAACATTCTCCCTACCTTGACCTAACCTTGTTTCATTATATGAAAACCATGAACCACTTTTTTGAATGATACCCTCTTTTACACCTACATCCAGTACATTACCTTCATAAGAAATTCCTTCACCATACATAATATCAAATTCCGCAATTTTGAATGGTGGAGCTACTTTATTTTTAACTACTTTAACCTTTGTTCTATTACCTAAAAATTGATCTCCCTGCTTTATACTATCAATTCTTCTTACATCAAGTCTAACAGAAGAATAAAATTTAAGAGCTCTTCCTCCTGGAGTTACTTCTGGATTACCAAACATAATACCCACTTTTTCTCTTAATTGATTTATAAAAATCGTAGAACAATTTGACTTATTGATAGCACCCGTAAGTTTTCTCAACGCTTGAGACATAAGTCTTGCTTGTAATCCAACGTGAGAATCGCCCATTTCACCTTCGATTTCAGCTTTTGGTACCAACGCGGCTACTGAATCCACAACAATAATATCAATTGCCCCTGATCTAATAAGTGCTTCACATATTTCTAAAGCTTGCTCACCAGTGTCTGGTTGAGAAACTATTAGATTATCAATATCAACGCCTAATGCTTTTGCGTAAACCGGATCCAATGCATGTTCAGCATCTATAAAAGCTGCAGTTCCTCCCATTTTTTGAGCTTCTGCTGCCATATGTAATGCAACGGTTGTTTTACCAGATGACTCTGGTCCGTATATTTCTATAATTCTGCCTCTAGGTATTCCACCGATTCCTAATGCAATATCAAGTGATAAACTTCCAGTAGGAATTGATTCAATATTAGCTATGGGCTGATCTCCTAATTTCATTACTGACCCTTTACCAAATTGCTTGTCAATTTGACTCATAGCTGCTTGAAGTGCTTTCATTTTTTCATTATTCACTTTAACCATTATTACACCAACCTCTCCACGAACTAACGTTCTATTTTGATTATATCCTAATTAAAAATAGATGTCAACCATTAATAAGTTCCTAGTGAATTATTTTGCAGGAACTTATTAGTAATTATTGACATCATAAATAGATTTAATACTTTATTTAAATGAAATAGTATTTTTATTTTTCACAAAATAGTCAATACCAGATATTATAGTTATAATTAAAGCAGCGACTAAAGAGCAATATGTAAATATATCTAAAAATCTATTTGACATTATTAGATTTATTAATGCTGAAATTATTGCAACAAT
The DNA here is from genome assembly GCF_054819755.1 of Clostridium sp. DL1XJH146. Lineage (NCBI taxonomy): Bacteria > Bacillati > Bacillota > Clostridia > Eubacteriales > Clostridiaceae > Clostridium > Clostridium sp. DL1XJH146. The sequence continues at coordinate 129,207 of NZ_JBTVVN010000001.1, forward strand.
TTGAATAACTGTTTTAAGTTTACCCCATTTGCTTGCAGCAATTACAACCCCTTCAGCTGCAGCTATAGTTCTTAACCCTGTTACCGCAAACTCTCTAGCAATAATTATCATGCAAAACCATGCAGGTATACTTCCAAGTTCTACAAGAGTTACTAATGCTGAAGTGACAAGTAATTTATCCGCTAAGGGATCTAAAAATTTACCAAATGAAGTAACTTGATTTCTGCTTCTAGCTATATAACCATCTAGTTTATCTGTAATTGAAGCCAAAATAAAAATTACAGTTGCAATAATAACACCGATATTAGTTGTAAAGTTAACTGACATAAAAACTAAAAAAATAGGTACTAGTAAAATTCTTAAAATTGTTAGTTTATTTGCAAGATTCATCACATACATCTCCTATCAAATCATATTCAAGTGAATCAGAAATTTTAACATCTATAAAATCTCCTATACTTAACATTCTACCACAATTAAATATAATTTCACCATCAACTTCAGGGGCAAATCCATAATATCTACCAGTATATTCATTTTTTCTTTTTTCTTCTACTAATACATTATAGATGGAACCTATTTTTTCTCTATTATTTTTCCGAGATATTTTTTGTTGAATTTTCATTAATTCATTATATCTTTCTTCCTTTATGTTTTCAGCTATCTGTTCTGGCAACATAGCCGCCGCCGTTCCTTCTTCTTTAGAATATTTAAATACACCTACATGGTCAAGTTTATATTCTTTTAAGAATTTTAATAATTCAATAAAATCTTCTTCTTCTTCACCCGGAAATCCTACAATAAGGGAAGTCCTAATTATAACACCAGGTATTCTCTCTCTTAATGTATTTAATTTATTTAATAGAATTTCCTTTGATGTTCTTCTATTCATCTTCTTCAATATTTTATCACTGACATGTTGTATAGGTAAATCTAAATACTTACAGATTCTATTGTTCATTCGTATTTCTTCAATTAATTTATCATAAATCTCTTCTGGATAACAATACATTAATCGAATCCATTTAATTCCAACAATTTTTGATAATTTATTCATAAGAATATGTAGAGTTTTTTCTCCATCAATATCTACCCCGTAATTAGTAGTGTTTTGAGCAACTATAATCAACTCCTTAACACCCTTAGACGCTAAAATTTCCGCTTCTTGAATAATTTTATCCATATGTCTGCTTCTATATCTACCACGTATTTTAGGAATAGCACAATAAGTACAATTATTATCGCAGCCTTCAGAAATTCTTAAATATGCATAATAACTCGGTGTAGTTAAAATCCTTTCGCCACTATTAATATTATCATCACTGTAGTCGCATTTTAATATATGCTTATTATCGCCAAAATGAGCCATAATTTCTTTTTTGATGTCATCATAATTATTTACACCTAACATTATATCAACTTCTGGTAACAATTCTTCTAAATCTTCTGAATATCTTTGTGTAAGACATCCGGTAGCTATTAATAATTTGCATTTCTTTTTTTTGTAAGTAGCCATTTGCAAAATAGTATTTATAGATTCTTGCTTTGCTTCTTCTATAAAACCACATGTATTAATTATAATAACATCAGATTCTTCTAAATCGTCTACTATATTAAAATAATTGCTTAAATTACCAAGCATTATCTCTGAATCTATTCTGTTTTTATCGCAACCTAAGCTTATTAATCCTACGTTTATCTCTGTCACAAAAGTACCTCCTTATTTTTAAGTCAACATTAATTTTAATACAAATTACTTTAAAGCACAATAATTATTTTTCGTATCTATCCAGCAACACTTGTCTAGGTTTGCTACCGTTTTTACCTGATATAACACCATTTTCCTCCATTTGATCTATGATCCTTGCAGCTCTGTTATATCCAATCCTTAGTTTCCTTTGTAATAAAGATGTAGATGCTTGTCCTAAATCGATAGAAATTTTGATAGCTTCATCTATTAATTCATCTTGGTCTGATGTGGATTTATCTATATTATCATTAATTTCTTCTATAATATCTTCTTCATATTTAGTATCATCATGACTATTTTTAATATACTTAACTATTTTTTCTACTTCATCTTCTGAAATGAATGCCCCTTGAATTCTAATAGGTTTTGAAGCACCAACAGGGTAAAATAACATATCACCTTTACCTAGCAACTTTTCTGCACCAGATGTATCTAAAATTGTTCTTGAATCTATACTACTAGAAACTGCGAAAGAAATTCTCGATGGAATATTAGCTTTTATTACACCTGTTATAACATCAACTGATGGACGTTGTGTAGCAATAACTAAATGCATGCCAGCAGCTCTAGCCATTTGTGCAAGTCGTCCTATAGATTCTTCCACTTCTGATGCACATACCATCATTAAATCAGCAAGTTCATCTATAATTATAACAATCCAGGGAAGCTTTTCATTCACCATTTCTCTTAAATATAGTTCATTATAACCTTCAATATTTCTTACATTATTATCAGCAAACATCTGATATCTTCTAGTCATTTCTTTTACTGCCCAATGAAGTGCCCCAGAAGCTTTTTTAGGATTTGTAACAACTGGAATTAAAAGATGTGGAATTCCATTGTAGACATTTAGCTCAACTACTTTGGGATCTACTAGTAGTAGCTTAATATCTTCCGGGGTATATTTGTATAATAGACTAATAATAAGACTATTAATACAAACACTTTTTCCTGACCCTGTTGCTCCAGCTATTAATAAATGTGGCATTTTACTTAAATCTGAAACTATACATTTTCCACCAATATCTTTTCCAAGTCCAATAGTAGCGTTATAAATAGAGTCTTTAAATTCCTCAGAATCTATTACTTCCCTTAGGGTAACTGGTGAAACTTCTTTGTTTGGAATTTCTATGCCCACAGCACTTTTACCAGGGATAGGTGCTTCTATCCTTACAGAGGAAGCTGCTAAACTTAACGAAATATCGTCTGCTAAATTTACAATTTTACTAACCTTAACTCCTATACTTGGTTGTATCTCAAATCGAGTAACTGAGGGTCCTTTTGTTACTTGTAGTACCTTTGCCTTTACACCAAAACTTTCTAGTGTTTTCTCTAGTTTATTAGCATTTCCAATAAGTTCTCGTTTATCACTCTTTTGATTTTTACTAAATGGATTAAATTTAAGTAAATCAATAGGTGGAAATGAATAGTTAGTTTTATTATTAGAATAGTTTGAATGTATTTCTTTATTTACGTTAATAGAATCTTCTGCTATATCAACTTTTTTTATTTCCATTTGAGGTTGGTCTATTATACTTATTTTTTCAGAAGCTACTTCATTTACTACTATATCATTAAATTCAGGAATTTCTTTTTCTTTTATGGGGTTATTAATTTTTTCTCCTTTTTCAGATTTTAGAAAATCTAATATTTTAATTTTCTTATTAATATTGTCAATATAGTTTTTCCCATCTTCTTTTTTATCAGATTCATTAACTATAATTTTCTTATCGTTTTTACTTTCTTCTCTTTTTTGTTTTACTTTTGAATAATAATTGTTAAGTAGGTTATGTAGAGAAATTTCAAAAATTAAAATAATGCTTATAAAGTAAATAGCAACAAAAACAATATAAGACCCTATCTGACCAAACATATTGTATAATGGAATATCAATAAGATACCCAAGTATCCCTCCAGTGAATACAGTTTTAAAATTATACATTTTTATAATTCCATTTAAAATATCCCCTTTTGTATAATACTCATTTACATTAACCATTTGAAAAAACAACATACTATTTAAAATAACGGTTATCAACCCATAAAATCTACGACTAAATTTTACCTTGCCTTTTTTTAGTATTATAATGAATCCTGTGAATATAAGTATAAAAGGAACTATAAATGCTGCAAAACCAAGAAGAGAGAATAAAACTCTGTATGTCATTTCACCAAAAGCACCAGAAGCATTAGAAAAAAATATGCTAAGAAGCATTAAAATTCCTATTGTTATATAAATTATTCCTTTTATATCAGAGTTAGTTTTTTTGGTTTTTGTGTTTCTTTGAATATTCGCTTTTTTAGCCATCAAATCACCCCTTTAAAATACTTCTACATATATTTCTATTTTCCTTTAAAGAAAAATTAGCTAAAGTAATTAACTTTAGCTATTAGTGTTTTCTTCTATTAATTCATTAAGCTTATTAATGGCCTCACTTATTCCTCCAACAGAATCTATTAATCCATATTCTACAGCTTGATTTCCTATAAGAATTGTACCCGTATCATTAAGAAGCTCATCAGATTGAAGCATTAATTTATTTAATGTGTTTTTATCTACCTTTGATGTTCGTAATATAAATTCATTAATTCTTTCCTGCATTTTTCTAAAATATTCAAAGGTTTGAGGAATGCCTATTATTAAGCCATTCATTCGAATTGGATGAATTATCATTGTAGCAGATGGTGATATAAATGAGTAATCTGCGCAAGTTGCTAGTGGAACACCAATAGAATGCCCTCCACCAATTACTAACGAAACGGTAGGTTTGTTTAGACTTTTTATCATTTCTGAAATTGCTAAACCCGCTTCTACATCACCACCTACAGTATTTAAAACTATTAAAACACCTTTTAACTGCTCATTAGATTGTATATCTACTAATTGAGGTATTACATGCTCATATTTTGTAGTTTTAGACTGTGGTGGAAGCACATTGTGCCCCTCGATTTGGCCAATTATAGGTAATACATAATAATTCCTTGTATTTTCAGGGATACTTGAAACACCTAATTCTTTAATATTTTCTAATTCTTTATTTTCAGTTTTATCATCCTTCATAAAATCTCTCCTTTCTTTCTAATAATATTATTTCAAAGAAAAGATAAGATATACATAATAAAAAATTTTATTTATCTATACAAAATTCTTTATGAAGAGAATTAATTGATTTCTTAGTGTTCTCTTTTTTTACTAAACACCAAATTGTTGTATGAGAATCAGCTGTTTGTAATATTTCGACATTCTCTTTTGTAAGTGCTAATACAATTTTAGCCATCACGCCAGGTATACCTCTCATTCTACTGCCTATAATAGCAATTTTGCTACAATTATTAATAAATGAAAATTTTATTTTTAAATTATTCATTAGAGAATAAAATTCATCAAATTGAGCATCGTCTATTGTGAAAATATTTTCATTTGGAATAACATTGATTAAGTCGATGCTGATATTATTATCTGCTAGAACAGAGAAAACTTTACTGTAATTAGGGTTTTTAATATTTTCAAACATTTTAATCCTTATTTGTGTTCTATTGGACATATAAGTTATTCCAGTAATAACATTCTTACTGTTTAAAGAACCTGAAACATTAATAGTAGTGCCCGTACTATCACTCATAGTATTTTTAATTAATAAAGGTACGTTACCTCTCATTGCTATTTCAACTGCTCTTGGGTGAATAACTTTCGCACCCTGTTCTGCAAGTTGGAATACTTCATTGTAACTAATTTCTTTAATAAGTGCTGCTGATTTTACAATACGAGGATCTGCAGTCATTATTCCATCTACATCGGTGTAAATCTCTATACTATGAGCTTTTACTCCTACCCCTAATAAAGATGCTGTTACATCACTTCCACCTCTACCTAAAGTTGTAAAATAGCCTTCATCACTTGCCCCTTGAAATCCTGCAACAACAGGAATTTTTCCTTGATCAATAATTTCTAATAGTTTTTCTGGTCTGATTTCTTTAATGGACGCCTCAGAAAAATTATCATCTGTAAGAATTCCTGCCTGTCCACCAGTAAGAGGCACTGCCTGAATGTTATATTCAGCAAGTTCATTACATAAAACGCATGTGCTAATAATTTCACCACAACTCATTAATAAATCTGTAGCTAATAGATTTTTCTTTTTAAAATCAGTAGATAGCATAGATAATAGGGAATCTGTTGCGTAAGGTTGGCCTTTTCTTCCCATTGCTGAAACAACAACAATAGGAGCAAATCCATTCTTTTTAGCCTCAACTATTTTTGAAACAACACATTTTCTACTAATTTTACTTGCTACGGATGTTCCTCCAAATTTTTGAACTATCATGTTCATAATAATCCTCCAATAAATTAAATGTCATAATATTATTCTATTCTTTTTTTGTAAATTGTTTAGCATCATTTTTATCAAAATCAACTATTATAGTACTGCTTCCAATTTTTTTTATATTTTCCCACGGTAATTCAATATAAGTATTGTTTTTAAAAAAAGAAAATGATGTTTTGGTTTCTCCTATAATTAAAAATTTAAATGAACCATCTTCATCAACTATTATATCATTATTCATTAAAAAATTATATTTTTCTCCATCATTAATATTAATTATTTCGTACCTTTCTATATCAGAATAATATTTTATGTAATCTTCCATAATAAATACCTCCCTTTTCTTTGCTGATATATTAATTAATATTAATACATCGCCTAAAATTATTTTATTAAATTAATTTAGTCAATATGACTAGAGTGACATAAAATAAGTATAATTTTAGGCAAAATAAAAAGGCACAAGAGCCTTTTTATTTGTCATCTTCTGTATTACTTTTTTCCCCATCAATAATTGCATCTTTTCTTGAAAGGTTTATTCTGCCGGAGTTATCTATTTCAGTTACTTTAACTAAAATTTCATCTCCTATATTAACAACATCCTCTACCTTTTTAACTCTCTCTTTATCTAATTTAGATATATGAACTAAACCTTCTTTGCCTGGTAAAATTTGAACGAAAGCTCCAAAATTCATTATCTTAGTAACTTTGCCTAAGTATATCTTTCCAACTTCAACATCCTTAGTATAAAAATCAATTAATTCTAATGCTTTTTTTCCATTCTCTGCATTCTCAGCAAGAATGAAAACAGAACCATCATCATTAATATCTATTTTTACATTAGTTTCTTCAATAATTTTATTAATTGTCTTTCCACCAGCACCAATAACATCTTTAATTTTGCTAGGTTTAATGTTAATAGTATAAACTTTTGGTGCATATTTTGACAATTCTTCTCTTGGCTGAGATATACATGCTGTCATAACATCTAAAATTTGCATTCTAGCTATACGAGCTTTTCTAATAGCAGTTTCTATTACATAAGGAGACATCCCTTTGATTTTAGTATCAACTTGTATAGCAGTTATTCCTTCTGATGTACCTGCTACTTTAAAGTCCATGTCTCCAAAGAAATCTTCTAATCCCTGTATATCAGTTAACACTTCTTCTTGAGTTAGGTCTTCATTTGTAACCAATCCCATTGCAATACCAGCAGCAGGTCTTTTAATTGGAACACCAGCATCCATTAGTGCAAGAGTACTAGCACAAACACTTGCTTGTGAAGTTGAACCATTAGAGCTAACAACCTCTGATACAAGTCTTATAGCATATGGAAAATCTGTTTCACTTGGTATCAATGGCTCAAGAGCTTTTTCAGCTAATGCACCATGACCAATTTCTCTTCTGTTCGGACCTCTCATTGGTCTAACTTCACCAACACTGTAAGAAGGGAAATTATAGTGATGCATATATCTCTTTGATGTTTCTTCTTGTAAACCATCAATTATCTGTATTTCTCTCATAGCACCTAAAGTTGCTATAGTCATGACTTGTGTTAATCCTCTTGTAAACAAACCACTACCATGAGTTCTAGATAATAAGTTAACTTCTGAGCTTAAAGGTCTAACTTCTTCAAAACCTCTACCATCAGGTCTTCTGTTCTCAGAAAGAACCATATTTCTTACGATTTTTTTTCTTATAGTGTATACAGACTCATTGATATCAGAAATACTTTCTGGATATTTTTCGAAAAATTCTTCTGCTATTTTTTCATTGATTAAGTTTAATTTTAAGTTTCTTTCATCTTTATCAATTGTATACATCGCGTCTTTCAAATCATCAAATGCAAATACTTTAACTTCTTCTAAGATTGCTTCATTTGATTTTGGTGTTTCAAATGTTTTTTTCTCTTTACCAAACTTTTTCATTATTTCTTCTTGGAACAAAGCAATTTTTTTACACTCTTCAGTTGCAAAATTTATTGCTTCTATCATTATATCTTCTGGTATTTCATCTCCACCAGCTTCAATCATCATAACCCTTTCTTTTGTTGCACAAACAGTAAGGCTTAATTTGCTCTCTGCTCTTTGTTCTGATGTTGGATTAAGTATAAACTCACCATCTATCAAACCTACTAAAACAGTTCCTACTGCATCGGTAAATGGTATACTAGATAAACATAGTGCCATTGAAGCACCGTTCATAGCTAGTATATTAGGTGCATTATCATGATCAACTGATACTACAGTACATACTATCTGTACATCATTTCTATATCCTTTAGGGAAAAGTGGTCTTAATGGTCTATCAATTGCTCTTGCATTCAATATTGATTGATCTGACGGCCTTCCCTCTCTCTTTATAAATCCCCCTGGGATTTTACCAACTGCATATAACCTTTCTTGATATTCAATACTTAATGGGAAAAAGTCTATTCCCGCTCTAGGCTCAGAAGATGCATTTGCGTTAATTAGTATTTCAGTTTCACCATAACTAATCATCAAAGCACAATCAGACAGCATACCGATTTTACCAATCTCTCCACGAAGCATTCTTCCGGCTATTTCCATTTCAAATACTTGACTCATACTATTTCCTCCTTTCAAACATTACATTATTAATTATTACCAAATTACTTTAAAATATAAAACAAAGATATAAAATAATAGAGCGGTACTAGTCCGCTCTATCACAACTACTTTCTTAAGCCTAATCTCTTAATTAATGAACGATATCTTTCGATATCTTGCTTCTTTAAGTAGTTTAAAAGTCCTCTTCTTTTACCAACCATCATTAGAAGTCCTCTTCTAGAGTGATGATCTTTCTTATGAACTTTTAAATGTTCATTTAATTGGTTGATTCTTTCAGTAAGTAATGCAATCTGAACCTCAGGAGAACCTGTATCTCCTTCATGTGTTGCATATTCTTTGATTAATTCGTCTTTTCTTTCTCTTAGCATATATACACCTCCAAATTAAATCACCTATATTCCAAGAATACCGTATGCAAATCGGATTTCATAGAATATGGCTCGCAAAACAATTATATCAAAATTAATATAAAATGTAAATTATTTTATCATAAATTTTCAATTTTCTTGCTTAAAGCAAATTCTTTGTCATTTTTTATCTGAAAAGAAAGCTCCTTTAAAGAATTAAATTTTTTCTCATCTCTAATTCTTTGAATAAAAGATATTCTAACTTTTTCTCCATATATTGTTTTATCAAAATCTAAAATATGAGTTTCTATACTAAATTTATTACCTTTGATTGTAGGATTATACCCTATATTTGTAATTCCCTTATACTTGATTTTATTATATTCAACAATCGTTAAATATACTCCACCTCTAGGAACTAAAAATTTTTTATTATAATCTAGATTTATAGTGGGAAAATTAATTGTTCTACCAACTTGATTGCCACTAATTACATGTCCTATTAATGTATAGGGCCTAGACAAAAATGTATTAGCTTTTTTTAGATTTCCTTCTTTTATTAATGATCTAATTTTTGAACTACTTACAATTTCTTCGTTGCATTTTACTGGATTAATTATATATAAATCAATTTTTTCAGAATCACATATATTTTGCAAGAGGTTATTATCTCCTAGATTTTTAAATCCAAATCTATAGTTAAATCCAACAATGAAACCATTAGGATTATAATTCTTTATAAGATAATAAATAAATTCTTCAGGAGTCATCTTCATAAGTTCTTCGTCGAATTCTTTATACACTAGATAATCTAACTGAAGTTTTTTTAATAGTTCTTCTTTCAGAGTATTATCCAGCAAGAGTTTTGGCACCATGTCTTTATTAATAATAGATAAAGGATGATTATCAAAAGTAAATACAGCACTCTTTGCTCTATTATCTTTTGCCAATTTGATAGTTTTATTTATTAATTCTAAATGACCAATATGTAATCCATCAAAACTTCCTAAAGCAATATAAGTTTTATCTTCAATATTTTTTTTACAACTTTTGTTTAATACTATCATTTAATCACCTGAAAAATATTTTTTCTGCTTTAAGTCCATTGATATTTTTAGTAGCAATCCCTAGAAACTTTTTATTTGAGTTATAAACAAGCAAATTATCTCCATTAGGTATTTCATTTATCAAAGATTTATCTTTAATACAAACACCGTTTAAAAGTAATGTTTCTAGTTTCTTAGAAATATTTATTGGAATGTATCCTTCTTTTTTTAGCACATCATCAATATCTAAAATAAATTTTTCAATATTTTTGGCACTCAATTCATGAAAAGAAACTGCGTTTTCAATAGTTAAATTGCCGCTTCCTATCCTTTTTAAATTCCACATAGTGGCACCTGTTTTAAGTTTTTTCCCAATATCATCACATAAACTTCTAATGTATGTACCTTTTGAACACAAAACTGTAAAACTAGCATATGGGAAATCTATTTTTATATTGTCAATTTTATAAATAGTAATTTGCCTAGAATTAAGATTAAATTCTATACCTTTTCTTGCTAAATTATATGCTCTTTCACCATTAATTTTCAAAGCTGAAAATTTAGGAGGAATTTGGTCTATAGTTCCCTGAAAGCCAATAATTGTACTATATATTAATTCGTCAGTTACCTTTAAATCTGATGAATATATTATTTCGCCTTCTCTATCGTAAGTGTCTGTTTGCATGCCTAGCTTAAGTACTACTTCATATTGTTTATTTCCATTTAAAAAGTAATTGGACACTTTAGTAGCACTGCCAATACATATAGGAAGCACACCAGTAGCTAAAGGGTCCAAAGTACCTGTATGACCTACTTTTTTTATTTGAAGTTCTTTCTTGATTTTTCTAACAACATCAAATGAAGTTATCCCTGAAGGTTTATCTATAATAATTATTCCATCCATTATATCAACTCTTTTTCTAATATTGTCAATAATTCATTTTTTATTTCCAGATAGTTTTTATTGCTTTTAAAACCAGCTGCTTTGGTGTGTCCACCACCACCATAAAGTTCTGCTATTTTCCTAACATCAGCATTTGTCTTAGACCTCATACTTACTTTTGTTCCTTTAGTCTTTTCTTTAATTAAAATTGCTACTTCTATAGTATCAATCTTAGTAGCAAGGTCAATTATATCTGATGTATCTCCTTCATCTATATCGTACTTATTCAAGAGATGTTTAGATACATAAATTAAGCTTATTTTATCTTTTATGAATAGTTCAATATTTCGAATTATTTCAGCTTGTAATCTCAGTCTATTAATGGATATATTTTCAAATAAGTGTCTGTGTATTGAAGAAAAATCAAAACCTTTAGAAATCAAATTGCCAGCAATTTCATGTGTTATTTTTGTAGTATTTGAGTGTCTAAAAGACCCTGTGTCAGTTAGTATTGAAGTATATAGACTTTTAGCTATATCTACATCTATATCTACTTCCATTGATTTTAAAAGAGCATAAATTATTTCAGATACAGCTGCACTATGTGTATCTATGTAATTTATATCACCATAATTATCATTTGAAAGATGATGGTCAATGTTGATTATCTTATAGTTTCTATTATCAAAATTCACATTAACATTTATTCTTTCAACATTACCACAATCAAGAACAATCAGCAAATCAGTATCGTCAGATATACTTCCATTAGTTTCAATTTTATTAAACAAAGGCAAATAACTAAATAAAGAAGGTAATGTTTCTTTAGATGAAATGTATACATTCTTATTTAATTTAATCAGCCCTTGTAACAGACCTAAACCACTTCCTATCGAATCACCATCAGGCGACTTATGAAAAGTAATACAAATTTTATTACTTTTCATAATCTCCTTGGCTATACTACTTAACTCCATTTTTTTCTTTCTCCTTTAAGTTCGAAAGAATTTCATTGATGTGCATTCCTCTTTCAATGCTTTCATCTAACTCAATAAGTATCTCAGGAGTAATTCTTAATTTTACCCTTCTTCCAACTTCTCTTTTAATAAGTTTTGAAGCACTTTTTAAGGCCTTAAGAGTTTCTTGTTTAGATTCCTCTTCACCAAAAACACTTACAAAAACTTTTGCAAATTTAAAGTCGTTGGTCACATCTACTTTTGTTACTGAAACCATAGATGAAAGTCTAGGGTCATTAATATCATTTCTGATTATATCACTGACAACTTTTTTTATTTCCTCGTTAATTCTTCCTAATCTGTATTTAGCCATATTTATCTCCTTTCCTCGGAATTAAAGGCTTTTAGGCTTTATTTCAAGCATATGATATACTTCTAAAATATCCCCATCTTTTAAGTCATTAAACTTTTCAAGCATCATACCACATTCATATCCAGAAGCAACTTCTTTTGCATCATCTTTAAATCTCTTTAATGAAGCAAGTACTGTATCAGCAATAACTATACCATCTCTTATTACTCTCACACTACCATTTCTAACAATTTTACCATTTAAAACATAACATCCTGCAACTGTACCTACATTTGATATCTTATATGTTAATCTTACTTCAGCAGAACCTAAAACTTCTTCTTTATATTCAGGCTCAAGCATTCCTATCATAGCATCTTTAACATCATCCATTGCAGTATAAATCACACTATACGTTCTAATATTAACACCTTCACTATCGGCTAAAGCTGTAGCATTATTATCAGGACGAACATTGAATCCAATTACTATGGCATTAGATGCTGCTGCAAGAGTTACATCAGTCTCTGTAATCCCTCCAACTGCACCGTGTATTACTCTTACTTTAACAGCATCAGTTGAAAGTTTTTCTAAAGATGATTTTATTGCTTCAACAGATCCTTGAACATCAGCTTTTATAATTACGTCTAATTCTTTAACTTTTCCTTCTTTTATCTGACTATAAAGTTCCTCTAATGAAACTTTATTTGTTGAAGCTAGACGTTTTGCTCTTTTAGCTTCTGTTCTTTTTTCAGCCATATTTCTTGCTGTTTTTTCATCTTTCATAACTGAAAATCTATCTCCAGCAGCAGGTACATCTGATAATCCTAGTATTTCAACAGGGATAGATGGTCCAGCTGTATCAATTCTTTTACCTTTATCATCAAACATAGCTCTTATTCTGCCGTAAGTTTCACCTGCTATTATAGAATCACCAACATCTAAAGTACCATCTTGAACTAATAAACTAGCAACAGGACCTCTTCCTTTATCAAGTTTGGCTTCAATAACAGTTCCTTTAGCTTTTCTTTTAGCATTTGCTGTTAATTCTTCCATTTCAGCTGTAAGTAGAACCATTTCCAATAAAGTATCTAAACCCTCTTTCGAATGGGCAGAAACCGGTACACAAATTGTTTCTCCACCCCAATCTTCAGGTACAAGATTATATTCAGTTAATTCTTGCTTAACTCTATCTATATTTGCTCCTTCTTTATCAATCTTATTTATAGCTACAACCATAGGAACATTTGCAGCTTTACAGTGATTAATAGCTTCTTTTGTTTGTGGCATTATACCATCATCTGCAGCAACAACTAAAATTACAATATCAGTAATTTGTGCTCCTCTTGCTCTCATAGTAGTGAAGGCAGCGTGACCAGGAGTATCTAAGAATGTTATTTTTTTATTGTTAAGATTAACTGTATAAGCTCCAATATGTTGTGTAATACCACCGGCTTCTGATACAGCTACAGTTTCTTTCCTTATAGCATCTAATATAGAGGTTTTACCATGGTCAACGTGACCCATTACTGTAATTACAGGAGGTCTAGATGTCATTTTTGCGTCTATATATTCAGAATCATTTGTATCGTCAATATCTCCAATTTCACTCTCGCTTTTAACTGCTTCAACAACCTCTTCTTTTTTTACTATATCTATTTCTAATTTTTCAGCTAATTTTTCAGCTGTTTCAAAATCAATTTCTTGATTTATTGCTGCCATTATTCCAAGAAACATTAATTGTTTAATTACTTCTGTTGAAGGTTTATTAGATTTATCAGCAAATTCTTTAACAGTAATGGTATTACCAACCTCAATTACATCGTCAACTACTTCTTCATTAACATTTTCTTTTCTTTTCTTAGTTTTTTTACCTTTTTTATTCTTATTGATATTCTTTTGAGCTTCTTTATTGATATCTTTATTAACTACTTCCTCATAAAAATCAACTATATCATCTTTTTTATCCTGAGTTTGTGCTTTTTGCTGTGTTTTAATTATAGAATTATCTGCATTTTCTTCTGATGAAAACAATTCATTTATTAATTCAGAATCCTCTTCTTCTAAAGCACTCATATGATTTTTAACTTCAATCCCGAATTCTTCTGATAAAATATTAATAAGGTCTTTACTACTAATGTCTAACTGTTTGGCTAATTCATATACTCTAATTTTTGACAATAACGTCACCCCCGAGTTTATTTTTCATTACATTCTGATATTTGTAATTTCAGTTCATCTAATAGGTCTGGTGTTATAGAAATCCCGAGATTTCTCTCTATTCTCTTCTGTTTAATTGCTTTTTCTAAACAATTAATATCCTTGCAAATATAAGCACCTCTACCTGGTTTTTTACCTTTTAAATCAATGGATATTTCTTCTTCTTTATTTTTAACAACTCTTATTAAATCTTTTTTAGGTTTCATCTCCATACAACCAGTACACATGCGCATAGGTATCTTTCTCTTTTTCACAGTAGATTATCACCTTCTTACTTAATTTTGAGCAGCTTCACTAGCAATATCAATTTTCCAACCAGTTAATTTTGCCGCAAGTCTAACGTTTTGGCCTTCCTTACCGATAGCTAAAGAAAGCTGATTATTTGCTACTACTACCTTAGCTGATTTACTATTCATGTCTACATCTACTCTTTCAACTTTTGCTGGACTAAGTGAATTTGCTATATAAACCTCAGGTAGTTTATCAAACTTAATAATATCTATTTTTTCATTATTTAGTTCGTCTACAATAGTTTGAACTCTAGATCCTCTTGGACCTACACAGGACCCTGTTGCATCCACATTATTATCATTTGAGTAAACAGCTATTTTAGTTCTTGAACCTGCTTCTCTTGCTATGCTTTTAATTTCAACTACACCATTATATATTTCGGGAACTTCCAACTCAAAAAGTCTTTTCACTAACCCTGGATGAGAACGTGATACTACTATTTGAGGTCCTTTTGTTGTATTCTTTACTTCAACAATATATAACTTTAGCTTATCATTATAGTTGTAGTTTTCCCCTTTTACTTGCTCATTAGTACCTAGGATAGCTTCTATTTTTGATAAATCAATGAAGACATTACCTTTTTCTTTTCTTATTACTGTTCCTGTTATAATGTCGAATTCTTTAGCAATAAATTCATCATATATTATTTTTCTTTCTGCTTCTTTTATTCTTTGAATAACTACTTGTTTAGCAGTTTGTGCTGCTATTCTACCAAATTTCTTAGGTGTTACTTCAATATCTACTATATCACCAATTTCATATGTTGGATTAATACTTGTAGCATCCTCAATAGAAATTGTATTAATTGTATCATCTACCTCATCAACAACTTCTTTTGATGTATAAACATGAATTTCACCTGTTTCTCTGTTTATTGTTACTTTTGCATTTTGTATTACAGCACCTTGTTTTGAAAAATTCTTTTTGTATGCTGACAGAAGAGCATCTTCTACTGTTTGATATAACATTTCTTCACTAATACCTTTTTCTTTAACAATTTCTCTTAAAGCTTCAATGAATTCCGCATTCATCTATTTACCTCCTTAAAATTCAATTTTTAGATTTACTTTTTCAATGTTTATTCTTTTTATAGATATTTTTGATCCTTTGTTTTTTATTGTAATTAAATCATTAGTATAACTTATAAGATTTCCATCAATAGTATTCTTACCATTGAACTTATTTATAAGTTCAATGGTTACAGAACTTCCTAAATAAGTTTCAAGATGTTTATCTGTAAAAAGTTGACGTTCAACTCCCGGAGAAGATATTTCTAAGAAATATGCTTCATCAATTGGGTCTATTTCGTCTAAAAGTTCACTAATAGTTCTACTTACTTTAGTACAATCGTCTAAATCTATACCATTTACATTGTCTATATAAATTCGTAAAAAGTTTTCATCATCTTCATTAACATATTCAACGTAATATAATTCATACCCTAATTGATTTATTATAGGTAAGAATAACTCAATCAATTTGTCAATCATTAATTTATTATTCATATTTTAACCTCCCATATTTAATTTTTAAAATTCTCAAACAGAAAGAGTGGGCAACTGCCCACTCTTTATAAAAAAATAAATATTTATCATTTCTATTGTAGCATAAATAAAATTTATAATCAAGTTATCCTTATTTAAAATAGACAAAGCTGGTTTGTTTCCGGTAATCCATTTAGACATCCATGGTTAGATAAAGTCTCAATCACTGATTTAGTAGCTTTTGATCTTAACCTCAAATCTTCTTTTGAAATAAATTCACCATCTTTTCTTGCTGCTGAAATACCTTTTGCTGCATTTATACCTACGCCTGCTAAAGAATGAAGTGGAGGCCTTATACCGTCTTCTTCTATTAAAAATTTTATAGCATGTGATTTATATACATCAACCTTTAATAACTTAATACCTCTTTTATACATTTCAAATACTAATTCCAATACAGTTAAAAGATTTTTATCCTTTTGTGTCACACTTTTACCCGCTTCAATTATTTCATTCATTTTCACCTTTACTGTATCTATACCCTGACAAATTAAATCTGCATCAAAATCATCTATCCCACGTACCGTAAAATAAGTAGCATAATATTCTTTTGGATAATAAACTTTATAATAAGCTATTCTCATAGCCATCATAACATAAGCAACAGCATGACCCTTTGGGAACATATATTTAATTTTTTTACAAGATTCTATGTACCAGTCCGGCACCTGATTATCTCTCATAAGTTTTTCATGTTCTTCAGTTAATCCTTTACCTTTTCTTACTTTTTCCATTATGGTAAAAGCATATTGAGGATCAACTCCCTTATACATAAGATACATCATTATATCATCCCTAGTAGCGATACAGTCTTTCAAGGTTGTATAACCTTCTTTAATATAATACTGTGCGTTATTTAACCACACATCAGTACCATGAGATAATCCTGAAATTCTAACTAAATCTGAAAATGTTTTTGGCTTTGTATCCAATAACATCTGTCTAACAAACTTTGTACCAAATTCCGGCAACCCAAAAGTCGCTACGGGACATTCTAACTCTTCCTCGGATACACCGATCCCTTCTGTAGATGTAAATAAGCTTAATATCTTTTCATCCCCAATATCAATATCTTTTGGGTCTAAATTAGTTAAATCTTTTAACATTCTAAGGACTGTAGGATCATCATGTCCTAAAATATCAAGTTTAAGAAGTCTACCACTTATAGAATGATAATCGAAATGTGTAGTTATTATATCCGAATTAGGATCATCTGCTGGATGTTGAATTGGACAAAAATTATATATTTCATTATCTGCTGGAACAACCATTATTCCACCAGGATGTTGCCCTGACGTCCTTTTTACTCCAGTACATCCTTGTGTTAATCTATCAATTTCTGCAGAATTTAATCTTAAATTATTTTCTTCAACATATTTCCTTACATATCCGTAAGCTGTTTTTTCCGCAATTGTTCCAATTGTTCCTGCTTTAAAAGTATGTCCTTTCCCAAATAGCACCTCTGTATATTTATGAATTTCTTGTTGATTATCTCCTGAGAAGTTCAAATCAATATCTGGTTCTTTGTCTCCATTAAAACCAAGGAATGTAGCAAATGGAATATCAAATCCATCCTTCTTAAACTTTTCTCCACATTTTGGACATTCTTTATCAGGTAAATCTACTCCACAAGCAACAGACCCATCTTCAATAAATTCACTATATTTACATTTTGGACAAATATAATGAGCAGGTAGTCCATTAACTTCTGTAATATCACACATTGTTGCTACTAAAGAAGATCCTACAGACCCCCTTGACCCTACAAGATAACCATCAGCATAAGATTTTGCAACTAATTTCTGAGCAATAAGGTACAAAACAGCATATCCATTACTTATTATAGAATTTAATTCTTTTTCTAATCTTTGATTTACTACAGCGGGTAATGAATCACCATAAATCGTTCTAGCTTTATCCATAGTCATTTGGCGTATTTCTTCTTCTGCTCCTTCTATTTTAGGGGGAAAAGTTTCTGAAGGAATTGGTTTTATATTTTCTATACTATCTGCAATCTTATTAGTATTGTAAATAACAACTTCTTTTGCTTTTTCTTCACCTAAATACTCGAATTCTTTCAACATTTCTGTTGTAGTTCTTAAATACAGTGGTGCTTGATCAGATGCATCACTAAATCCTTTACCAAACATTAAAATTTCTCTAAAAACGGAATCTTTTTCATCTAAAAAGTGAACATCGCAAGTTGCTACTACCGGTTTTTTATATTTTTCACCAAGTTCACAAATTTTGTGATTTATTTTTCTTAAATCTTCTCTAGTTTTAACAATACCTTTTTTTATCATAAATTTATTATTATCAATAGGCTGAATTTCTAAATAATCATAGAATTCGATAATTTCTTTTAGCTTATTTTCTTCTTTACCTTCTAATACTGCTTTATATACTTGACCTGCCTCACATGCTGATCCTATAATTAATCCTTCTTTATATTTTTCAATCAGGCTTTTAGCTAATCTTGGTCTTCTATGAAAATAATCAAGATTTGAAAAAGAAATTAATTTATATAAATTTTTTAATCCTATTTTATTTTTAGCATAAATAATTAAGTGATAGGTATTCATTTTTTTTATGTCTATTGTTTCTAAATAAGTTTTGTTTAGTTTTTCTATTTCATATATATCTTTATTTTTAAGTTCCTGAAAACTCTTTAATAAAATTTTTGCAGTTGCAAGCGCATCATCAACGGCTCTATGATGATTGGCAAGAGAAATTCCTAAATGCTTGCATACCGTATTTAATTTATATCTTTTTAGCTCTGGGTATAAAAATTTACATAAAGGAATTGTATCCATTGACGAAAAATCAAATTTAAAACCCATGTTAGAACAATTTTGCCTAATAAAAGAAATATCAAAATTGGAATTATGAGCTACCAAAACTGATTCTTTGGCAAATTCAAGGAATTTTGGCAACACACTATCTATAGTTTCTGCTCCTTTTACCATTTCATTATTTATTCCTGTTAATTCTATAATTTTTAATGGAATTTCACATTTTGGATTAACAAAATAATTAAAACTATCTATAATATGACCGTTTTGGATTTTCACAGCGCCTATTTCTATTATTTTATCTAGTGAGCTGGAAAACCCAGTAGTTTCTATGTCAAAAACTACAAAAGTATCATTTATATTTTTATTATCACATTTTAAAGCTATTGGTTCACCGTCATCTACAAAGTAAGCTTCTACTCCATATAGAACTTTAATATTATACTTTTTTGCTGCATCCATCGCCTCAGGATAAGCTTGAACAACACCATGATCTGTTATCCCAATAGCTTTATGCCCCCACTTTGCAGCCCTTTTTATTAAAGATGAAGCTGGAGAAATCCCATCCATTGCACTCATTTGAGTATGGAGATGCAATTCAACTCGTTTTTCCTCATAAGTATCCATTTTTTCTATTTTTGTAGCCTTTAATATATCTCTTGCAATAATAACAACTTCCTTTTGATATGTATCAAAAGTTGCCTCTCCTCGAAGTTTTATATGCATACCTTTTCTTAACTCTTCTTCAAGTTTTTCAACATCTTTTGGTCTTGGAAAACATTTAACTGTTATAGAACTTGAATAATCTGTTATACAAAATGTAAATATTTTCTTGCCTGATTTAGTAACAATAATATCAAGTTTAAATAAATCTCCCAAAATATTCACTACCCCTGATGTAGCCTCAATTTCTTTAATTTCAATAATTTCTCCAGTAATTTCTCTTCCCATTAAAACATTAGGATTATTTTTAGAAGAACTATATTTATTAAAATTATCATTATTTTTCCTTTTATATTTATCATTTTGAGATGGTTCTTTTTTAGGTTGTTGAGTTGTGTTTTTTGTGTTTTCAATTATTTTTTTTATCAATTGCTGTTCTTGTTTTTCTTTAACATTATCTAAAGTATTGTTTTTTTCTTCTACAGTTTTGTCATAAATAAGTGTAGGTTTTATATTAAACCCAAAGGATTCGTATATTTCCTTTTGTAATTCTTCTTCAAATCTTCTTGTTTTTAATAATTTTACTATAAATTCATTACCTAAATTAATTATTAAGTTATTATCTTTAATTTCTTTATTACAAGATATCATAAAATTTTTACATACAGGAAATTTACAAGAAATTTTATGAATAATTTCATTCCAATATTTGGATATTATTTCTGTACTATCTATTTCTTTTATATCTCTCGTAAGAATTAGATCTACTTCACATAATCCATTTAGTTTTTTTAATATGATTTTTTTTATATAATCTTCCTTTTTATCATTTAATGTATTAATAGATTTCAAATGTACTTTAAGTCTACATTGTTTTGAAGCAAATTGAATTTTTGATATTTCTATATTATCAGCTAATAAAAACTCGTTATTTTCAAATTCATTTTTTAATTCATTTATCAATTTGTTAGACATATGCATCCTCCCCTTTTTTTTAAAAAAGGTATATGAATATAAAATGTAGGCATAAGCCTACATTTTATCTATCTCCTTAATTAATTCTGATAGTAATTCTTCCTCTTTTACTTTTCGTAATATTTCTCCATTTTTAAAAATTAACCCTTCGCCATTTCCACCGGCAATACCTATATCAGCTTCTCTAGCTTCTCCCGGTCCATTTACAGCGCATCCCATAATTGCTACTTTTATATTTTTGTCACAATTAACTAATGCATCTTCAACTTTTTGAGCAAGATTAATCAAATCAATTTTTGTCCTTCCACAAGTTGGACATGAAATAAATTCTATGCCACTTTTCAGTAAACCTATAGATTTTAAAATTTCTCTACCTACTTTTATTTCTTCAATAGGGTCACTAGTAAGTGATACTCTAATAGTATCACCGATTCCTTCTGAAAGTAAAGTGCCCATTCCTATGCTTGCTTTAACTGTTCCTCTCCAGAGAGTGCCTGCTTCTGTAACACCTAGATGTAGTGGATAATCAACTTTACTTGATAAAATTCTATTGCTTTCTATCATTTGATTTACATTTGATGATTTTATCGAGATAATTGTATCCGTGAATCCTATAGATTCAAGAATATTAATATGTTCTAAAGCGCTATCAACTAGAGCATCTGGACATACTTTTCCATATTTATTATATATTTTTTTATCTAAAGAACCTGAATTAACTCCTATTCTAATAGGAATATTTCTAGCTTGTGCTTCTCTTACTACAGATTTAACTTTTTCAACACTTCCAATATTTCCAGGATTAATACGAAGTGCTGAAGCACCATTTTTAAGAGCTTCAAGTGCTAATTTATAATCAAAATGTATATCAGCTACAACAGGGATAGTTACGGCATTAACTATTTCCTTTAGTGCTTTAGCTGAATCCATATCTGGAACAGCAACTCTAGTTATATGGCAACCTGCTTTTTCAAATTTTTTGATTTGGTTTATTGTAGATGTAGTGTCTTTTGTTTTTGTATTATTCATTGACTGAATTGTTATCGGAGAATCTCCACCCACAAGCACATTTTTCACTTTAACTTGTTTTGTAATTTTTCTTTTCAAATTCCCATCTCCTAAAATTGAATTGGATTAATAATATCTTTAATTGTTATGAGTAGCATTAGCAACATTAAAATTGAAAATCCAATAGTATTAAGAACGGCCACATATTTTTGGTCAATTTCTTTTCTAGTTATTATTTGAAATATAAGTAAAAATATCCATGCACCATCTAATGCAGGTATTGGCAAAACATTAAATACTGCAAATTGGACACTTATAAATGCACCTATATATAGTAAATTAATAAACCCTGCTTGTGCTGCAGCTCCTGATATTCTTATTATGCTTATAGGGCCACCTATATCATCTTTAGATACATTACCAGTAAAAATCATTTTTAGAGATAGAAAAGTTTGTTTTATAGTTGAATTGGTTCTTATGAAACCTTGTTCTATAGATTTAAATAATGAAACATCTTCTACTATTGTAGATGCTATACCTACTTGATAAGTATTTGTATCCGCATTAAATTTTGGTTTCAGTGATATGTTAAGGTTTTCGCCATCTCTATTTACTTTTAAATTGATTTCTTCACCATTAGCTATATTTAAATAAACTATAAAATCATCCCAAGATGATATTTTTTTGTCATCTAAACTTAGTATTTCATCACCAACTCTAAGACCATATTCTGCTGCAGCACTATTAGGAACTATTTCACTAATTTTAGGCTCAACATAGCCTGTTGCCGAAGTAACTATAGCAAAAAAAAGTATTGCAACTAAATAATTCATTAAAGGTCCTGCAATAATTATACTCAATTTTCTAAGTGAGCTTTTCTGAGAAAAAGCTCTACTGTTTTGGGATTCTTCTTCTTCACCAAGCATTTTGGCATAACCACCAATTGGGAAAGCTCTTAATGAAAATAAGGTTTCTTTTCCTTGAATTCCAAAAATTTTCGGACCCATACCTATTGCAAACTCTTCTACTAACACTCCGTTCATTCTTGCCACAATAAAATGACCGAATTCATGAGCTATAACTAATACCCCTAAAAAAAGTATCGCCACTACTATATATATAATGTTCATTAACATGCCCAATAATAACCCTCCTCATTTAAAGATAATTATTTATAATAAAAGATCTTACTTCTTTTTCGTACCCTAAAATATATTCTAAACTTACATCTTTATTATTATCAAATTTATTCAAACATTTGTAAATTATCTCAGGAATATCAAGATAATTTATTTTATTATTCAAAAATAAATCTACAGCTACTTCATTTGATGCATTTAGAATAGTTGGCATTAATCCTCCTCTTTTTCCTGCTTCATAAGCTAATTTCAAACAATCAAAGGTATCCAAATCAGGCTTTTCAAAAGTCAAGTTTTCTATTTTTGTGAAATCTAATTTTTGAATTACTCCCGTTTTTCTGTGAGGATAATTTATAGCATATTGTATTGGTAATTGCATATCTGCTGAAGAAATTTGAGCAATTACACTACCATCTACATATTGTACCATAGAATGGATCATACTCTGAGGATGAACAAGTACTTCTATATTACTATAATCTACCTCAAAAAGCCAATGTGCTTCAATTACTTCTAACCCCTTATTCATTAGAGTAGATGAATCTATTGATATTTTGGGTCCCATATTCCACTTAGGATGCTTTATTGCTCTTTCTGGAGTTATATTATTAAGATTCTCTTTCTTTAACCCACGAAATGGTCCCCCTGATGCTGTAAGTATAATTTTATCAATTTCCTCATTCTTATTTCCTTGTAAGCATTGATATATTGCAGAATGTTCGGAATCTACAGGGATAATTTTAACATTATTTTTTTTAGCTAACTCCATGACTAATTTTCCACCAGTTACTAAAGTTTCTTTATTTGCAAGAGCAATATCTTTACCAGCTTCAATTGCTTTTATAGTTGGAACAAGACCAATCATCCCTACAATAGAAGTAAGCACCAAATCAATATCCTCTAATTGAACAATTTCATTTATTCCTGCTAAGCCTAAAAGAATTTCTATTTTTATATTATTTAATTTACAATGTTCAATTACTTTCTTATATGTAAACAAATCAGAAATAGCAACATATTCTGGTTTAAATTCTTCAATTATACTAACTATTTTGTCGTAACTTTTATTAGCTGAAAAAGCTTTTAATTGTAGGTTTTTTTCTTTTCTTATAACATCAATACTTTGACTTCCAACAGAACCGGTAGCTCCTACTACACATATTCTTCTCACATTCTCACCCTTTTCTAAAAATCAATTCTTTTACACTAATTAAATATAGTGGCGCAACAAACACCCCTATTATTCCGAAAAACTTCATGAAAATATACAAACAAATAATCATTGCTAAAGGATGTATATTGAATTTATCACTAACAATTTTATTTTCTACTAATTGTCTGAAAAAAATCATACTTATATAGACAAGAGCTAGAGTAATAGCACTAAATATTTCTTGTACTTTTATTTTTAAAATAATTAAAGGTATAAAAACTATTATCATCCCTATGTATGGTAGTATATCTAGTATGCCACAAAGAATTCCCAAATAAATAGGGCTTGGTATTTTCAATAGTAAAAAAGCACAAGTAGTTGCTAAAATAGTAATTAAAGAAAAAATTATCTGCATAATAAAAATATTTTTTATTATAGATATTTTATTAATCATATTGTCGGTATTAAAATCAGGAAATATTCTATTAATAATATCTATAATAATCATTTTATCTAATAATAAAAAATAAGCAACTATGTTCCCTATAAAAAAAGAAAGGAAACCATCCATTGTATAAATAGCGCTTTTTCTTATTAATTCATTTTGAAGAAAATACTTTGATATTAAAGAAATCCTAAAATTAAAGAATTGTATTTTTTCTTTTAAATTATCATAATAAGTTAATAGTAATTTATTCAACATTTCGTCATCTATTGTGAAATTATTAATAATGAAATTATATATTTTTAACAAAGTAACTTTTCCTGCAAAGAAAATGAAAATAAAAATAATTGCATTTATTAAACAAATCGAAATACCTGCATTAAAATTTTTATTTTCATTAGTTGAGTTCATTAAATTATAAATAGGCTTAGAAAACAGATAAAACATTATTGAAACTAGTATAATAAAAAAATAATGTTTCAATATATACCCTAGTATAATAAATATACATGTAATAATAAGTAAATTTAAAAAAATACTATCTTCTTTAAAAGTTTTAATCAATTTATAACCCCAATACTATTGTTATATAGTAGTATACTACAACAGAGGTCAAAAGTATGCTATCAAATCTGTCTAAAATACCTCCATGCCCAGGTATTAGATTACTAAAATCTTTAACATTTGAATATCTTTTAATTGAAGAGGCCGTTAAGTCTCCAATTTGACATACAACTCCACAAATAAGTCCAAGAATTATGTAATTTAATATTGAATACGTTACCCCATTTGTTGATAAATACAAACCAAATAAAGTTACAGAAATTACACTCCCTATTAATCCACCAATAGCTCCCTCTACGGTTTTGTTAGGTGATATATTCGGACAAAGTTTTGTTTTACCTAAAAATCTTCCTGTATAGTATGCTACAGAATCACAGGACCAGCATGCAATAAAAGTCAACCAAACAAAATAACTTCCATAGGGTTTTTCAGACATTATCGCTAAAAAACTAAAAGGAATCGCTATATAAAAGAAACCCATAGTTGTTAACGATATATCTATGATATTAACATCATCATCAAAAACCATAAATATAAAACTAAATACTATAAAAAGCATTATTAAAAACAATGAAGTGTTTTGATTTAACTTATCAAATATAATTAGCATATAGTATATTACTACAAGTAAGTAACCAAAAGACTTCAGAGGATAAAACTCTTGGTTATTAAAAACTTTATAGAATTCATACATGCCCAAAAGTGAAAAAACAAGTGTTGCAATTTGCAAATATATTCCGCCTACAAATAGTACTATAACTAATGGGGACAGCATAAGAACTCCTAAATATCTTTTATTCATATTTTCACCTCTATTTTAATCCACCGTATCTTCTATCTCTTTTATTAAAAGCTAATATAGCTTTTTTTAGTTCATCTTCGTTAAAATCTGGCCATTTTTCATTTGTATAATAAAATTCAGAATATGCACATTGCCAAAGAAGAAAATTGCTAATTCTTTGTTCACCTGCTGTTCTAATTATCAAATCAGGATCAGGCATATATTTTGTATATAAATACTTAGAAATTAATTCTGGCGTTACATCATCAATTTCAATCTTTTTTTCTTGACTTTCTTTTAATATTGATTTAAAAGCTTCTGCAATTTCATTTCTTCCACCGTAATTTAATGCTAAATTCAAAACTAACCCTGTATTATTCTTTGTATTATTATAAGCTTTATCAATTTCATTTCTACATTTAAAAGGTAGTTGGGAGGTTTCACCAATGCTTCTTATAACAACATTATTTTCATTTAGTTGTTTAAACTCATTTTTTAAATAGTCTACAAGTATGTTCATAAGCCCGTTGACTTCATCTTGTGGCCTTTTCCAGTTTTCCGTAGAAAATGCATATAACGTTAGATAGTTTACTCCTAGTTTATTACACGTTTTAACAATTTGCCTAACATTCTCTGCACCTGCTTTATGGCCTGCAAGGCGAGGCATATTTTTTGCTTGAGCCCATCTACCATTACCATCCATTATAATAGCTATATGTTTAGGAATTATTAAGTCATTATCAAGTTTTATATTTGAACGTTTCTTTTTATTAGTTAATAAATTTATCATATATTTAATCACCTTATTCTAATATTGAAAATTTAAATACCTGCGATATCACAGGTATTTTTATTATACAGTTAAAATATCATTCTCTTTGTTTTTTATAATAACATCGATATCTTTAATAAAATTATCAGTTATCTTTTGAATTTCTTTTTCAGCATTTTTCTCATCATCTTCTGTTATAACACTGTCTTTTTTGAATTTTTTTATTTTATCATTAGCATCTCTTCTGATAGATCTAATTGCCACTTTGGTTTCTTCTCCAAGTTTCTTAACTTTTTTAACTAAAACTTTTCTAGTTTCTTCAGTTAATTCAGGAATGATTAATCTAATAACCGACCCATCATTAGATGGATTTAGTCCTAAATCAGAAATTAATATAGCTTTTTCAATAGCACCAAGGGAAGTTTTATCCCAAGGTTGAATCAAAAGCACTCTAGGTTCCGGCACTGATACATTAGCTAATTGATTTATCGGAGTTTCTGCTCCATAATATTCAACAGTAACTCTATCTAGTATCTTCGGGTTTGCCATTCCAGCTCTTAGTGTACCTAAATCTTCACCAAGCACTTTTATTGATTTATTCATCTTCTCTTTTGCACTACTAATAATATCTTTTACCATAAAAACCTCCTAATTATTTTGATACAGTTGTACCAATATTCTCCCCTTTTATTACTTTAATAATATTGTTAGGATCGTCTAGTCCAAACACAATTATCGGTATGTTATTATCCATACATAGTGAAGTTGCAGTAGAATCCATTACCTGCAATCCCTTATCTAAAACTTCAATATATGTTAATTCACTAAACTTTTTAGCATCAGTATGTATATGTGGATCTTTATCATAAACTCCATCGACTTTCTTAGCAAGTAATATTGCTTCTGCTTCAATTTCTGCTGCTCTTAATGCTGCTGTAGTATCAGTAGAAAAATATGGATTCCCTGTACCTCCCCCAAAAATTACAACCCTATTTTTTTCAAGATGTCTCATTGCTCTTCTTCTGATAAAAGGCTCGGCTATTTCTCTCATTTCTATTGCAGTTTGTACCCTTGTCATAACACCAACATTCTCAAGTGAATCTTGAAGTGCTAAGGAATTAATACAAGTAGCTAACATTCCCATATAATCGGCGGTAGTTCTATCCATATCATTGCCATTTCTTCCACGCCATATATTCCCTCCACCAACTACTACTCCAACTTGTATGCCCATTTCTACAAGTTCTTTAATTTCAATAGCAATTTTTTTTGCTACATCAAAATCTATACCATAACCATTGCCACCAGAAAGGGCTTCACCTGATAATTTAAGCATTATTCTCTTATATTTAGTTTTTTCCATATTTATATTATACCTCCAAATTATTAATTATTACAAATAGTTTTAAAAAAAGAGAACACAACGTGTCCTCTCCTATTAATTTTTATTCACTATTTTTTTAATTGTTTTTGTACTTCTTCAGCAAAGTTTTCTTCTTTTTTTTCTAAACCTTGACCTTTTTCAAATCTAGTGAATTTTAATACTTTTATATCAAATCCAACTTCTTTAGATTTTTCGGCAATTAATTTAGAAATAGTATAGTCGGAATTTTTAACCCATACTTGATCAACTAAACAAACTTCTTTAAGATATTTCTTTGCTCGACCTTCAACCATTTTTTCAACTATTTTTTCTGGTTTTCCTTCGTTTAAAGCTTGAGCTTTAAAAATCTCTTTTTCCTTTTCTAAAGCTTCTTGATCCACTGAAGTCTCATCTAAGAAAAGAGGATTAACTGCTGCAATTTGCATAGCAAGATCTTTTCCTAATTCTTTTACAGTATCGTTTACTACAGATGCCTCTAATGCTACTAAAACACCTATTTTCCCTCCACCATGGACATAACTAGAAGTTACACCATTAGCAGTTTGAAATTTTTCAAATCTTCTAACATTCATATTCTCGCCTATTTTAGAAATTAATTCAGTTAAAACTTCTCTAACTGTTTTGCTTTCATCTGCAGCATATTTAGCTTCGTAAAGTTCCTCAACAGTTTTAACCTCAGATTGAGCTACCTGTTTTGCTAAAGTATTTACAAAAGCTATAAATGAGTCATTTACAGCAACAAAATCTGTTTCACAGTTAACTTCTATAACTGCACCGATTTTAGCATCTTCAGATATGTAAGTAGACACTAAACCTTCAGCTGCTATTCTTCCTGCTTTTTTAGCAGCGGCAGCTAAACCTTTTTCTCTTAGAAATTCTACTGCTTTTTGTATATCTCCCTCAGTAGAAGTTAGTGCTTTTTTACAATCCATCATACCTACACCGGTTATATCTCTTAGTTCTTTTACCATTTTAGCAGTTATTGCCATTGTTATTCCTCCTAACGTGTTTTTATTCAGCTAATTGTTCGCCTTGGTTTCCTTCAATAACAGCATCAGCCATTTTAGCAGTTATTAATTTTACAGCTCTAATTGCATCATCATTACCAGGAATTACATAATCAATGTCATCAGGATCACAATTAGTATCTACGATTGCAACTACAGGAATTCCTAAAACTTTAGCTTCTGCGATTGCATTTTTTTCTTTTCTAGGATCAACTATAAACATAGCACCTATATTTGATGCATTCATATTCTTAATACCACCAAGATTTTTTTCAAGTTTTTCTCTTAAAGCTCTCAATTTAATTACTTCTTTTTTAGGAAGTAATTCAAAAGTGCCATCTTCTTCCATTTTCTCAAGTTCTTCTAATTTTTGAATTCTTAACTTTATTGTTTTAAAGTTTGTAATCATTCCGCCAAGCCATCTATTATTTACAAAGTGCATTCCGCAACGGATACTTTCGTCTTTTATAGCCTCTTGTGCTTGTTTTTTTGTTCCCACAAATATAACATCCTTGCCTTCTGCTACAACATTTTTTACAAAGTCATACGCTGTATCAACTTTTTTAACTGTCTTTTGAAGATCAATAATGTATATTCCATTTCTTTCTGTGAAGATATATGGAGCCATTTTAGGATTCCATCTTCTAGTTTGATGTCCAAAATGAACACCTGCTTCTAATAATTGTTTCATAGATATTACTGCCATTAATATTTCCTCCCTTTGGTTTTAAACCTCCATTGTTCTGATAATAAAACACCTTTCTAAATATATCCAGGCACCATTTTATAAATAAACAATGTGTGTATTTTTTCTTCCTTAAGTAGTATAGCATATGGTAATATGTGTTTCAATAAAAAAAAGAAAAAAATAATAGAATTAATCAAAATAAAAAATAATAGGAAAAACTCCTATTATTTTATCTTCATTAATTCTTCTAATAATTTGTCGTTTAAAATTTTTATATGAGTTCCTTTCATTCCTAAAGATCGCGATTCAATAACTCCAGCACTCTCAAATTTCCTAAGTGCATTAACAATTACAGATCTAGTTATACCTACTTTATCTGCAATTTTAGAAGCTATAAGCAAACCTTCACTTCCTTCTAATTCATCAAATACATGTTCAACAGCTTCCAATTCAGAATATGATAAAGTTCCAATTGCAAGCTGAACAACTGCTTTCTTTCTTGCTTGTTCTTCAAATTCATCATTAAGAGCTCTAAGTATCTCAAGTCCAACAATTGTTGCACTATATTCAGCTAAAACAAGATCTTCATCTGTAAAATCTTCTTCAAATCGTGTTATTAACAACGTCCCAAGTCTTTCTCTGTTCCCTATAATTGGAACTATAGTAGACAGTTTACCTGCAATTTCGGCTGGCTTAGTTTCATCAAAAGATGATTTCCCTTTATTCTCTATATTGTGTATTGTTTCGTTAATAGCAAGCAGTTTATTATTAAAATAATCAGGAAAACTTTTATCCTTAATAACTTTTTCTTTTACGCTCTCACATTCAAATCCTTGATAAAAACTATGACCTAATATTGTTGCATCTTTACTTACAATATAAACATTGCATTTTATCACTTCACCAAGCGTTTTGCAGATATCATAAAATTCTACAGTTTCAGCTCCTTTTTTTTGTAAAATTTTATTTAGTATCCTCATTTTAGTTAATAATTCTGAAGCCATAATACCACTCCTATACATCTATTTTATGTTATTATTTTGAATTTTACAAAAATTAAGTCTTTTTTATATAGTATCACATGGTATATCAAATTTCAACAAATTATTATTACTACTTAAGGTATAAAGATTATTTCAATCCTTTATTTTTTTCATCTTCAATAATCAATTCTTTATGTTTACATTCTGAATTAGAACATAAATAGTAATTACCTTTTGATTTTGTATATTTTTTGACCATATAAGTTCCACAAACTGGGCATTTCATTTTCGTTGGCTCATCCCAACTTACAAATTTACACTCAGGATAATTCTTGCATCCATAGAATGTTCTGCCTTTTTTAGATCTTCTTTGTACAATTTTTCCACCACATTCAGGACAGTCAACATCTAGTTCTTTTAATATTGCCTTAGTATTTTTACACTCTGGATATCCTGGGCAAGCTAAAAAATCACCAAATCTTCCATGCTTTATCACCATGTTTTTCCCACATTTTTCACATTCTATATCAGTAACTTCATCTTCAATAGTAATTTTTGCAATCTCAGTTTCAGCTTTTTCAATAAGTTCTCTAAGTGGGCTATAAAACTTATTAACTACTTCTTTCCACTTTTCTTTACCTTCTTCTATTTCATCTAACTTACTTTCCATTTCTGCCGTAAAATCAGTATCGACTATTGTTTTAAAATACTTACTTAAAATATCATTTACTATATACCCTAATTCAGTAGGTATGAGAGTCTTTTGTTCTCTCTCAACATATCTCCTACCCAATAATGTAGATATAATTGGAGCATATGTACTTGGCCTACCTATACCATTTTCCTCTAATGTTTTTATTAAAGATGCTTCTGAAAATCTAGCAGGTGGTTGTGTGAAATGTTGTTTTCCATCAACCTGCTTGTCAATTAATTTTTCGTTTTCGATTAATTTAGGAATTTTAGAATTATCATTTTCATCTTCCGTACCATATTGATATAATTTCATAAAGCCTTGAAAATGAATTTCAGATCCACTTGCCCTAAATCCATAGTCACCATTAGTGATTTCTACAGAAATTGTATTTAATATGCAAGAAGCCATTTGACTAGCAACAAATCTTTTCCATATAAGTTGATAAATTTTAAATTGGTCTCTAGTTAAACTACTTTTAATTTCGTCTGGAGACAATTCTACATAGCTTGGTCTAATAGCTTCATGTGCATCTTGAATATTTTTCTTGCTTTTATAATTACGAGTATTTTCAGGATAAAACTCTTTTCCAAAAGTATCTATTATATAGTTTTTTGCACTCTCCTGAGCTTCTTTTGAAATTCTAACAGAGTCTGTTCTCATATATGTTATAAGACCAATAGTTCCCTTACCTTTTACTTCAACACCTTCGTATAATTGCTGAG
The DNA here is from genome assembly GCF_054819755.1 of Clostridium sp. DL1XJH146. Taxonomy (NCBI): domain Bacteria; kingdom Bacillati; phylum Bacillota; class Clostridia; order Eubacteriales; family Clostridiaceae; genus Clostridium; species Clostridium sp. DL1XJH146. The sequence goes on from NZ_JBTVVN010000001.1 coordinate 161,282, forward strand.
CTACGGACATAGTCTTTTTAGTTGAAAAATTCACTTTTTTATAGGCATCCTGTTGAAAAGTACTAGTTGTAAATGGCGGCAACGGATTTCTGTTTTTTGTATTTTTTTTAATTTTCGATACAATGAATTCTCCATCTTTTAAAGAAGCTATAATAGTATTACATTCATCTTCATCTTTCACTTCTATTTTTTTCTTATTTTTTGTTGATAACTTTATTTTAAATGTTGAATTTCCTTTTTCTTTTGCAACATTACATTCTATTGTCCAATACTCTTTTGGATCAAAATTATTAATTTCTTCTTCCCTTTGACAAATCATTTTCAGTGTTGCAGATTGAACTCTACCAGCACTTAGGCCCCATTTTACTTTTCTCCATAAAATCGGACTAATCTTATATCCTACCAATCTATCTAATACTCTTCTAGCTTGTTGTGCATTAACAACATTCATATTTAGCTTTCTTGGTTGTTTAATAGCACTTTTAACGGCATTCTTAGTAATTTCATTAAATACAATTCTACATTCTTCATCTTTATCAAGTTTAAGAGCTTCAAGTAAATGCCAAGATATAGCTTCTCCTTCACGATCAGGGTCAGTTGCCAAGAAAACTTTATCACTTTTTTTTGCTTCTTTTCTTAAATCACTTAGCAGTTCGCCTTTCCCTCTAATTGTAATATATTTTGGATTATATTCATTTTCAACATCTACTCCGAGTTGACTTTTAGGCAAATCTCTAACGTGTCCCATTGAAGCTTTCACCTTATATGTTTTCCCTAAATATTTTCCAATAGTTTTAGCTTTTGCAGGTGATTCAACTATCACAAGTTTTTGTCCCATATTATCCCCCTTCCAATAAATAGGGCTAATTTTGAATGTTACGATAAAAAATAAAATTAGCTTATATAGACTTTAATTAGAATAATACATTATATAATTATTAAATGTCAACCTTATTGTATAAATATTTTAATAAAAAATGTAAAAGTTTCCTTGTTATTTTCTGAAATTGACATTTTTTTTATTATATATTTTTAAATCTTATGTAAAAATCTCCCGCTAAATGTTTTATTAAACTCTTAGCTTCTAGATTAAATAAAGCTTCGTAAATATTGCCAATTTCAAGACTACACGAGTCAATTATCCAATCAATATGCAAAGGTTCTCCTTTGATTTTATTAAAAACTATTTTCTCATTATTATTTAAAATAAATATTTTTGATTTTTGATTATTCTTTTTTTTGATTTTTAATACATCATATATATCATCTATATTAGTATATACGTATGCACCGTCTTTAATTAATTTATTTGTGCCTTCATTATTTTTTTTAGAAACATCCCCCGGAACTGCCATCACATCTTTACCTTGGTCTAATGCAGAACCTGCTGTTATTAAAGAACCACTCTTAGTAGATGCTTCAATTACTATTACTAAATCACTTAGCCCACTTATAATTCTATTTCTAATAGGAAAATTATAGTGAAATGGTTTTGTATGAGGTGAAAATTCTGAAATAACACAACCTTTATCAGCTAAATTTCTATATAAATTAATATTACTTTTAGGATAAATTACATCTATTCCTGACCCTAGAATTGCAGCAGTGAAGCCGTTGTTTTTTAATGTATAAACATGGGCATATGTATCTATTCCTATGGCCATGCCACTAACAACATTTATATCATTGATAGCTAAAGATGAAACTATTTCTCTTGCAACATTTTCTCCATAAAAATCTGATTTTCTCGAACCAACTATAGCAACTGTTTTATTATTTAATTTTTCGATATTTCCCCTATAGTAAAGCATATATGGTGAATCATCATATGCTTTTAATTTTTCAGGATACTTTTTATCATCAATAGCGCATATACCGATTTTTTCTTTATTAATAAAATCTATTATACGCTCTATTTTTTCTTTATCACATGCGGTTTTTAGTTTTTCATTAACTACATTTCCAAATTCTTTTTTTATTCTTCCATTGTTGTAATTGATCCATAAATTATTTACATTTCCATAGTAATTTAATAATTCATTTTTCTTTTTGTATCCAAAAGAGGAAAGGGAGAACCATATTTTATAATATAACATTATTTCACCTCACATTATTTTTCTATCTATAAACATTCGGTATTGAAGAGCTTCATAAATATGCTTTTGTTGTATTAAATCACTTTTTTCTAAATCAGCAATTGTTCTTGCTACCTTAAGTATTTTTCCATATGCTCTAACGCTTAACCCATGTTTATTGAAAACTTTTTCTACCAAAGGGAAAATAGATGCATCTAAAGAACAAAATTTTTTTATTTCTCTTTCCCTCATTTCAGAATTACTATAAATATTTAATCCCTTAAATCTATTTCTTTGAATTTTTCGTGCCTGTTCTACTCTATTTCTTATTTCTGCTGATGATTCTGCTTTATTCATATTGTTTAACTCTGAAAAATTCAAGGAAGAAACTTGTGAAAAAATATCTATCCGATTTATAAGTGGTCCAGATAATCTATTAATATATCTACTCCTTTGATATTCTGTACAGATACACTGTTTTTCTTTTGAACCATAATAACCACATGGACATGGATTCAAAGCTCCAACTAGCATAAAATTAGCTGGAAATTCCACCGTTCCACTATATCTACTAATTGTAATCTTTCTATCTTCTAATGGTTGCCTTAATATTTCTAAGGTATTTCTTTTAAATTCAAGGATCTCATCTAAAAATAGAACCCCATTGTGTGCCAAAGATATTTCTCCAGGCATTAGTTTACTTCCACCTCCAATGATAGATACCCTTGAAGCTGTATGGTGGGGGTCTCTAAATGGTCTCTCTTTTATAATTTCTTCTATTTTTCTAGTTTCATTAGATACACTGTATATCTTTGTAATTTCCAAAGCTTCTTCGTAAGAAAGAGATGGCAATATAGTTGGCAATCTTTTAGCTATCATAGTTTTACCACACCCCGGCGGACCAAATAGTATTATGTTATGTCCTCCAGCTGCTGCAACTTCAGCTGCCCTTTTGGTTCCATTTTGCCCATATATATCTGAAAAATCTATATTAAATTTATGAATTTCTTTACCTATTTTCATTTCTGGATATGGTAACATATCCTTGAACTTTAAAAATTCTGAAATCTGATTTAAATTTGAAAATCCATAAATTTTTGCTTTGCGAACTATACTAGCCTCGTGAGAATTCATCTCAGGTAGTATGAATTTATTCAGACCATTATTTACTCCATCTAACACAATAGGTAAAACTCCATCGATTCTTTTAAGTTCACCAGAAAGAGATAGTTCTCCAATAAAAATAAAATTATCTTTCAAATTATATGAAACCTGATTTGTTGCAGTTAAAATCCCGATTGCTATAGGTAAATCCAGCAAAGAACCCACTTTTCTAATATTTGCAGGAGCTAAATTCACAGTAATTCTTTTTAATGGGAAATTATAATTTGAATTTGAAATGGCTGCTCTTACCCTTTCTTTAGCTTCCTTTATTGAAGTGTCTGCCAAACCTACTATATTAAAACATGGCAATCCATCAGAAATTTCTACTTCAACAGAAATTAATTGGCCTTCTATACCTTTAAATGTTGCACTATTAATAGTTACTGCCACATAATCACCTCCTTTTTAGATTTTTGACCATAAAAAAAAATCTAAACCTGTTTATAAATTTTATTTTTTGGTCAATATTTTAAATTGAGGTGATTTTTTGAAAAGATATAATAAATTATTAGGTTCATACGGGGAAAAACTTACTATGAATTATCTTATTAATCATGATTATTTTATAAAAAAAATGAATTACACTTGCTTTTTAGGTGAAATTGATATTATTGCTAGTAAAGATGATCTGATTTGTTTTGTTGAGGTAAGAAGTAGATATGGGCTTAAAATGGGCCTTCCTAGAGAGTCAATTACAAACAGAAAAATTAGGACTATAAAAAAAGTTGCAGAACTTTATATTCTGCAAAATAATATTAAATCTTGCACTTTTAGATTTGATTTTAGTGAAATAATTTTTAAAGATACTAATAATTATAAATTAAATTATTTGAAAAACGCTTTTTAAAAAAGGCATCCAAATATTGGATGCCTTATAAATAATCAGTTAAATTTTTCAAAAACGACCTTCTATGAATGCTAGTTATACCATTTTTTTTAATGGCTTCAATATGTTCTTTAGTTCCATAGCCAACATTTTTCTCAAAATGGTATTCAGTGTACTTTTGCGCATATTTTTGCATTAAATCATCCCTATAAACTTTAGCAATTATTGAAGCACAAGCTATACTAGCACTTTTGTTATCACCTTTTATTACGCACTTATTATTATACTTTAAATTCTTAATAGTATATCCATCCGATATAACTATACTTGGAGTAACACTCAGAGTCTCTACTGATTTTTTCAAAACTTCATTATTAGCTTTTGCAATTCCTATATTGTCTATCCTTTTATTATCTACTTCAAATATTGCATAACTAATAGCTTTTTCTTTTATCTCTTTAGAAAGTCTTTCTCTTGTAGTTTTATTTAATTTTTTAGAATCATTGATGTTTAAAATCAAAGTTTCATCTTTCATATAATCTAAATCAAGTACTACAGCAGCGCCTACAATAGGTCCTGCTAGTGGGCCACGTCCAACTTCATCTACCCCAACTATAAAACCTTTTCCATAGTTCTTATCAAAATCATATAAAGACTGTACCCTTAAAACTTCCTCTTGTATTTTTAGAGATTCTTTTCTTAACTTTTCTGCATATATTTTTACAGATTTTCTATTGTCATCTTCAAGTTTTAAAATCAACTCATCAAAATGTTTATCTGAATTGATTTTAAAATTATCGATAAACATTTTTACTTCTTTTATATTCATATTAGAAAAATCTATTATTTCCATTTTCCATTATGGCCTTTCTAAAGAAATTTTACCTAGTGATCCTTTGCGGAAATCATCCATTATTATATTTGAAATTCTATTGTAATCAATATTATTACCCGATTGGATTGCCCCTCTTTTTCTAGCAATATTATCTAAATTATCAAGAGGGTTATCAAATAATTCATTTAATTTATATCGATCCATCAATTTATCTGGATATTGTTCTTGCATATATTCTACAAGTTTCAATGATAGTGTTTCCATATCCATTATTTCGTCTTTTATTGCTCCTGTAAAAGCAAGATTTAAACCAACAGTTTCATCATCAAACTTAGGCCATAACACCCCAGGGGTATCTAACAACTCAATTCCAATATTAGTTTTAACCCATTGAAGATTTCTAGTAACCCCTGGTTTATTACCAACTTTTGCTTTACTTGCTTTAGCAACTCTGTTTATAAACGATGATTTGCCAACATTAGGAACACCGACTATCATCACTCTAGCTGTATAGTTAATAATACCTCTTCTATTAAGTTTTTCATATTTTTCTTTAAGTAAAGAATCTATTGAAGGTTTAATAGTTTTAAGACCTTTTCCTGAAATACTATTCCCTTTTATTACTTTAACTGTTTCAGAAGTAAGAGTACTAATCCATTGATTCGTAACTTTTTCATCACTTAAATCACTTTTATTTAATAATATAATCCTAGGTATAGACGAACAAATTTCATTAATATCTGGATTTGAACTTGATTTAACAATTCTAGCATCTCTAATTTCTATAACTGCATCAACGAGTTTTAAATTATCTTGAATCTTTCTTTTAGTTTTCACCATGTGACCTGGGTACCAATTAATTGCCATATATTCACTCCCTATAATAATAGATATAAAAAAAAGGACTAGTAAGTCCCCCTTTTTATCTCATTAATTCTTTTACCTTTGCAGCTTTACCAACTCTATCTCTTAAGTAGAATAATTTAGCTCTTCTTACTTTACCTTTTCTTACAACAGTAACTTTTTCTACTAAAGGTGAGTTAATTGGGAAAGTTCTTTCCACTCCAGTTCCGTGAGATACTCTTCTAACAGTGAAAGTTTCTCTTATTCCGCCGTGTTGTTTTTTAAGGACTGTTCCTTCAAAAACCTGAATTCTTTCTTTAGTTCCCTCTTTAATTCTTACATCAACTTTTACAGTATCTCCAACATTAAATTCAGAAAACTCTTTCTTCATATTTTCTTTTTCAATTTCTCTTATTACTTCTAACATAGTGCATTCCCTCCTTAATTATCTTAACGTTCGTAATATCATATCAATCAGAGGAACGTTCGTACTAGCACAAAGCATATTATAACATAGTATAAATTTATGTTCAAGAAATATTTAACACTATTTCTTTTTATATAAAAGCTCTTTATCTTCTTTAGTCAACATAAGTTTTTTATAGAGATCTGGTCTTTTTTCTTTTGTTATTTTTAAAGAAGCTAATCTTCTCCATTTTCTAATATTCTCATGATGTCCAGATAATAACACCTTTGGAACTTTCATGTCCATAAAGTCGAAGGGTCTTGTATATTGTGGGTATTCTAGAACTCCATTATAAAAAGATTCCTCAATATAACTAGTTTCCGAAGACAAAACGCCCGGAACAAGTCTAGAAATACTATCTACAATAGGTATACATGCACTCTCTCCACCAGTTAGAATAAAATCTCCTAATGAAATTTCCTCATCAATATACTCATAAGTTCTTTCATCAATACCTTCATAATGGCCACATAAAAATATCAATTCTTTTTCTTTAGCCATTTTCTTTGCTAACTCCATATTAAAAGTTTTACCCCTCGGCCCTAAAAAATACACTTTTCCTGCATTAGTTTCCTGTGCATACTTTATACTTTCAACTATTGGTTCAGGAGCCATTACCATTCCAGCCCCCCCACCATAAGGATAACCATCAACTTTTTTATGCTTGTTTTTAGAAAAATCTCTTATATTTATTGTTTTTATATCCAAAATATCTTTTTCACAAGCTTTTCCTATAATACTATAATCAAAAACCTGAAACATTTCCGGAAATAAAGTAAGTATATCTATCTTCATGACCATTTCTCCAAGTCTTTTACGATTACCTTTTTAGCCTCAATATCAACATTAATAACAACATCTTTAATTGCAGGAACTAAAATTTCTTTTTCTCCTCCTACAACATATACTTCATTACTTCCAGTAAAGATAACATCGTTTAATATTCCAATTAATTTATTAGATTCATCTAGAACTTCACAGTCTATAAGGTCTGCAACAAAATATACGCCTTTTTCTAATTCTACTGCATCTTCTCTTTTAATTTCTATTTCCTTATTCTTAAGTCTTTCAGCTTTTTCCACTGAATCTATTCCTTCGAATTGCATAATAACTTTGTTAGGTTGCAATTTAACTCCTATAACCTTAATTTCTTCTTTATCAATATATACGCTATTAAGTTTTTTAAATCTTTTCAAATCATCTGTAAGAGGTAATACCTTAACTTCACCCTTAACTCCATGTATTCTAGTTATTTTACCGATTATCAAAAAATCATCCATATATGATCACCTATCTTTAAATATTAAAAGAGTTAGGAATCCCTAACTCTTTTTTGTATGTAATTAGATAATTTCAACAATAACTCTCTTATTTTCCTTTATTGCCGCTGCTCTAATAACAGTTCTAACAGCTTTAGCTATTCGTCCTTGTTTTCCAATTACTTTACCCATATCATCTGGGTCTACTTTCAATTCTAAAATTATTGATTGTTCGCCAAGTATTTCATTAACGGTAACCATTTCAGGGTTATCAACTAATGACTTTGCAATTACCTCGAGTAATTCTTTCATATAAATACACCCCCGTATAATTACTTTGCAGCCTTTTCATTGATACCAGCTTTAACTAAAAGCTTTTTAACTGTATCTGTTGGTTGAGCACCATTACCAATCCATTTTTGAACTTTTTCTTCATCTATTTTTATTTCTTTTGGATTAGAAACAGGATTGTAATAACCGATTTCTTCTATAAATCTACCATCTCTAGGAGCTCTAGAGTCAGCAACTACTACTCTATAAAAAGGAGCTTTCTTAGCACCCATTCTTCTTAATCTAATCTTAACAGCCATCGTATTCACCTCCTTAAATTTGTTTATCTATTACATGAATGGAAGATTTCCAAACATACCTTTATTTAATGATTTTTTACCAGAATTCATCTGCTTCATCATTTTTTTCATCATCTCAAAATCTTTCAATAACTTATTAACTTGTTGAACTTTAGTTCCCGAACCCTTTGCAATTCTTCTTTTTCGAGAAGGAGAACTTTTAACTATTGAAGGCGACTTGCGCTCTCTTAATGTCATAGAATTAATCATTGCTTCAATTTTTTTCAGTTCATTTTCACTTTGAGATAAATCAATTCCTTTAAGTTGTTTTGTATTAACACCTGGCATCATTTCAAGCAGTTTATTCATAGGCCCTAGTTTTTTCATCTGGGACATAGATTCAAGAAAATCTTCCAAATTGAATTCTGCTGTTGCCATTCTATTACTTAATTCCATAGCTCTTTCTTCATCAATAGATTCCTGTGCTTTTTCTATCAGTGAAAGTACATCACCCATTCCAAGTATTCTAGATGCCATTCTATCAGGGTGGAAAACTTCAATATCATTCATTTTTTCCCCAATACCTACAAATTTAATAGGTTTACCTGTTACAGCTTTAATAGATAAAGCAGCACCACCTCTTGTATCACCATCAAGTTTTGTTAAAACAACACCTGTAACATCTAAAAGTTCATTAAAACTTTGTGCTACATTTACAGCATCCTGTCCTGTCATAGAGTCAACGACTAAAAGTATTTCATCTGGCTTAGCTACTTCTTTTACATTTTTAAGTTCATTCATCAGCTTTTCATCAATATGCAGTCTACCTGCAGTATCAATAATTACAAAATTTAAACCATTATTTTTAGCAAACTCTATTGAAGCCTTTGCTATATTGACTGGATCTGCCTTATCTCCCATTGAAAAAACCGGTACATCAATTTGATTACCTACAACTTGCAATTGTTTAATAGCTGCAGGTCTATAAATATCACAAGCAACCAATAAAGGTTTTTTACCTTTCTTTCTCATATGAAGTGCTAACTTACCCCCCATGGTAGTTTTACCTGCACCCTGAAGCCCAGCTAGCATAATAACCGTCATTCCACTATTGTTTAAATTCAAAGAACTTTCAGTAGTACCCATCAAATTTACTAGTTCTTCATTTACAATTTTTATTACATATTGGCCTGGAGTCAAACTTCTCATAACTTCTTGGCCTAAACTTTTTTCGCTTACATTTTTGATAAAATCTTTAACAATTTTATAATTCACATCAGCTTCAAGCAATGCAAGTTTTACTTCTCTCATGGCTGATTTAATATCTTGTTCTGATAATTTACCTTTTCCTCTTAATTTTTTAAAGGTATCCTGGAGTTTTGAGGTTAATCCTTCAAATGCCATATTTAGCCTCCTATAAGATTTCTTTTATATCAATAATAATTTTTCTTATTTCACTTTGTAAGTTTTCTTTATAATCATTGTTAAGTAATTTATCTAACTTTTTAATAACAATATTTTTATTTTTTTCTAATTCGCTATTCTTTTGAACTAATTTTAAATTATTTTCGTAAGATAGCAATTGCTTCATGCATCTTTTAATAATATCATAAACTGCTTGACGACTTGTTTTAGTCAATTCAGAAATTTCTTTTAAAGATAAATCCTCATTAACATATAAATCTAAAATATCATTTTGCTTATCAGTCAACAAACAACCATAATAATCTAACATTATTGAAATTTTAATTTTATCTTCCATAAAAACACCAACCATAAGAATAATAACAAATTTTTAAACCACTGTCAAGTATTTTTACTTAACAGTTTAAATAAATAGTGCTTCTACAAAATCTGTACTATTAAACACTTGCAAGTCATCAATTCCTTCACCAACACCTACATATTTAACCGGTATATCTAATTGATGTTTGATTGAAATAACTACTCCACCTTTTGCTGTTCCATCAAGTTTAGTAAGTATTATGCCGTCAATTTTACAAACTTCTTTAAACTCTTTGGCTTGAATTAAAGCATTTTGACCAGTAGTTGCGTCTAAAACCAAATATGTTTTTTTTCTTCCTTCTACAAATTCTCTATCAATTATTCTATTAATTTTTCCAAGTTCATTCATTAAATTCTTTTTGTTATGCAATCTTCCGGCAGTATCACAAATTAATATATCTGTGTCTCTAGCTTTTGCAGCTTGAATGGCATCAAATATTACAGCACCAGGATCTGCACCTTCTTGATGCTTTATCAAATCTACGCCAGCTCTATTGGCCCACACTTGAAGTTGATCTATTGCCGCAGCTCTGAAAGTATCTCCTGCTGCAATTAAAACCTTATAATTTTGTTCTTTAAGTTGTGAAGAAATTTTACCTATTGATGTTGTCTTTCCTGCCCCATTAACACCAATTATGAACAATACTTGTGGTGTGTTTACTATTTCTTCTTCATCTTTATTATCAATAATGATGTCTTTAATTACTTCTTTTAAACAATCTTTTATCTCAACTGGATTTTTTATACCTTTTTCTTTTACTTTAAGCTTTAAGATTTCAATTATATGTAACGAAGTATCCATTCCAATATCTGCTGTAATTAAAATTTCTTCTAATTCTTCAAACAAGTCATCATCTATAGTATTTGCCAAATTCAAAACATCAGTAATCTTGTCTGTAAAATTGGTTTTTGTTTTTGAAAGACCGCTTTTTAATTTATCAAAAAAATTACCTAACATACTATTCCTCCTATGAACTATATTTATTTAAATCTACAGATACTACCTTAGAAACGCCCTTTTCTTCCATTGTAATGCCATAAAGTGCATTACCAACTTCCATAGTTCCTTTTCTATGAGTAATAATAATAAATTGAGTATTTATTGAAAATCTTGTTAAAAATTCAGCAAATCTAACTACGTTTGCATCATCTAATGCAGCTTCAATCTCGTCAAGTATACAAAATGGGGAAGGCTTCATCTTTTGAATAGCAAACAACAAAGCAATAGCTGAAAGACCTTTTTCTCCACCTGACATTAAATTAAGATTTTGCAGTTTTTTGCCAGGTGGTTGAACATTTATTTCAATATTTGCATCTAATTCATCGCCATCGCCAAGTATTAAGTCAGCGTTACCACCTTTGAACAACTCCTTGAATGTTTGATTAAAACTTTCTCTTAATTTATCAAAATTATCATTAAAAAGGCTTTTCATTTCTTTAGTCATATCATCTATTATTTCTTCAATTTCTTCTTTTGCACTAAGCAAATCATTCTTTTGTTCTTTTAAAAAAGTATATTTTTCTTTTAATTCTTTAAATTCTTCAATCGCAGCTACATTTACAATTCCTAAATTTTTAATACTATTTTTACATTTAGTAATATCTACTAAAAATTTATTTAAATCTGCATCTTCATCTTTGAATTCTAGAGCTTCTGCGTAAGTAAGTGCCATTTCATCATTCAGTTTAATATATTTCGATTCTAGTTCAGTTTCATTTTTGGTGAGATTTATAATTAGCTTTTGTTTACTCTTTTCATTTTTATCTAGAAGCTCACTAATATTATCATATTGACTAGACAACAAATTTGTTTTTTCTTTTATTTTTAGTTTTTTCTCATCCATTATTAATAATTTGTGATCTAATCTATTTATTTCTTCTGCACTAATTTCTATAAGTCTATTATTTTTTTCTATGTTTTCTTTAAAAATAAATATTTCATTCTTAAGATTCTTTACTCTCTCTTCTTTTACTTTTGTAAAATTGTTACATTCGTTAATTTCTTTTATTATTCTACTAAAATCATTGTTTTTTCCATTAATAATTTCATCAATTCTAGCTTGCTCTACTCTTTTATTTCCCAATAATAGTCTATCTTCTGAAAGACCACTATTTATTTCATCCATACTTATTTCTGTTTTTTCAATTATTTTCTGACACGAGGATATTTTTTCTTCTATTTCACTGATTTTAATCTCAATGACCTTAGATTCATTTTGGTTATATTTAATAATCTTATTTATTTCTTCAAGTTCTTCTTCCGTAATAGCTACTTCTTTATTGATTTTGCGCTCATCATTTTTTATTAATTCAATTTTTTCTATTATTTTTGTCATTTGAAAATTTTTAATTTTAATTTTATCATTAATTTCCAAGGAAATTTTTCCCAACTTATTAATAAGAAAATTAATTTTTTCACTATCATTTCTCAAGGATTTTAATAACCTGTCATTAAGTGTTATGTCATCTTTTAATTCTTGAATTTTTCTTTTTCTACTCATAATATTTAAGTTTTTACTAAAAGAACTACCACCAGTTAAAGATCCACCTGAATTAATTACTTCGCCTAAAAGAGTAACTATCCTCAAATTGAAATTATTTTTTTTAGCAATTGCTAAAGCATTATCCATATTATCTACAATAACAGTTCTTCCTAGCACGTAATTAATTGCTATTTCATATTTAGGATTGAACTTAATAATTTTTGAAGCTATCCCGATATACCCGTCCATTAATTTTGTTTCTTCATTAACTTTTATAATAGACCCCTTTATTGTATTAAGAGGTAAGAATGTTGCTCTTCCTAGTTTATTATCTCTTAAATATTGGATTAACAGCTTAGCAACATGGTCATTTTTAGTAATAATATTTGAAATGCTACCACCTAGTGCAATTTCAACAGCCACTTCTAAAGTCTTATCAACTTCTATAATATCCCCTAAAATACAGCTGTCATACTCATTAATATGTATTTTTTTATCCTGGATATGTTGCATTAATACCTTAGTAGCTCTATTATACCCTTCATGCTTGTTTTCTAAATCTATTAAAAATCTTAAATTAGCATCATTTTTATTGAGCACACTAATTATTTTTTCACACTTATTATTAATTTCTCTTAGCTCAGTATTTTTATTATTAATTTGCTTTTTTCTGTCTTTTAAATGCTCTTGTAATTGAATTATTTCTTTTTTGCACTGGTTTATTTCAATATTATATTTAATTATTTCAGATTTATTAAATTCAAGATTTTCTACATGATTTTTTATTATTTTCTTTTGCCTATCTAATTTATCCTCCTCATTGAGGATATTATTATTTAGAATTTTTAAATCATTTTTATAATTAGTTGACATACTAATCAAATTAACAATTTTTTCTTTGTTAAAACTTAAAACTTCTTCATTGCTATTAAACTTATAATCTAATTTATGTATTTTAGAACTTAATCTTTGTACTAACTCATCCGTATCTTTCTTTTGTTTGTTTAATTCTAGCAATTCTTTTTCTAGTTTTTTAAATTCTGCTAAAAACATAGCACCTTTTTCTATTTGTTCATCAATTTCTTTTGTAAGACTATTAATTTTATCATGTGAATTACCAATTTTTTCATTTTCTATTTTTATTTCATTCTCTATATTCTGAATCTTTGTTTTTTTATTATAATAATTTTCTTTATCTAAATCTTTTTCTTTTTCTAAAATTTCAATATTATTATTAAAATTATTCAATTCATTTTTTAACTTATCTTTTTCTTTCATAGATATAATTATTTGAGACTCTATTTCTTCTAGCTTTCTTTTAAAAACCTCTATTTTTGATTGTATTTCATCAATAGAATGGATTAATATATTTATTTCTTTATATTCTAATTCTTCTGACAAAATTAAAAATTGCTTTGCTTTTTCACTTTCTTTTTCTAACGGTTCTAGCCTATCTTCATATGTAGAAAAAATATCATTAATTCTTTGAATGTTTTTTAGAGTGTTTTCAAGTTTTCGTTCTGCTTCACTTTTTCTAGCTTTGAATTTAACAATACCAGCAGCTTCTTCTAGTAAACTTCTTCTATCCTCAGGTTTACCACTTAATATAGCCTCAATTTTACCTTGTCCGATAATTGAATACCCTTCCTTACCAATTCCAGTATCCATAAATAATTCATGAACATCTCTTAATCTGCATTTAGTATTATTAATATAATACTCACTGTCCCCAGATCTAAATAACTTCCTTGTTACTTTAACTTCGTCATAATCCATTTGCAACGTTGAATCTGAATTATCTAATGTAAGTGAAACTTGTGCAAGTCCTACTGGTTTTCTATACTGAGTACCAGCAAATATTACATCTTGCATCGTGCCACCTCTTAAATTCTTTACACTTTGCTCTCCTAAAACCCATTTAACTGAATCAGAAATATTACTCTTTCCACTCCCGTTTGGGCCAACAACGCAAGTGATTCCTTCATTGAACTCTATCAAAGTCTTGTCTGCAAAAGATTTAAAGCCTCTTACTTCAAGTGTCTTAAGATGCATATTAATCTCTCCTAGAATATTTTTATATAACTTAACATAGATAATGCAAATATAGCTATCATTATGTATAATGTCCCTTTTACAACTTTTTGTCTAGTATTTTTTTTCAATTTTATCACCCCTTAATGCGCCACCATATAATTTTATATTAATTTATTAAAAATATCAATAAAGAGTATTATTAATAATAAAAAACCGTGTATCACACGGTTTATCTTGGTTCAACAATAAATTTTATTGCCGTTCTTTCATCACCATTTATATTAATTTGAGAAAAAGCCGGAATAGTTACTAAATCAATACCATTTGGGGCTACAAATCCTCTTGTTATTGCTAAGGCTTTAACTGCTTGATTTACTGCCCCCGCACCAATTGCTTGCATTTCTACGCTTCCATTTTCTCTTATAACTGCTGCTAGTGCACCTGCTACAGATTTTGGTTGTGATTTTGCTGATACTTTTAATACTTCCATTTAATTATTCCTCCCTACAAATTTTGCCTTATATATATAAGTATATCTCTATAGGGAATATATTCTATAAAATATGTAAATATCCTTCTTTTCATAATTTAATTATCTGATGAGTTTATACTATTTAGAGATATTCTTTTGCTATTTTCTCCGAATAACAATAAAATTTCGCCTCTTTTTATAGTCGATATTGTTTTAATTATAAATTTTTTACCTTGAGTTCTATTTTTTAGCATTATAAAATATTTTTTCTTATCTGCATATAACTTCGAAATATCTTTTTCATTGAGTAATATTTCAATTTTATCTTCTTTGAAATCACATATTTCATCATATATCATATCATTAATCAAAGAACCTTCTACAAGCTCTCTTATAGCTGGATGAAAAGGACCATCAATTAAATCATACCCTTCAGAAATCTCGTCTGTAGGTTGCAATCCTATTCTAATTATTTTAATGCCATTATCAGCAAATATTTTATATATTTTTTTTGATACTGTAATGGTTTCTTCTAAGGTATATGGTTTATAAATATTATTATATAACATTTTTTCAAGAGGGGTATCTCTAATCACTAATGTAGGATAAATCCTAGCAATCTGAGCCCCCATAGAAACGATTTGTTTTGCTGTTCTAATACTTTTTTCATGAGTATCTCCAGGTAAACCTAACATCATTTGATGCCCTAAAACAAAACCGTAACTTTTAATTAATTTCGATGCTACAGCTACATCTTCAGCAGTATGTCCGCGCCCAGATTTTTTTAATACTTCTTCATCTAAAGATTGAACTCCTAATTCAATTATATCCACTGTATAGTTTTTTAAATATGTAAGTATCTCATCATTGATATAATCAGGCCTTGTAGAAAGATGTATTTTATTAACTTCACCATTATCTTTGTATTTTTTTGCAATAGCAAGAAGATCCTTTTGTTTTTGTTTATCTATAGATGTAAATGTTCCTCCAAAAAAAGATATTTCAATAATTGCATTTTTGTTTTCAATAGTTTTAAGATACAGAGCAATTATTTCATCTGCTTCTTTTGGTGTAACAGTTTTACTTTTACCCGTTATGCTATTTTGGTTGCAAAAAACACATTCATGTGGACATCCTTCATGTGTTACAAAAATAGGTATAATATAATGACTCTTACCCATTATCAACACCTAGCTTTCTTAAAGCTTCTTTAGCAGCATTTTGTTCTGATTCTTTTTTACTATAACCTTCACCTTTACCCGATACAAGAGAACCAACTTGAACTTCTATATAAAACTTTCTTCTATGTGGTGGACCGTCAAATTTTATTAATGAATAATTTATATTAATCTCACCTTGTTTCTGTGCAATTTCCTGAAGTTTCGTTTTATAATCAAGTATTATTTCATTATTGAAGACTTTTTCAATAACTTCTTCAAAATTGCGAAGAATAAACTCCTTTGCAAATTCAAACCCTTTTTCTAAATACACTGCAGCAATTACAGCTTCTACACAATTAGCTAAATTTGAAGTCCTAGTTCGTCCTCCTGTTAATTCTTCACCTTTACTCATTCTAATATATTTTCCTAAATTCCATTTAGTAGCAATAGTAAACAAAGAAGCTCCACAAACTATCAAGGCTCTTTTTTTAGTTAGTGTTCCTTCTGACTCGTTCATTTTAGTTTTAAAAAGATACTCTGTAATGCTTAATTGTAGAACTGAATCTCCTAAAAATTCAAGTCTTTCATTAAATTTTACTCCTTTTATTTCATTTGCATAAGAACTATGAGTTAACGCTATTTCTAAAAGGCCGATATCTTTAAATTCTACTCCTAACTTATCTTGAAATTCAAGTAAAAGCTTATTTGTGTCCTTCAACATTTGTAAACACTCCCAATTAAAAGTAAAGTCCCAAACTATGGGACTTTATTTTATTCTTCAATATTTTCTTTAATATATTCTACAACATCTCCAACAGTAGACATTTTTTCTGCAACTTCCTCTGATATTTCTATTTCATACTCATCTTCTACGGCCATTATTAATTCAACTATGTCCAAAGAATCAGCATCTAAATCTTCTATTAAAGCAGAAGCTTCAGTTATATCATCAATATCAGTACCTAGTTGTTCCGAAATCATTTCTTTTACCTTTTCAAAAATCATATTAATACCTCCCAATTTATAATGTGAATATGATTACAATATGATATTATTATATCTAATAAATATCGTCAATATATTTTTGAATAAATTTATATTTTTTTTAATTATCTTTTGATTCTATATTACTCTTTATCTTTTCAACAATACTATTATCATAAAAACTAATAGATTGTCTTATTGCATTTTTAAACGCTTTTGCATCTGAACTACCATGCGCCTTAATACATATACCATCTACCCCTAAAAATGCAGCCCCACCATATTCTTTATAATCAAAATCTTTTTTAAATTTCTTAAATACTGGCTTTAAGAGCAGTGCGCCTAGTTTTGTCACTATATTTGACATCATTTCTTCTTTTAGTACTTTAAATATATTTTGTGCAACACCTTCATATAACTTTAAAATAACATTTCCTGTAAATCCATCACATACAAGAACTTGTGTTTCGCCTTCCGGTATTTCTCTTGGTTCAACATTTCCTACAAAATTTAAATTTGTTTCTTTTAACAGTTGAAATGTTTCTTTAGTTAATTCATTACCTTTTTCTTCTTCGCTACCAATATTTACAAGCCCTACTTTAGGGTTTTTTATATCCAATATACTTTCGAAATATACACTTCCCATCTCAGCAAATTGAACTAAGTTAATAGGTTTGCAATCTGCATTTGCTCCTACATCAACAACCATAAACGGTCCTGCTTTACTTGGCATAATCGGTGCTAATGCTGGTCTTTTTATTCCTTTAATTCGTCCCACAACTAGTGTACATCCCGCCAAAAAAGCGCCAGTACTTCCAGCAGAAACAATAGCATCTGCTTCCTTTTCTTTTACCATTTTTAAAGCTTTATACAAACTTGAATCTCTTTTTTTTCTAAGGGCACTCACTGGATGCTCATTGTTAGTTATTGTTTCAGTTGTAGGAACAACTATAACTCTTCCTTTATCAAATGCATATTTACCAAGTTCTTTTTCAATTTGTTCTTTATCCCCAGTTATAAAAATCTTTAAATCAGAAGATATCTCTAATGATTGCACACAACCTTTTACTATTTCACCTGGAGCATTATCTCCACCCATTCCATCAACGACTATTTTCATTTGATTACCTCTCTTTTATTATATAAAAATAATTTATTAATTAAATTATAATATAAAAATTACCATTTTAAAATAGTATATAAAACAAAAAAGAAAGTCAAGTGACTTTCTTTTCTATTTCTCAACATTAAGAACTTCTTTACCTTTGTAATAACCACAACTGTCACATATTCTGTGTGCAAGCTTCATTTCATGGCATTGTGGACATTCAACTATCCCTGGAGCACTTAATTTAAAATTCTGAGCTCTTCTTTTATCTCTTCTTGATTTTGAAGTCTTGTGTTTTGGATGTGCCATTTTTTCACCTCCTTAGTTAGCTGAAAAAAAATCTTTAAGTTTTTCAAATCTAGTATCAATTTCGTTTCGTTCACAATTACATTTGCATTTATTCAAATTGCTGCCACATATGGGACATAAACCATTACAATTTTCTTTGCATAATTTTTTGATTGGCAATTCTAGTATAATATTCTTCTCAATAATTTGAGTGAAATCAACATAATTACCTTCAAGTTCAATTATTTCTTCATCAGAAACATCTTCTCTTGAAAAATTTTCAGCAATTGAAACTTGTATAGGATATTCGAATTTTTCTAAACATCGTGAACATGAAAGTATTAATGTAGTTGTAATAACACCTTCAAAAGTTATCAGATTTTCATTAAGTATAAACTCACCCTCAATGAATACTGGTTTTGCAAATTTTATTTCTTCTTTATCATAAATAAAATCTACTGAATCAACATATGTATTTACTTTTTTTGATTCAACTTTCTTTGAAGTTAAATCTGAAATGTCGATTTTCATTGTTACACCTCTATTATTATAAATGGGCTAACAAAAAAACCAAATTTGTTAGCCACAAACTATTATAATAAAAATATCTATTAAAAGTCAAGAATAATTTTATATTATACTAAAGATTTTGTATCTCTTGCTATCATTAATTCTTCATTTGTTGGAACTATAAGCACTTTAACCTTTGAAGTTTCAGTACTTATATCTTTTAATTTACCCCTACATCCATCATTTGCATCTTTATTAAATTCTACACCTAAGAACTCTAATCCATCACAAATTTGCTCTCTTACTTCGCATCCATTCTCACCAATTCCGCCTGTGAATAAAATACAATCAACGCCACCCATAGCTGCAGCATATGAACCTATATATTTTTTCACTCTATAACAGAACATATTTAATGCTAATCGAGCTCTTTTATTACCTTCTTCAGCAGCTCCTTCAAGATCTCTAAAATCAGAACTTATTCCTGAAATACCAAGAACTCCAGATTTTTTATTTAATAATGTATCAACTTCAGTAATATCCATATCTGTTTCTTTGGCAAGATAAGTTACTACAGCTGGATCTAAATCTCCACATCTTGTTCCCATTACTAATCCTGCTAGTGGAGTAAATCCCATACTAGTATCTATACATTTGCCATTCTTAACAGCAGCTACAGAAGCACCATTTCCTAAATGACAAGTAATTATATTAATATCTTTAATATCTTTACCTAAAAACTCTGCAGCTTCCTTTGATACAAATTTATGTGATGTACCGTGGAAACCATATCTTCTAATTTTGTGCTCTTCATATAATTCATAAGGAATTGCATACATGTATGATTCTTCCGGCATTGTTTGATGGAATGCAGTATCAAAAACTGCTACCATTGGTGTCATTGGCATTAATTCTTTACAAGCATTTATTCCTATTAAATTAGGTGGATTATGCAATGGTGCAAGTTTTGCACAATCTTCAATAGCACTAATAACCTCATCATCAATAACAACTGAATCTGCATATTTTTCTCCACCATGAACAACTCTATGTCCAACTGCATTTATTTCATTTACGTCTTTTATTACACCATTTTCTTCATCTAGTAGAGCTTTAATAACTAACTCTATAGCTTTTTTATGGTCTGTCATTTCTTCTTCTATTTTAAATTTTTCGCCATTTACTTTTTGAGTAAGTATTGAACCTTCTATTCCTATTCTCTCAACTAAACCTACAGCTAAAGCATTTTCATTTGTCATATCGATTAATTGATATTTTAAAGATGAACTTCCACAATTTATAACTAATACTTTCATTGTATTATCCTCCTAGAATTATTATTTAACTTGGGCTTGAACTGCTGTTATTGAAACTAGATTAACTATATCTTCTACTGAACATCCTCTTGATAAATCATTTAAAGGTTTTGCAAATCCTTGACATATAGGTCCAATTGCTTTAGCATTTGCAAATCTTTGAACAAGCTTATATCCTATATTACCAGCATTTAAATCAGGGAATATAAGTACATTTGCTTTTCCTGCAACATCACTGCCTGGTGCTTTTAAATCAGCAACTTTGCTAACTATAGCAGCATCTAATTGCATTTCACCATCAATACAAATATCTGGAGATTGCTCTTTTGCTAAACTAGTAGCTTTTTGCACTTTTTCAACTAATTCATGCTTGGCACTTCCCATAGTTGAAAATGATAACATAGCTACTTTCGGCTCCATATCACATAAAACTTTAGCAGAATGAGCAGTAGAAATTGCTATTGATGCAAGTTGTTCTTCTGTTGGATTAGGGTTAACTGCACAATCACCAAATAATAGTAATCCTTCCTTACCATAATTGCAATCAGGAATAATCATCAAAAAGAAACTAGAAACAATTGAAGCACCAGGCGCAGTTTTAATTATTTGTAATCCTGGTCTTAATAAATCTCCTGTTGTATGGATTGCCCCTGAAACAAGACCATCTACATCATCCTCTTTAAGCATCATTGTAGCAAAATAAACTGGATCTGATATAATTTGTTTTGCTTTTTCTATTGTCACTCCTTTTCTTTTTCTCAATTCGAAAAAATTCTCAGTATATTGGTTGAATTTTTCTGATTTTTGAGGTTCAACGATTACAACACCGTCCAAATTAACCTCAAATTTTCTTGCATTTTCTTTTATTACTTCTTCATTACCTACAAGAACTACTTCTGCAATTTTTTCTGCAGATATTATTCCAGCTGCTTTAATATTTCTTTCTTCTTCACCTTCAGGCAATACAATTCTTTTAACATCTGACTTTGCCTTTTCCTTGATAGATTTCATAAATGGCATTTTTATATCTCCTTTCAAATATGTATACAATATTAAATATTATGTAATATAATAAGAACTACACTATATAATATACACTGTTTATGATAGGTTTTTCAATACAAATAATGATTTTTGTATATAAATTAATAATTTTTTGAATTTTATGAGTTTTTATTTTTCTTAGTGTATAATATAACGAGGTGATAAAATGAAAGTAACAGGTATAATTACAGAATATAATCCAATGCATAATGGTCATTTGCATCATTTAAACGCAACACGCGAAAAAACAAATTCAGATGCCATAATATGTGTTATGAGTGGTAATTTTGTACAAAGAGGCCTACCTTCAATATTAGATAAATGGACAAAAGCTAAATTAGCTATCGAAAACGGAGTAGATTTAGTAATAGAACTCCCTACTGTTTATGCGATATCCTCTGCAGAATTCTTTTCCTATGGGGCAGTTTCTTTATTAGATAACTTAAATATTGTAGATAGCATTTGTTTTGGTAGTGAATATGGTGATATTGAGGAACTCAGTATCATCGCGCGTCTTTTAAGTGATGAACCATTAATTTTTAAAAATAGCTTAGATTTATATCTTGAAAAAGGTAATAGTTTTGCAAAAGCTAGAAGTATGGCTTTATGTGATATTTTAAACATAAATAATACAAATATTGACTTTAATACTATAATAAATTCCCCAAATAACATACTAGGTATTGAATACATAAAAAGTTTACAAAAACTAAAAAGCAAAATACAACCATTCACTATTCAAAGAAAAGGTTCCGACTACAACAGTAAATGTATAGAAAATATTTTTTCAAGTGCTACATCAATTAGAAATCATTTAAGAAATAAAAAAGAGCTTGAAGCTCTTAAAACGCAAATACCTTCTAACACGTATAACCAGTTAGAAAGTTTATTATTTAATAACTTTAAATTCCCTGATGAAAATGATTTTTATGAATTTATAAAATATAAAATTTATAGTAATCCTAACTCTTTATTAAATATTCCGGATATTTCAGAGGGCTTACATAACCGAATAATAAAATCAGTTTTAGTATCAAATAATTATCAAGAATTCATATATAATATTAAATCAAAAAGATATGCACTATCAAGAATACAGCGCATAATCTGTCAACTATTAATAGGATTTAATAATTATGATGTAAAGTCCCTTAGAAAAAATCAATGCTCCTACGCTCGTATTTTAGGGTTTAATAATAAAGGTCAGCAACTACTAAGACGCATAAAAAAAGAAAGTTCAATTGATATAATATCCAAACCACCAAAATACCCCAAAACTAATTCTATGAAAATAGACTTGGATTCTACTAAGATATATAGTTTATTTAATGATAATATTAACCCAACCCATGATTATTATACAAAACCAATAATAATTAAAGAATAAATATTTAAATATAAAATATAAATGTAATATTAATAATTAAAGAGAGGTTATTGATGAATATAATTATTCTTATTACATTTTGTTTTATTATTTATTTAATTTATTACGTTGCAAAAAAATATTTTAATTCAAATTACAATAATTTTATAATAACTCTTATGTGTTCATTTTTACTAATATCAATAATCAGCAATCCAGAAAACTCTATTAAAGCAGCCTATGATGGAACAATTTTATTTTTCCAATCTGTTTTTGTCTCATTATTTCCATTTATGATTATAATAAATATTATGATTAGTTATGGTGGTGTAGATATTTATTCAAAATTACTTGGTAAAATAATATGTACGCCTCTTAGACTTCCAACTTGCAGTACTATAGTAATAATTATAAGCATGCTATGTGGATATCCTTTAGGTGCAAAATATGCCGTCAATTTATATGAAAACAAAGCAATTGATTATAATACCTGTGAAAGACTAGTCACTATAGCTTCAAATCCAAGTCCTCTGTTCGTAATTGGAGTACTTGGCGTAAAGTTATTTCAAAATAAATATATTGGATACTTATTACTTTTTTCATGCTATATGACAAGTGTGATAATGTCATTTATTATTCCACCTAAGACAAAACTTAATGATCCAAAACTTTGTCATTATACAGAAATAAAATCTAATAATTTTGGATATGTACTTAAAAATAGCATTAATGGTGCTATATCTTCAAGTCTTAATATAGGTGGTTTTATAATAGTTTTTTCAGTTTTAATAAGTATAATAAAAAACAATACCATAATAGATATTGTTTTAAAGTATATTTCTCATTTTATAAATATTAATTCTACTAGTTTAAAAGCATATATTTTGATACCTATAGAGCTTACTAATGGATGTTCAATAGTAAATACTATGAATATACTAAGCAACACAAAACTTTGCTTTATAAGCTTTATATTGGGGTTTAGCACCTTTTCAATAATTGCACAAGTTTTTTCTTTTACAGGGAAACTAAATTATTCCTTCAAAAAATACATACTAACTAAATTTATCCACGGTACAATTTGTTCATTAGTAACTTATATTGTAATGCAAATTTTTAATTTAAAACAAATAAGCTTTGTTTTTAATCCTAGTAAATCTAATATTATATATACACCAAAAATATATTCAACACAAATAATAGTTTTAATAGCACTTACACTTCCAGTAATATCTAAACCACTATTTAACACTATCTCTAAGTTCTTTAATGTTAGACCTAATAATTGAAGTTATTCCTGATAAATCAGCATTGATAGCTTTAATATAATTATTACTTTCTTCAGTTAAAGATTGTAACATTTTTTCTCCATTTTTAGCCACTTCATTTTCTAACTGACATAAAATCTCATCAGCATATTCTTTTGCACCTAATCGCATGTTTTTAGCTTCTCTACGGGCAGAAGAAATAATTTCTTCTGCTTTTATTGAAGCTTCTTTTATAATGTCATGATTCTCAATTTCTTTTTTTAATAATGCGTAACCTTCTTTTTTTATTGAATTCGATTCTGTTTTTGCTTCTTTTAATATTCTTTCTTTTTCCTGAACAATCCATTGAGATTTTTTGAATTCATCCGGTAAATAATTAACAATTTCTTCAATAACCTCAAGTATTTCTTTTTTGTCAACCACTGCCTTCCCTGTCAAAGGAAGAGTTTGAGAATTTTCAATTATTTCATTTAAATATTCAATTAACTTAATAACTTCCATAATATCACCCTATTTAGATTTTATCTTATTAATAACATCATTTATTATTTTTTCTGGTATCAAATCTTTCAAATCTCCACCAAACATTGCAACCTGCTTTACAGCACTAGAACTTAGATATGAATACTTTGCACTTGTCATCATAAAAAAAGTTTCAATTGTAGGACTTAGTTTTCTATTCATTAATGACATTTGAAATTCGTATTCGAAATCCGTTACAGCTCTCAATCCTTTAATAATTACATCAGCTTCTTTTTCTTTCATATAATGTACTAATAGTCCTTCAAAAGTTTCAACTTCAACATTACCTAAATCATGCGTTACTTTTTCAATCAGTTCTTTTCTTTCATATATGTCAAAAAGCGATTTCTTTTCTGGGTTAATTAAAACTAAAACTATTAACTTATCGAAAATTCTAGATGATCTCCTAATAATATCTAAATGTCCTTCTGTAATAGGATCAAAACTTCCTGGATATACTGCTGTTTTCATTTTAATCCTCCTTGTACATATAAAAACATACTGTTGTGTTTCCGTACTTACGATGGTCTGTTAAAATTATCTTTTCATTGCCTTCATACAATGTTTCACCAGTATCTATTTTGGTTACAATCAACCCATTTTTCTTAAGAAGATTCGTATCTGATATTATTTCAACTGCCGGGGGTATCATTTCTTTTGCATATGGAGGATCAATAAATATCAAATCAAATTCTTCCTTTTTGCTCCCCAAATCTTTTAAAGCTAAATATGAATCTTTATTAACTAAGATACATTCATCTTGAAATTTTAAATTTCGAACATTTTCTGTTAAAAATCCAAAAGTAGTAGGGTGTTTATCTATCAGATAGCATTTTTTAGCACCTCTACTTACAGCCTCTAACCCTAAGCTTCCTGTTCCTGCAAAAACGTCTATTACAACTGAGTCAACAGTTCTAGTCTGTATAATATTAAATATATTTTCTTTTACTCTATCCAAAGTTGGTCTAGTTTGCATCCCATCAGGAGGTAAAAGATTTTTACCTCTGGCTCTTCCTGCGATTACTCTCATTCTTAATAGTCCTCCTAAAAATTAAATATATCGGTTTAATTTTAACACATATTTCATTTTACTACAAAAAAAAGTATAAAAAATAATTATTAATTATCAATTAAAACAAATTAACTGGCTATAACTTTCTAATCTTACCTTAATATAATATAATATTTTATCTTTTTCATTTGAATTTCCTAACATAAACAATCCAGCTTCATTATTTGCTACTTTAAATATGTCACCATCCTCTATAGGATTTGCAAGTAAAAAGTTTTCATCCCCATGCTGCCTTGCACCTAAAAGTTCACCAGTACCTCTCAATTTCAAATCCTGTTCTGAAATAAAAAAACCATCATTGCTTTTTACCATAATATTCATTCTTTCTTTAGTATAATCTTGTTTACAATCAGCTATTAAAAAGCAATATGATTTATTACTTCCTCTCCCTACTCTTCCTCTTAGTTGATGCAATTGTGATAATCCAAATCTTTCAGCATCCTCAATTATCATTATCGATGCATTAGGTACATTAACACCAACTTCAATTACAGTTGTTGAAACTAATATATCAACTTTTCTAGAGAAAAAGTTTTCAATAATTTCATCTTTTTTATCTTGTTTCATTTTCCCATGGAGCTTTTCCACATTAAAATCTTTAAAAATATCTTTGCTTATTTTTTCATAGTGTTCCTCTACTGAAACTAAATTTATATTTTCATTTTCTTCAATCAATGGGCACACTATATATACTTGTCGCCCCTTGTTTAATTCTTCCAAGGCAAAGTGATATACCTTATCTTTTTTATTTTTTTGGACTAAATATGTATCGATTTTTTTTCTTCCAGGAGGTAATTCATCAATAATAGAAATATCTAAATCTCCATACATACATAATGCTAATGTTCTTGGTATTGGCGTTGCACTCATTACCAAAATATCCATATATGTATTCTTGTTAAATAACTTAGCTCTTTGCTCAACACCAAATCTATGCTGCTCATCTGTTACAACTAACCCTAGATTTTCAAAAATAACATCCTCTTGAAATAGTGCATGTGTTCCAATAACTATGTTAATTTCGCCTTTTTGAATTTTTCTTTTAACATCAAGCTTTTTTTTATTAGATACACTGCTAGTAAGAATTTCAATGTTTAAGTTATAAGGACTTAATATGTTTTTTATATCTTCAAAATGCTGTTTTACTAAAATTTCCGTTGGTGCCACCATAACTGCCTGATAGCCATTTTTAACAACATTAAGAATAGCTATAAATGCAATTATTGTTTTACCAGACCCAACATCACCTTGAAGCAATCTATTCATAGGACTGTCTTTCTTTTGGTCAATTAATATTTCTCTAACAGCCTTAGTTTGTGCTTTTGTAAGATTAAAAGGGAGTCTTTCCTTAAAATCGCTTAACTCTCCGGCAATTTTAAAAGCAATACCTTTATTCTGAGTAATCCTAAAATTCTTAATCATAGCAATTTTTAAAGAATACATAAATAATTCTTGAAATTTTATTCTAGTTAAACTTCTTTTAAGACTATTCTCGTTATCAGGATTATGTACATTTTTCAATGCCTCATTTAAGGAAACTAGATTGTATTTTTTAATAATATATTTAGGCATATTTTCTTTAAATTCATGTTGATTTAATATATTATTTATTGTTTTTATAAGTAAATTATTGGTAACTCCTTTTGTTAAAGAATATTTTGGGGTAATATGGTTTTGATTTAAATTATCATCTACCACTGTAGGGCTCTGCAAAACACGATTTTTACCCTTTATCTGTATTTTACCTTTCAAACAGTATTCCTTGCCAATTTGGAAAATCTTTTTTACGAAAGGTTGGTTAAACCACTTTGCAGTAAAAATATTTTCTCCATCTGTTAAGGTAATACTGGATATAATAAGATTTTTTCTAATATATAAATCATTATTTTTCTTAACCACAGTCACTTTTATAATACAAACTTCACCGTCATTTATATTCAAAATATTATTTTCACTTTTAATATACTCGTATTCGTAAGGAAAATATAATACTAGATCTATTAATTTAAATATCCCTAGCTTATTTAAATTATCTTTTGTTTTTTTTCCAACACCTTTTAAATTACTGACATCATCATTTAAATTCATATAATATCCCCATTTTTATAAAATAAAAAAGCCCGCAGGCTTTTTTTTATTCTACAGAAATTATAAAATAATAAAGTGGTTGTTTACCATTGAAGTTTTGAACATCTATTTCATCAAATTTTTCTTCTATGCTATCCACTAAATCATTAACTTTATCTTCATCACAATCTTTTCCAAAATATATTGATATAAGTTCTGAATCTTCATCCGTCATTTCATCAATTAGTTCTTTTGCTACTTGATAAATATCATCACCCACACATGTTATTTTACCTTCGCTAAGCCCTAGTATATTACCTTCTTTAATCTGTTTGCCATCGAATTCAGTATCTCGAACTGCATAAGTTACCGATGAAGTTTTTACATCTTCAATTATATCTTTCATGTTTTCAATATTGTTTTCCACTGAACTATGTTCATTAAAAACCGTTATTGCAGCAATCCCCTGAGGAATAGTTTTAGTTGGAATTACAAAAACATTTTTTTCGGAAATTTCAGCAGCTTGTTCTGCGGCCATAATTATGTTTTTGTTATTTGGAAGGATAAATATATTCTGTGCATTTATCTTTTCAATTTTTTCTAACAAATCTTGGGTGCTAGGGTTCATAGTTTGACCACCTTCAATAACTGCCTTTACTCCTAAATCATTGAATATGTCTTTTAACCCTTCCCCCATAACTACTGAAACAAATGAATATTCTTTTTCTTCTTCTACTAAACTTTTCGCTTCTTCGCTATAGTTAATTCCTAAAGTTTCTCTATGTTCTTCTCTCATATTATCAATTTTAATTTTTGATAATTCTCCATATTTAACTGCTTGTGATAATACCCAACCTGGGTCGTTAGTGTGTATATGTGTTTTTATTATATCCTCCATGCCAATAACAATAATTGAGTCTCCCATAGGAGCTATAGTTTCTCTAAAACTATCAGCACAAGATACAGCTTCTTCTGTTCTTATAAAAAATTCTGTGCAATAGCCAAATTTTATTGTAGCTGGATCAATGCGTTGTTGTACACTATAATCTTGCTTTGCTTCCCCAGATGTATTTTCTTCATACTTAATCTCGGTGAAATCATTCTTTAATACTTCAAGCATTCCTTTGAATAATATCAACAATCCCATACCGCCAGCATCAACAACTTTAGCTTCCTTTAGTGCAGGTAACATATCAGGGGTTTTATTTAAAACCTCTTCACTATAAGCACATACTTTTTCCATCAATATAGTAACATTTGATTCTTCCACTTCCATTGCTTTTTCGCCTGCTGATCTTATAATTGTTAAAATCGTACCCTCAGTGGGCCTCATTACAGCTTTGTATGCATACTTAGAACCCTGTTCAATTGCTTTAGAAAATTGATCAGCATCAACTTCATTAAAGCCTTCAAGCCCTTTTGCAATCCCTCTAAATATTTGTGATAGAATTACCCCTGAATTTCCTCTAGCTCCCATTAGAGCTCCTCTTGAAACAAGTCTAGCAATTTCGCCTATGTTATCAGTATCTTTATCTTTAATCTCATTCACAGCGCTACTGAAAGTCATTGACATATTTGTTCCTGTATCCCCATCAGGTACTGGGAACACATTTAATGAATTGACATACTCCTTTTGTTTTTCCAGATTATTAGAAGCGTGTATTAGCATATCTTTTAGTTTATTTCCGTTCAATCTATATTGTTCCAACTGCTAGTACCTCCTTATACTCTTACCCCTTGAACATTTACTGTAACACTAGATACTTTCAAACCCGTATGTGATTCAACATTATATTTTATCTTTTGTATAATGTTGTTCGCTATAACAGATATCTTAGTTCCATACTCTACAATTATAAATAATTCAATGCTCAGAACATTATTATTATTATTAATTTTTACACCTTTACTAAACTTGTCACCTTTTGTAATCAACTCCCAAAATCCTTCTGATGCATTTTTAGACGCCATACCTACTACCCCATAACATTCCATAGTAGAAAGCCCTACAATATCTGCAAGAACATCTTCTGAGTAATTAATAGCTCCTAAACTGTTAGAAAGTTCCATCATGATAATTTCCTCCTTATCAACTGGTACCATAGTAATTATTGTATATTATAATACTAAATTTATCAAGAATGTATTAAAATATACTTTAAATTGATTTTAATACATATTTGATAGATTAGCAAGAAACAATAACATAATTTATATACTAATGATGTTTTTAAGTACTCTAAATTACACTATATCTAAAAAATATTTTTTTTCATAAAAATGAAATTTACCGTTGCAAAATACCGTTTTTATATGGTACAATATTACTCGGTTACTTTGAAGTCGAACCATCGAAGTTTTAGGAGGTGTTTTTATGGCAAGAAGATGTGAAATATGCGGTAAGGGTGTTGTAGCAGGTGTGCAATATAGCCACTCTCACCGACAAAGTAAAAGAACATGGGCACCAAATTTAAAGAGAGTCAAGGCTGTTGTTAATGGAACACCAAAGAGAATCACTGTTTGTACAAGATGCCTACGTTCTGGAAAAGTCCAACGTGCAGTATAATTATAAACAAGCTAAATAAAAAAATGCAATTGAATTATCAATTGCATTTTTTTATTTTTTGTTTTTAATAAATATTCTAATAATCGAAGAAATAAATCTAGGTACCTTGACAGCAACAATTTTCATATACTCCTCCTAGTACAGATTAACTCTCTACTATGTTATGCGGATATATAAAAAATGTTACTAATTTTTAGTCAATTGAATAAAATACTATTAATACTCCACTTTTAAAACTAATATTTACAGAAGTATTGTTAAATACATTTGATATTGTCATAGCATTGCCTATAGCTAAATCATAGTCTTTTAAACAATATTTAGCTCCAATTATAGACAATCTTTCTACCTTTTCAGTATAAGGCATTAATGAAAAGGTTTTTCCTTTATGCCCCAAAAGTTTAGTATCTTTACTTATCATGAAAATTTCATTATTATCATCAATAATTTTACCTTTAACGTTCTTTTTTAAGCATTTATACAACATAACTAAGTTACCCATTAAATGGTCCACTCTAGTGCCTGTACAACCTATGAAAGCAATTTCATCAGCACCTAAATCAATTGCTCTATTTAAGGCGAGTTCAGTATCTGTAAAATCTTTTTCAGGTGGATATATTTCTATCTTAACTTTCTCATTAAGAGAAAAAAATTCTAGTATATTGTCATCTATAGAGTCCATATCCCCTATTATAAAATCTGGTGTTAATCCGCACTTATAAGCGCAATTAGCACCGCTATCCGCACATATAATATATTTACTCTCTATAAGTTCTCTTTGAATTAAATCAAGAGAGGGACATTCTCCTCCACAAAACACTACTATTTTCATCTTAAAGCCCTTTTTAATTCATCAATATTTTCCCTCATAGCACCATTTTTAAACACTGCAGAGCCCGCCACAATAAGATTTGCACCACAATTTACAACTTCTTTAATATTATGAGATTTAATCCCTCCATCAACTTCAATAATCAAATCAGGATTTGACTTATTTGAATAATCTCTTAATTCCTTTATTTTTTCAGAACAGTATTCAATATATGACTGGCCACCAAATCCAGGATTAACAGACATTATAAGCACTAAGTCCAAGTTTCCTATTAAATGTTTTATAGTATTAACCGGTGTTGCTGGATTAAGAGCTATTCCAGCCTTTATTCCAAAACTTTTTATATAATTTATAGTTCTATCAATATGTCTATCTGTTTCATAGTGGATAGTAATAATGTCCGCTCCAGCATCTACAAATTCTTTAATAAAATTTGACGGATTCTCAATCATAAGATGAACATCAAAAACCATTTTCGTTATAGGTCTCACCGCTTTAATAATAGGAAATCCAAAAGAAATATTAGGAACAAAGTTTCCATCCATAACATCAATATGCAATACCTCAATGTTATTCTTTTCTAATTCTTTTAAATCTTCTCCTAATTTAGTGAAATCTGCTGACAAAATTGATGGTGCAATTCTTACCATTTTTTACACTCCTTTTTAAACTCTTCT
Organism: Clostridium sp. DL1XJH146; assembly: GCF_054819755.1. Classification (NCBI taxonomy): domain Bacteria; kingdom Bacillati; phylum Bacillota; class Clostridia; order Eubacteriales; family Clostridiaceae; genus Clostridium; species Clostridium sp. DL1XJH146. The sequence goes on from NZ_JBTVVN010000001.1 coordinate 192,873, forward strand.
AATGTTTTTATATAAAATTCATATCTTGTTAAATTAATTTTTTTTTCTTCAACAGCATTCTTAACTGCACATTTTGGTTCTTTATAATGTAAACATCCTTTATATTTGCACAGGTAATCATATTCGTAAAATTCTGGGAAGCAATCTTGTATCTGCTTTTCTGATTGAAAAGATACGTTTAGATTTGAAAACCCCGGAGTATCAACTACAAATCCGTCACAAGTATGTATCAATTCACTATGCCTAGTTGTATGCTTCCCACGTTTTAGCTTGGCACTTATTTCTCCAGTTTTCATTACTTCTTTTCCAACTAAATTATTCAATATTGTAGATTTCCCAACTCCTGAAGGTCCACAAAAAACACATACGTTATTCTTTATCTTATCATAAATTTTATCCAAACCAATATTCATTTTCCCATTTGCAAATATATACTCATAGTGAATAGATTCTATCATTTTTACAGCCTCTAAATCCATATAATTTTCATTTAAATCAATTTTATTAAAAACTACACAACATTCAATATCGTTTGTCTCACATTGAAGTAAAAACTTATTTAAAAGATCTAAGTTTATTTCAGGACTTTTAACGGCTACAACTATAAAAGCTAGAGTTACATTAGAAACTAATGGTCTAAGTAATAGATTATTTCTTTTCCCAATCGTTTCTATAACTCCTTTACCATCGTTGCTGATTTTAACACTAACGATATCTCCAACTACAGGAGTCAATCCCTTATTTCTGAAATTCCCTCTAGCTTTACACTCAATTATTTCGCCATTATTTTCTACATAGTAAAATCCACCTATGCCTTTTATAATTCTACCTTGCATAAATCCACCTTTACTTTCGTTATGAAGTTTCCAATTTTAAAATCAATCCATACACACAAAACTCAATCATTAATAAGCATTTTGTACATGCATAAAGCCGGTTTCATTTCTGAAACTCTCTAACTTCAATTTTTTTATTAATTTTCTTCTTGTACTACACCTTCATCAATTGTATTTTCTTCAGTTATAATATCTTCTTCTAGTGTAGGCTCTTCTTCAGTTTTATTATTTATAGTATCTTCAGTTTCAACCACAATTTCTGTTCCTTTTTCCACTTTAGTTTCGGAAGAATACGTTTGGGATACGATAATATAGTCATTCTCCCCTTGATAATTAAGTGATAAACCAATTTCATTTACTATATTTAAAGCCTCTTTTACACTCTTACCAACCAAATCAGGAACCTTAACCATGCTAGGGGTATAAATGTAGTATGATACATCTATCTTAGTGTTAGCAGCTATTTCAATATTTTTAGGAATACTTTGTATAGCCACTTTATTTTCTAAGGTACTGTCATTAGTCTCTATTTCATTTACTTTCCCAAGTTTTAGATTTGAATCTTTTAAAGTTTCAATAGCCTTATCATACGTTTGATCCACAATTACTGGCATAATTACATATTTGACACTACTACCATTGCTTACTACCAAATCAAGAGATGTATTGCTATCCACTTGAATTCCTTGCTTGATTTCTTGGCTTATGACAATATTTTTGTCATATAAATCACTATTTATATATTCAACATCTCCAAGTAATAGCCCATTCTCTTCTAACAAAAATTTTGCCGCTTCAAGATTACTATTAACAAGTTCTGGTACTGTAGTATTTGAAGTTCCTTTACTAATCAAAACTCTAATAACATCCACCGAATTCTTATCTATTTTAGATCCCTCATAAGGGTAACATTGAATTACGGAACCCATCTTTTCTGTGCTAGAAATTTCAATAGGAATCATTTCTAATCCATATGAACTCATCAATTTCTCAGCATCTTCTTCCATCATTCCTGATAAACTTGGAATTTCAACCATTTCTACCTTTTTAGTCTTATCAAATGTAAGTTTACCCGTACCAGCCAAATAAGATAGAGAAAAAGTAGCTACGGCTGCAACTATGACGCCTATTATCATTAGATTTCTTTTTTTGTTTGAATTATTATTTTTTTTATCTTTATTATAATTTTCTTCTAATATTCTTTCCTCATTAAATACAGGTATAACCCTTGTTCTTTCCTGTTCACAAGTTACTTTATCTATTCTATAATTGATATCTGAAATTAAATTTTTTATATCATCAATAACTTTGTCAGCATTACAATATCTGTTATATTTTTCCTTCTGAAGAAGTTTAGCTACGAGATTATTAACACTTTTGGGTATACTTTCATTTATATCATTAGGATTGACTATTTCGTCTTGAATATGCATTATAGCAAGCGTTACTGCACTATCTGCATTAAAAGGCAATTTACCAGTAATCATTTCATATAATACAATACCTAAAGAATATAAATCAGATTGTTCATCAACGATATGTCCCTTTGCTTGTTCTGGTGATATATATTGTGCTGACCCTATTATTTTATCAGAGCTTGTTATTGTATCCTGAGATGGAACTTTAGCTATGCCAAAGTCTGTAACTTTAACTAATCCATCATTACTTATAAGAATATTATGAGACTTAATATCTCTATGAATTATTTGATTATTATGAGCATGCTTAAGCGCCATTGCTATTTGAAGGGCAATTTCCAAAGATTCTTCATAATCTAAAGAACGTCTTTCATTAATAATTTGTTTTAAATCTTTTCCCTCAATATACTCCATTACAATATATATAATATTTTGTTCTTCCACAATATCATACACTTTAACAATATTATTATGTGAGAGTCCAGCTACAGCCGTAGCTTCTTTCCTAAAATTTTTGGTGAAATTTTCATCTTTATAATAATTATCTTTAAGTATTTTAATAGTAACATACCTATTTAGAATATTACATTTACCTTTATAAACCTTGGCCATTCCGCCTTCACCAATTTTTTCGATTATTTCATACCTATTCTGAAGTATAGTTCCTATCATAATTAGCACTCTCCTTCAAATATCATTATAGAAATATTGTCTCTACTTCCATTATTAATAGCTTTTTTATACAACAATTCACAAGCATCAGCAATATTATTTTGTAATATTGTGTCTAGAATCATTTCATCATTTACTACATTAGATAATCCATCAGAGCATAAAAAAACATGAGTAATTTCTTTTAAATCAAACTTAAATGTATCTATTTCAACATCATCTGAAATTCCAAGGGCTCTTGTTATAACATTTTTTTGGGGGTGTACTTGTGCCTGTTCATATGTAATTATACCCAAATCAACAAGTTCTTGAACTAAAGAGTGATCTTTTGTGATTTTTAATATCTCTCCATTCTTGATAAAGTAACAAGAACTGTCTCCTACATGAGCAATTATTATATTATTTTCATTAACAACACTTAATGTTAATGTAGTTCCCATACCATCTAACTTTTTATCATCTTTCGAAAGGCGAAAAATTTCTTTATTACTTTTGGTAAATGCTGTTACTAAAATTTCCTCACATAAATATTTTTCTTCATTTTTTTTAATAGAAGCAAAAGTTTGATCAATAGCTAGTTTGCTTGCAATTTCTCCTGCATTATGCCCACCTAATCCATCAGCTACAGCTAAAACAATGTAGTTTTCCTTCTCTAAAACACCTAAATAATCCTGATTATTTATCCTAACAGATCCCTTATCTGACAAATAAGCAATTTTACCTAATTTATGCTCATGTACATTTGCCTTCATAATCAATCAACCCCACTTTTAGTTACCTCTTTTATGTGTTGGCTTCTAAGCTGTCCACAAGCACCACTTATGTCTGTTCCCATTTCTCGTCTAATAGTAGTTTCAATACCCAAATCTAGCATTTTATGCTGAAAGTTTAGAATAGACTCATTGTTTGATTTCTTAAAATTATTTTCCTCTATTTCATTTATAGGTATTAAATTCACATGACAAGGAAACCCTCTAATAATTTTACTTAATAATTCAGCATCTTTTAACGAATCATTCTTACCTTGTATTAACGCATATTCAAAAGATATTCTTCTTTTAGTTTTCTCATAATAATATTTACAACTATCAATTAATTCTAAAAGCGAATATTTCTCTGAAATTGGCATAATTTCATTTCTTTTCTTATCACTTGAAGCATGTAAGGATATAGCTAATGTAATTTGCAATTTTAAATCTGCAAGTTCAATGATTTTTGGTACAATTCCACAAGTGGATAAAGTTATTCTTCTTTGCCCTATATTAACAGTACTCTCACTGTTAATATTACCGATAAAATGAACAATATTATCAAAATTATCTAATGGTTCACCACTGCCCATCAATACAATATTAGAAATCCTAATATCTAAATTATTTTGTACGCATAAAAGTTGAGCTGTAATTTCTCCTGAAGAAAGATTTCTCATAAATCCTCCAATAGTGGAAGCACAAAATTTACAACCCATTTTACATCCAACTTGTGTAGAAACACATATAGAGTATCCATATTTATACTTCATAACTACAGTTTCAATATACTTGCCATCATATAATTTTAATAAAAATTTAGAAGTGCCATCTTTGGATTTTTGAACTTTCACAATTTCCGGTATTTGAATATTCAATTTTTCTTTTAATGTTTTCCGTAAATCTTTTGGTATATTATTCATTTCTTCAAAATCAGTTTTACCCAATTTATACACCCAATCAAAAATTTGCTTTGCTCTAAATTTTTGATATTTGTTTTGCTGTAACCATACTTTAAACTCTTCTATATTATAATCGAGAAAATTATTCATAAATATTACATCCTTCTTTTTAACTTAGCTATATAAAACCCATCCATGTATTTGTTTGGTAAAATTGTTAAAGTTCCTATTTCATCATATATTAAATTGGGAAGATTTCCAACAAAAATCTTTTCTGTAATATAGTTTTTATTATTCTTCAAAAACCATTGAATATTTTTTTCATTCTCATCTTTATTTAAAGTGCATGTAGAATAAATTAAATACCCTCCAACTTTTACATATTGTGCTGCATTTTTAATTATTTTTCTTTGCATCTCAATTAATGTATCAAAGTTTTTATCCATGTTTATATATTTAATTTCTGGTTTTTTACGAATGATACCAATTCCTGAGCAAGGTACATCTACTAGTACTCTATCTCCTCCGTCAATCAAATATGCATTCTGTATTTCTGCATCATGTATTTGTACATCAGTATTAGATATCCCTAATCTTTTTATATTATCATTAATCAATTTAATTTTATGTTTATGGATATCGAAAGCTTTAACTACACCAGTATTATTAAGGAGTTCCGCAATATGAGTCGTTTTTCCTCCAGGTGCGCTACACAAATCAAATACTGTAATATTGTCTCTAACATCAGAAACTAATCCAACTAGCATTGCGCTTTCATCCTGAACTGTTATTTTCCCATCAACAAATGCAGAATTTTTTTCAATACTGCCACCCTTTTCTATATGTATAGCTTCTGGACAAATAAAGCCTTCCTCAATTTCATAACCATCTTTTTTCAGCAAATTAAAAGTATCATCATAATCACCTTTAAGACTATTAACTCTAACAGTAACATTAGGTACTTCATTTAAACCTTCCATAATTTCTTTTGCTCTATCTATCCCATATTGCTGTTTTAATAATTTTACAAACGGCATTGGAAAGGAATACTCAAAACATAATTCATCCATTTTATTTTTAAAAATAACTCTAGATTCTTTTTCTCTTAAATATGACCTTAAAACTCCATTTACTAACTTAGAAAGCGATTTTTTATTTTTTGAAAGTTGGACACCTTCATTCACTACTGCAAATGAAGGTATTTTATCTAAATATTTCAATTGGTATATTGACATTCTTAAAATATTTGCAATAAACGCCTCTTTTTTCTCTAAATCTTTTATTCCTTTCGTTAAGAAACTATCTAGTATTCTATCAATTGTATTTTTATACTTTGTTGTTCCATAAACTATTTGTGTAATTAATGCTCTATCTTTTATATTAATATCTTCATTTCTTAGGACCTTGTTCAAATAGATGTTTGAATAAGCTCCTTCATTAAATATTTTAGTTAATACATCTGTTGCATAGTACCTAGCATTTTTCATTTTTACCATCCTTAGTCTCTGCTTCTACTTAATAAAATTAATCTTACAAGTTGCAAAATAGAAGTTATTGCTGCTGCAACATACGTTAATGCAGCCGCACTTAAAACAGATTTCGCTCCTTTTACCTCATCTCCATACAATATACCTTTTTGTGAAAGAACTCCTAAAGCTCTACTAGATGCATTAAATTCTACTGGAAGAGTTACTATTTGAAACAAAACTACTGCTGAAAAAAGAAGAATCCCTATATTAATAAGTCCTGAACTACTAAATAAAAACCCTATCATTATAATAATCCATGATGCCCTAGAACTAAAATTAACACCAGGTGCTATAGCTCCTCTTATTTTCAAAGGTACATAGTTATTCTTATGCTGTATTGCGTGGCCTGTTTCATGTGCCGCTACCCCAATTGCTGCAATAGAATTACTATTATAAACAGAATCTGACAATCTCATAACTCTTCCTACAGGGTCATAATGGTCTGTAAGAGAACCTCTTATATGTTGGACCTCTATATCAAATAAGCCTTCACTATCTAATAAATTTCTAGCAACTTCTGCACCTGTCAATCCATTTATACTTTTTACTTTAGAATATTTTTTAAAAGTTGATTTCACTTTCATCTGAGCCCATCCTGATAGAATTATAGCAGGAAGTAAAATAATTATTGTATAATCATAAAAAAACATAAACTCACTCCTTTATATCAAAACTTTGCCTTTTTCAACTGAATTACCTTTCAAATAATCTATTACATCTAGAGCTTTTTTTCCTGGGAACTGAATTCTTTTAATTAATAAAGTTCCATTTCCACAAGATACTTCAATTCCATTTTCACTTACAGCTATTATTGTACCCGGCAACTCATTACAGTCTTTTACTAATACTTCTGCTTTAAAAATTTTCATTGTTTTATTATCTAGACTAGTATGAGTTACTGGCCAAGGATTTAATCCTCTGATTAAATTATTAATATCTTCAGCTTTTTTAGTCCAATCAATTTTAGCTAATTCCTTATTGAGCATAGGTGCATAACAACTCATAGTATCATCTTGTTTTGTTGGAATTATTTCGCCATTATATACGCCTTCAATAGTTTTCAATAGAAGTTCTGATCCTTTTTCTTTTAAAATATCATGTAATTCACCAGCAGTCATTTGCTCACTAATGGCAACTTCTTGTTTAAGTAGCATATCTCCTGTATCTAGTCCCACGTCCATCAACATAGACGTATTACCACTAACTTTCTCTCCACTTATTATTGCCCAATTGAGGGGTGCCGCTCCTCTATATTTAGGTAATAAAGAGGCATGCAAATTTATGCAAGCATACTTTGGTATATCTAAAACTTCTTTTGGAAGTATTTGCCCATAAGCTACTACAATAATAAAATCTGGTTTGATTTCTTTTAATTCATCTAAATATTCTATTTCTTTTCTCAGTTTTACTGGTTGATATACTTTTATATTATTTTCTACTGCAACTTCCTTTACTGGTGATACTGCTAATTTTTTTCCTCTGCCTTTTGGCCTATCCGGTTGAGTGAAAACAGCTATAACATCAAATTTATCTATTAACTTTTTTAATGAAGGAACTGCAAACTCTGGTGTACCCATAAAAACAATATTCATCGAATCACCTCTTTACTCATTTATGTTATTATTAACAATTTTATCAATAAATAATACCCCATTTAGATGATCTGTTTCATGGCATATAGCCCTAGCTAAATACCCTTCTGCTTCTAAAGTAAATTCTTGCCCGTTTTCATTTAATGCTTTTAATGTAAGTTTATTAGGTCTATCAACGTCTCCTTGTTCACCAGGAACACTTAAACATCCTTCAGTATCTATTTGACTTCCTTCTTCATTTGTAATTTCCGGATTAATCAATACTAAAGGTCCTTCCCCGATATCTATAACTGCAAGTCTTTTCAAAATCCCTACTTGTGGCGCCGCAAGACCAACTCCATTTGCATCATACATAGTTTCAAACATATCTTTTATAAGTATTTTAATTCTATCATTGACTTCTTTTACTTTTTTACTTTTTTTTCTTAAAACCTCGTCACCATTTTCTCTGATATTTCTTAAAGCCATTACTTTTCCTCCTCTATAATAAATTGCTAGGATTTACATCGATGCTAATTCTAATTTTATTGCCTGATTTTTTTGAATTTTTATATACTATTTCTTTTATTTCATTAGCTATTTTCACAGTGAATTTACCTTTAATAATTATTTGCCACCTAAAAAAATTTTTAATTTTGTTCAATGAACATGGAGATGATCCTAATATAATTATTTTATCATTGTTTAAATATTTTTGCTTTAAAATATTACTAATAAAATGAATATTTTTTATTAATATTTCCTCCTCTTTACTACTTAAATTTATTAATATTAATTTTGAAAAAGGTGGATAATATAAATTCTTTCTCATTTCTATTTCTCTGTTATAAAATGCAATATAATTGTTCTCTATAGCCATCTGAATTGCATAATTCAGTGGGTCATAAGTTTGAATAACTACTTTACCTTGTTTACTTCCTCTTCCTGCTCTCCCACTTACTTGAGTTATAAGTTGAAAAGTCCTTTCTTCAGATCTGTAATCGGGTATATTTAATGAAATATCTGCGGCTAAGATTCCTACTACCGTAAGGTTATCAAAATCTAATCCTTTTGCAATCATTTGCGTCCCTATTAAAATATCCGCTTCTCTATTTTTAAATTTAAAATACAAATCTTCGTAGGAATTTTTTCCTCTAGTGGTATCAAAATCCATTCTGATAGTTCCCGCTTCCGGGAAAATTTTATTTATAATTTTTTCAACTTTTTCAGTACCAGTACCGAAATATTTTACATACTTGCTTCCACATTTAGGACATTTTTTAACAGGTTCATATTTCTTACCACAGTAATGACAATTTAACTTACCAGTATTATGATGATATGTAAGAGAAATATCACAATTGTCGCATTTAAAAACATAACCGCACTCTCTGCAAGAAACAAAAGTAGAAAATCCTCTACGATTTAAAAATAATAATACCTGCTCCTTATTTTCCAATGCAATTTTCATATTCCCATAAAGCTCTCTACTAAGAATAGATTTATTATCTCCTTTTAGTTCCTCTCTCATATCTACTAGTTGTATTTCAGGCATAGAAATATTCTTCACCCTTTTTTTTAATTCATATAGTTTATATTTTCCAATTAAACTTTTGTAATATGTATCAACAGAAGGTGTTGCAGAGCCTGATACAAGTTTACAGTCTGTTAACTCTGTATAAATTTCAGCGATTTCTCTAGCATCATATTTAGGATTACTATCTGATTTATAACTAGTTTCATGCTCTTCATCAATAATTATAAGTCCCAAATTTTTAAATGGAAGAAACAAAGCTGACCTTGCCCCTACCGCAACTCTTACTTCTCCATTTTTAACCCTCATCCATTCATCAAATCGTTGGCCTTCTGATAATTTAGAATGAAATACAGTTATATCTTTCCCAAACCTTCCTTTAAATCGTTCTACCATCTGTGGTGTTAAGCTTATTTCTGGAACTAAAATAATTGAATCCTTTTTTTCTTTAAGCATAATTTCTACTAAATTTAAATATATTTCTGTTTTACCACTACCTGTAACACCATGAACTAATGACATCTTATTATCACTATTTATGATACCGTTAATTATTTCAGTTTGATTTTTATTTAAACTTACTTTTTTATATTCAGTATATTCTCTATCATTATATCTATTATTTATAAATGTTTGCAATCCCAAATATTCATACTTTATTAAAGTATTTACAGATGATGTGGAAAAATTAAAAAGATTTTTAAGAGAATTTCTATTATATTTTCCTTGATTTTTTTCTACTATATTAAAAATTTCAATATATGGTTCTTTGTCAAACTTTCCTTCTAATGGCTTTATGGCAAATACTTTGTTTTCTATTTTATGAGTTTTGTCTTTTAATAATCCTCTAGGGATAAGTACTTTAATGCAATCTAAATAGGTACAAAGATATTTTAGTTTCATTATCTTTATAAGTTTTATATTTTGCATATTTAAAATGGGTTGTTCTTCTTTGATGTCTATTATTTCTTTTATATTTTTTTTATCATATTGTGGTTTTGGATTATATTCTAACACAAAAGCATCAACTGACTTATTATAAATACCAAAAGGAACAAGTATTCTTTGCCCAAGTTTAATTTTATCCAGTAAAGCATCTTTTACTTTATATGTAAATAATTGGTCTGTTTGAACTGATTCATTGTTTACAACAACATTTATATATTTTTTCAATCAAAACACCCTTTTCTCACTATATATAAGAAAAAAGCGCAATTGCGCTTTTATTTACTCATTATTAGGTCAAATAGATTGATTGCTACTTTTCTTTTCTCCATAACCTCAAGGTCTATTTTTGGGCCATTTTTAGATAAAATCGTTACTTTATTTAAATCAGACCTAAAACCTGTTTTATCAGATTTAATATCGTTTGCGACAATAAAATCTAGATTTTTATTAATAAGTTTCTTTTCAGCATTTATAATTAAATCATTACTTTCGGCTGCAAAACCAACTAATATTTGATTTTTCTTATTTTCCCCAAGTAATTTCAAAATATCACTATCTTTAATTAATTTAATAATAAGTTCTTCATTAGCTTTTTTAATTTTTTCGTGTGAATATCTAATCGTTTTGTAATCAGAAACAGCTGCTGCCATTATAGTGATATCAGATTTTTCATAATTATCCAAAACGGCTTTCTTCATTTGTTCATTTGTAGAAACATCTATTACATCAATGCCAAAAGGTTTTTTTAGCGACGAAGCTCCTAAAACAAGTGTAACATTTGCGCCTCTATCTCTAGCCTCCAACGCTATTTCATAACCCATTTTACCAGAAGATTTGTTGGTTATATATCTAACGGGATCAATAGGAGCATTTGTTGGCCCTGCTGAAACAAGAACATTTTTACCTACTAAGTCTTTCTTTGAATACAATTCTTTTAGTACATAATCAGTTATCATATCAGTTGATGCCAATTTTCCAGTGCCTACATCTCCACAAGCTAATCTGCCATCATCTGGTTCAATAAAATCATATCCAAAATTCCTTAATTTATCAATGTTATCTTTTACTATTAAGTTAGTCATCATATTAGTATTCGCTGCAGGTGCAAATATCACTGGCGCTTTTGTTGCCATAATAGTTGTTGTTAGCATATCATCAGCTATGCCATTGGCTACTTTGCCTAATACATTCACCGTTGCAGGACAAACTAAAAACAAATCTGCTTTTTTAGCTAATGATATATGTTCAATTTCCCAATGCTTAGGTTCATCAAACATATCTACCATAACTAAATTTTGACTTAGTGATTGAAATGCCAATGGCGAAACAAATTGAGTAGCATTTTGGGTCATAATTACATAGACATTAATATTTTTCTTTTTTAGTTTACTTATTACATCTAATGTTTTATAAACTGCAATACCACCAGTCACACCAATAACAACTGTTTTATTTTTCATAATCTTCCTTGCCTGTATATGTTGACTCATAAAAAACTCTTCCTTCATTAACTTCATTAATAGCTATTGATAATGGTTTTCTTATTGCTTCTGTTTCTAACAGTGACTTTTCACCTGCAATTATTTGTCTCGCTCTTCTTGATGTAACTGTAATAAGTGTATACCTATTTTCAGCTTTTTTTAAAAGTTCTACTACTGATGGATTAATCATAGAGTTGTTCATGTAACAACCCCTCCTTTGATAATATATTATGTTTCATTCTTTCAACACTACATTTTTCAGCAACCATTATACTATGTATTTTTTCAGCTGCTGCAACTACTTCATCATTGATTACAGCATAATTATATTTTGAAACAAAATTAATCTCTTTATAAGCTGATTTAAATCTTTTTATTAAAGATTCTTCTGTTTCACTTCCTCTTCCAATAATTCTTCTTTTTAACTCTTCCATTGAAGGCGGTAGTATAAAGATAAAAACTCCTTCTGGATAAGTCTCCTTTACACTAAGCGCCCCTTGTATATCAATTTCTAAAATAACATCTTTTCCCTGTTCTAATTTACTAATAACATTACTTCTAGGTGTACCATAATAGTTATCGTAAACTTCCGCATATTCAAGAAATTCACCTTTATGTATTTTTTCAATAAACTCCTCTTTTTTTGTAAAAAAGTAATTTACACCTTCCTTTTCTCCATATCTAGGCTCTCTTGTAGTAGCAGAAACAGATATCCAAAACTCATCATTAGTCTTTGCCAATTCTTTACATATAGTACCTTTTCCAGCTCCTGAAGGACCAGATATAACAAGTAAAAGACCTTTTTTGCTTTCATTATTAAGCATTATACATCGTCCTCATTCATAGGACCATCTTCTTTATTTGAAAGTCTATGCGCTACTGTTTCAGGTTGCACTGCTGAAAGAATTACATGGTCTGAATCTGTAATAATTACTGCCCTTGTTCTTCTACCATAAGTTGCATCAATCAACATTCCTCTTTCTCTCGCTTCTTGAATTATTCTTTTAATTGGTGCAGATTCTGGACTTACAATTGCAATTAGTCTATTTGCAGATACAATGTTTCCAAAACCAATATTGATTAGTTTTATACCCATTTCTTTCCCCCTCTATTATTCAATATTTTGAACTTGTTCTCTTATTTTTTCTATTAGATTTTTTATGTCTATAACACAATTAACAGTTTCTAAATCAGTAGATTTTGAAGCAATTGTATTAGCTTCTCTATTCATTTCTTGAATAACAAAATCTAGTTTTCTTCCAATCGGTTCATCTAACTTTAAAGTTTCTTTTATTTGTATTAAATGAGACCTTAGTCTTACGATTTCTTCATCAATTGAAGCCTTATCAGCAAAAATAGCAACTTCATTTGCAATTCTTGTTTCATCAATATCTTCTTTTTCAACCAATTCTTTTATTCTTTTTTCAAGTTTATTTTTATACTCTATTACTACTAAAGGAGCTTTAGTTTCTATAGTATACAACAATTTAGAAATTGCATCAACTTTTAGAATAACATCTTCTACTAATTTTTCCCCTTCTTCAGCTCTCATTTTAACTATGCCTTTAAGCGCTGTTTCAACAAGACACTTTAGTTCACTCCAAATTTCTTCTATATCATCTTCTTTTTTCTCTAATGATATTATATCTGGGTACCTAGCTATCAAAGAAATTGAAATATCATCCCTTATATCATATCTATCTTTAATAGATTTCAAACATTCAAAATAGTTATCAGCTAATTCTTTATTGAAGGTTAATTCTAAGTCTTCTGTGTTCAATTTATTATAAGACAGGAAAACATCTACTTTTCCTCTTTTTAATTTAGATTTAATCAAATTTCTAATTCTAGTCTCTAATTGAGTATAGTTTCTAGGCAATTTAACATTAATATCTAAATATCTATGATTTACACTTTTTATCTCAATTGTATAACTTTTAGAACAAATATCTTCAGATTCAGCTCTACCAAATCCTGTCATGCTTTTTGACATAAAATCATCCTTTCTAATATGATTATATCCATATCTTATTTATAATAACATATTTCATTTAATATTTAAACATAAGGTTTTTAAAAAGATAACTTTTCTGTTTCAATATTACATAATAAAAAAACAAAGCAAGACATAATATCTCGCTCATTTTGTTCAATTCTATAAAAATTAATATATTATCGTTCTCTACCTGTCAGGAATAATTTAATTATAAATAATATTACTAATATATACATAAGCATAGAAATTTTTGTAATACTTTCCATTATAAAGAAACTAACAATTATTAAAGCAGGTGCAGTTGCACATTCTCGGTGCTTGGTAGTAACCTCTGCCCATTATAGTCAGATTATATTTGCTAATAATTTTTCAACCAAGTGAGCATAACAAAATTATTTTATTGTGTCAATCACCATCATTTTTCTAATAAAACTCTTTTTCAAATAAATTTCTAATTTCTTTATAGTCAGATGTTTTTCCAAGAGCTAGCATCAATTTAATCCTTGCTTTCTGACCCGGAAGGTCATTCCCGAAAATAACACCCATATCTCTTAGCCCCTTACCCCCGCCATAATATCCATATGTACCAAGTACTCTCCCCATAAAGCATCGTGAAACTAAGACAATAATTATCCCTTTATCTAGTGCCTCTTTTATACCGTCAACCATTTTAGGTGGAACATTTCCTCTTCCTAAGGCTTCTATAACAATACCTTTGGTTCCTTTAGATATACAATATCTCAATAGTGAAGAATCCATACCAGCACCACATTTAATTAGTTCTACCTCTTCAGTAATAGTATTAGTTGTTATATAATCTTTATGAAGAGCTTCTCTATAGAAAATAACTTCATTGTTATCAACGATGCCTAAAGGTCCAAATTCCGGGCTTTGAAAAGTATTCAATTGCATTGAGTGAACTTTAGTAACTTCATAAGCTGAATTAAGTTCATCATTAAGGCATACCATAACCCCTTTATTTTTAGATTCATCTGAAATAGCCGTGCAAATCGATGCTGCCAAGTTTCCTGGTCCATCATATCCTAACTCAGAACTATTTCGCATAGCACCTGTAACAATAACAGGTTTAGAAGTATTTATTCTAAGACTAAGTAAATAAGCAGTTTCTTCCAATGTATCTGTACCATGAGTAACAACTACTCCTGATATATCATCCTTATTCATAATTTTAATAATATAGTCAGATAATTCAAACATATCTTTTGGGGTCATGTGTGGACCTGGATTATTTGAAAAAGTATATGTTTCTATTTTTGCAAAATTTTCAATTCCTGTTACCATAGACATCATTTCTTCTCCACTCAATGAAGGAACAGCGGCTTGTATCCTAGGGTCAATTTTCATCGATATAGTTCCACCATTAAATATTACTGCAACTTTTTTCATATATGATACCCACTTTCATTATATTTACTAAATTATTATAAAATCAAGTAAACGTTTTTGTCAATTGTTGATTTGATAAAAAAAGAAACTTTTCAGTCAAATAATTTCCATTATGGAAAAATTTATACCAAAAAATTTCTAATTTATCATCTTTTAAATTTTAAATTTTAGAAATTAAAAAATTTATAAGATTATACAGATTAGCCCACCATTACCCTCATTTATTATCTTTTCAAGGGTTTTTTGAATTTTAAATTGGATGTCATCAGGCATTTTATACAGTTTATTTTGCAAACCATCCTTTACTAATACTTCTAGTGATCTACCAAACATATTACTTTCCCAAATTTTTGATGGATTACTTTCAAATTGCTCTAAAAGTGATTTCACTAATTCTTCACTTTCTCTTTCAGTACCCATTATTGGAGAAATTTCTGTTTGAATATTTGCTTTGATAAAATGTAAACTCGGAGCACTTGCCCTTAATTTAACTCCATACCTTGTTCCTTGTCGAACAATTTCTGGTTCCTCTAATCTCATTTCTGATAATTGGGGCGCTACTAAACCATATCCTCTTTCTTTTACATCAATTAACGCATTTGATATTTTATCATATTCTACTTTTGCGTAATTTAAATCTTTAATAATTTTTAACAACTGACTTTCTCCAATAATTTCTTCGTCACAAACTTCACTTATAATTCTATAGAAAAGCTCCTTTTTAGGATTTAATTCAATATTAGCTGTACCATTACCTAAATTCACTTCTTCAATTTTAGAGTTTTCTAAAAAATCGTAGGAATTAATTCTTGAAAAAAATTTGTTAATATCTCTAATTTTGTCAATGTTTCTACACATATCACTTATAGTACTAAAATAGTTTTCTTTTAACCAATGATTAACCTCTAATTTTTCTATCCATTCTGGAATATTAATGTTAATTTCTTTTACTGGAAACTCCCTTAATATCTTTTGGAACAGATCAGTTATTTTTGTTTCGTCCATGTTTATTACATCGACAATTTCAACTGGGACATCGTATTTTGCTTCCATTTCTAATTTTAACTGTATTGTTTCTTCTTCCTCTGGTCTTGATGTATTAAGTACAATAACAAATGGCTTTTTGATACATTTTAATTCATTTACTACTCTTTCTTCTGCTTCTAAATACTCATCTCTAGCAATGTCCGTAACTGAGCCATCAGTTGTTACTACGAGTCCTATTGTAGAATGCTCATTAATTACCTTTTTTGTACCAATCTCCGCTGCTTCCTCAAAAGGAATTTCATAGTCATACCATGGTGTTGTTACCATTTTGGGTTTGTCTTCTTCACTATATCCAAGCGCACCTTTCACAATATATCCAACACAATCAACCATACGAACTTTAAATTTACTTTTATCACTAATATTAATTTCTACGGCTTCGTTAGGCACAAATTTAGGTTCAGTTGTGTGTATTGATTTTCCAGAAGCACTTTGTGGCAATTCATCTTTTGCTCTCTCTTTCTTATAACTATTTTCTATATTAGGTAAAACCATAAGCTCCATAAACCTTTTTATGAAAGTTGACTTCCCAGTTCTTACAGGTCCTACTACTCCTACATAAATATCACCCTGTGTTCTTTGAGCGATATCTTCATATATATCATAGTTTTCCAATGATATACCCTCCTATTACTATTATTAACAATATATATATACTTTAAAAAAAAGAATTTATGACAAAAAAAAGCTAATTTGAATTTCAAATTAGCTTTATATCTCATCTTTTTTTTCTCTAGACATTAATTCATAAACTGCATATTTGGGGTCTTTCCCCTCAAACAACACTTTATATAAGGCATCAGTAATAGGCATTGATACTTTTAATTCTTCTTTTAATTCATAGAAAGCTTTGCATGCCTTTATTCCTTCAACAACCATACCAATTTCACTAGTGGCTTCTTCATATGAGCTTCCTTTTCCTATTAAAATACCCGCTCTTCTATTTCTAGAATGCATACTTGTGCAAGTAACAATTAAATCACCCATACCTGTTAAACCATAAAAAGTTTCTGGCTTAGCACCTAATGCCATACCAATACGCTTAATTTCACTCATTCCTCTTGTCATTAATGCTGCCTTTGTGTTATCTCCAAATCCAATTCCATCAGAAACACCTGCTGCTAAAGCAATAATATTTTTAACCGCGCCTGCAATTTCTACACCAATAATGTCATCATTTGTGTATACTCTAAACTTATTTGTCATAAATATTTCTTGAATATACATAGAATAAGCTCTATTTCTACTTGAAGCAACAATAGTAGTAGGAAGGTCCATAGCAACTTCTTCAGCATGACTAGGCCCTGATAAAATCACAACATGATTGGAGGGTATTTCTTCCTCTACTATTTGGGATAATCTTTTATGTGAATTTCCATCTATACCTTTGGCTATAACAACAATTATCTGATAATCTTTTACAATCCCTTTAATCTTAGCACTAATGCTCTTAATTGCATGGGAAGGAACAGATAATACTATAACTTTAGACCCTTGTATCACTTCACCTATATTTGATGAAGCACTTACACTAGAAGGAATTATTACGTGAGGCATATATTTAAAATTTTCTCTTTTCAAATTAATATCATCAACGATTTCCTGAGATCTAGCCCACATTTTCACATTGTAACCTTTTTTTGATAGCATAACCGCTAGAGCTGTTGCAAAACTACCACTACCCAGAAAAGAAATTGTCTCCATATTATTCCTTCCTTTCTCTAAATATCAAATTAACTCCAGTACCGCTAAAGTCAAAACTTTCTCTTAATTTATTTTCTAAATATCTTTCATATGAATAATGAACAAGTGTTGGATCATTAACAAAAAATATTATTGTAGGAGGTTTCGATGCTACTTGAGTTGCATAATATATTTTAAGTCTTCTTGTGCCCATGATTGGCGGCTCATTCATCATTAACGCTTGGCTTATTATATCATTTAAAACTCCAGTTTTTATTCTTTTAGAATAATTATCATAGCATTTTTTAGCAGTCTCAAGCACCTTAGTGACTCTTTGACCAGTTTTAGCAGATATATAAATTATTGGTGCATAACCCAAAAATGATATTTGCGACCTTAAATTTTGTGTATATGTTTTAACTGTATTATTATCCTTTTCTATAAGATCCCATTTGTTTACTAAAATAATAATAGCTTTATTTAATTCATGAGCATACCCTATTATTTTTTCATCCTGATCTGCAATACCATCTTCTGCGTCAATTAACAGGATACATACATCGGCCCTTTCAATTGATGCTATAGTTCTAACCGCACTATAGCGCTCTATTTCTTCTTTTATTTTGCTTTTTCTTCGAAGTCCTGCTGTATCTACTAGTGTAAACTTACCATATTCATTTTCCAAATAACTATGTACAGAATCCCTTGTAGTTCCTGGAATTTCGCTTACAATATGTTTTTCTTCACCAAGAATTTTATTTATCAAAGACGATTTTCCAACATTAGGTCTCCCTACAAAAGCAACTTTAACATATTCTTCATCTTCATCATCCATAGGTAAATCTTTGAAATTCTCAACGACTTCATCTAACATATCACCAAGACCTAGTCCTTGAGCAGCTGAAATAGCCAATGGTTCTCCTATACCTAAATTATAAAATTCAAATTTATTATCTTCTAATGTATTTCTATCTATTTTATTTACAACTAAAACCACTGGTTTTTTAGATTTTCTCAAAATCTGAGCTACTTCTCCATCTGAATCTGTCAGTCCTTGTTTCCCATCAACTATAAATATAATAACATCAGCCATTTCAATAGCTATCTGCGCCTGCCTTCTCATTTGTGCTACAATTATATCATCATTTTTAGGTTCTATACCACCTGTATCAATTATTGTGAAATTATTATTAAGCCAATCACTCTCAGCATAAATTCTGTCTCTTGTTACACCCGGTTGGTCATGTACTATTGCTATTCTTTTACCTGCTAACTTGTTAAACAAAGTAGATTTACCAACATTAGGTCTACCCACTATTGCTACTATTGGTTTTGCCATTATTATTCCTCCTCGCTGTAAAAATTAATTTTATCTATTAAATCTCCACCTAAATAATCACATAAAATAATCTTTTTAGCTATTTTTTTTTCTAGTTCTTCGATTGTAAAATCATCTAAAAGTACTTTATCTTTATTATCTGATATCTCATAGCCTTTTCTTATAATATTATCTGGAAGAATAATATGAGAAAAAGCTTTTGTATCTATATTTGATAAACCTTCTACTATGTCTTTGCCTGTAATTAATCCACTAACAGTAATAGTTTCGCCGAAAAATTTATTAATTATTTTTACAATTTTAATATTTATCATATTGTTAGTTTTCATTATAGTATTCGCAGCAGAATTTATTTCTTCATAAGCTGCAGCACCTGTAATAAATATATAACTACCTTTTTGTGTTTTGTCTAAATAAGAAATATTTTGCATCAAATTATCCCTAAATTTTCTTATTACCCCTACTCCATCTTCTAGTTGACCAAAATCACCATAAAAGTCACTTTTAGGTACATCCTTATTAGCAATAATGTAAAACTCATCACCTAAAAATACAAATGCTTCACCTGTATCTTTTACGAACTTTCTTTGAAATTTTTCAATTTGATCAATTGTTTCCTGTGCCAGTATTTCATCAAACAACTTTAGCTGCACCAAATTATTTTTTTCTCTAAATTTAGTAATTCCTATAGGCACTACTACAATCTTTGAAATACTAGGGTAGAGAGGATATAAATCCATAATTGTTCTATTTAACTCTTCCCTATCATTATATCCAGGACATAATACAATCTGACAATTAATTTCTATACCTGCTTTTGCAAGTTTACTTAACCTATCAAAAACATTACCAGCAAATCTATTATGCATCATCTTTATTCTTAATTCTGGATTAGTAGTATGTACTGATACATTTATTGGGCTTATTCTATATCTTATAATTCTATCAATATCTTCCTCTTTCATATTTGTTAGTGTTACAAAATTGCCTTGAAAAAAAGATAATCTTGAATCATCATCTTTAAAATAAAGAGTTTCTCTCATTCCAGCTGGTAATTGATCAATAAAGCAAAAGATACAATTATTATGACAGCTTCTAGGATTATCAAGTATTGGGTCACAAAACTCTATTCCTAAATCCTCATCATATTCTTTTTCAATTTCTATATCCCAAACTTCACCATCTTGTTTTTCTAATTGCAAAGTCATATATTCATCTGTAATCAAATATTTATAATCAATTATATCTTTAATTTCAGTATCATTTATTGATAATAACTTATCACCTTTCTCCATACCTGCCTCTTCAGCAATGCTACCTTTAATTACCACATCAATAACATTAAACATTTTACCCTCCAACTGATTTTTACGCATTTGTAATAATAACACTAAAGCTCTAATTTTACAAGTATAGATATTAAAATCATAGCTACATATGCACTATAGGGACTTCTACAATAAACTCCGTTCCTTCACCAACTTTACTTTCAACGTTTATAGTACCTTCGAAATTGAGTACACTATGTTTAACAATTGCAAGACCTAAACCAGTTCCTCCTCTAGCTCTTGACCTTGCTTTATCAACTCTATAAAACCTCTCAAATAATCTTGGAATATCTTTTTCTGGTATACCACACCCTGTATCTTTAAATCTAATAATCATTTTATTATAATCAGTTTGAGTTTTTATAGTAATCATATCATTATTTTCTGAGTATTTTATAGCATTATCCACAAGGTTTATTATTATTTGCTTAAATGAATCTCTATTTCCTAGCAATATAGGGTCTTTATCAAATTTATAATTCAATTTAATATTTTTCTTCTCAAATGCTGGTTTCATTAATATTAAAACTTCTTCTATACTTGCATTTACTCTAAATTCTGACTTTTCTTTATTTGCATCAAATTGTTCCATATCTGAAAGGATTAAAATATCATTTATAAGTCTAGTTAATCTATCCGCTTCAATATCAATGATATTAAGAAATTTATCTTTAGTTTCTTTGTCTTCAACATATTTCAATGTTTCAGAAAAGCCTTTGATTGATGTTAAAGGAGTTTTTAATTCATGCGAGACATTTGCTACAAATTGAGAACGCATATTTTCTAATTTTTTTATATCCGTTATATCATTTAATACAATTACAGTTCCTATTTTAGTATTTTCACTTATAATTTTTGCTTTTATAACTTTTAGTATTTTTTCACTTGGTAAACTTATAGAAATTTCATTAATTCCTTCTTTTGTATTAATTAAATTATCTATAGCATCTTTATTTAGTATATTTTCGATTTTTCTGCCAATAACATCATATTCTAATTCAAAAATATTTTTTGCATATGGATTAAACATTATAATAAAATTTTCGGTGTCAATAGCTATCACTCCACTATCCATACTTCTAAGAATAGCTTCAAGTTTATTTTGCTTATCATTAGAATCTTTTAATGTATCCTGTAGCTTATTTGCCATTTTATTGAAGGTTACAGCTAACTCCCCTATTTCGTCATCAGAATATTTTTTAGCTCTTTTATCAAAATTACCTTCAGCTATTTCATGAGTTATTTCTTCTAAATCTCTTATAGGCTTAACTACTACATATGTTAATTTAGACGATATTATTATTGAAATTAATAGAACTATTACCAATACTACTAAATAATATTTCGTGTATTTTCCAACAATACCCTTCATTTCATCTAAAGGTAAAGAACTACGAACTACACTTCCATTTTTACATAATGTTGCATAATAAATCATTGTTTTGTTTAAAGTTTCACTGTACCTAATATTAGATCCATTTCCATTAAGTCTAGCTTCAATTACTTCTTTTCTATCATTATGATTTTCCATTGTTTCTGCATCTGAATCTGTTTCTGCAATTACTGTACCATCTTCATCAATAAATGTAGTTCTTATCGAGATATCTTTAGTAAATTGTTTTGATAAAACGTTATTATAATTCACTCCTGAGTCTATTCTGTTTATTACTAATTGATTATTTAATTTTAATTGTTCCTTTACGCCTTCTTCATTTTGAAAATTAACCAAAGCAACGAACAATAAAGTAACAACGAATAAACTTAAGACTACAGTACCTATAAAAGTTACCATTAATTTCTTTTTCATTGTTATTCTCCTACATTAAATCTATAACCGATACCTCTTATTGTTTCAATAAATTTTGGCTTTTTATCATCCGTTTCAATTTTTTTTCTTAAATGTCTAATATGTACATCTATAGTTCTTGTCTCTCCTATATATTCATATCCCCATATCTTTTCTAATAAATACTCTCTTGTTAATACCCTACCTTTATTTTTTATAAATTCACTGAGTAATTCAAATTCTTTAAATGTCAATTCTATTTTTTCATTATTTTTTTTAACCTCATGCTTTTGAAAGTCAATCGTTATTTCTCCAAAGCTATAGTTATCATCAAAATGTTGGATTTTTGTTCTTCTTAAAACAGCTTTAACTCTCGCTATTAGTTCTTTTACAGAAAATGGCTTTGTAATATAATCATCTGCTCCTATTTCTAAACCATGAATTTTGTCACTTTCTTCTCCTTTAGCTGTTATCATGATAATAGGCAAAGTTGTAATACTACTATCTTTTCTAATTTCTTTACAAACTTTATATCCATCCATACCAGGTAACATAACGTCTAATAAAATCAAATCTGGACTAAAATCTTTAACTATTCCAAAAGCTTCTTTACCATCTCCACATGAAACTACATCGTATCCCTGACTCATTAAATTAAATTTAATCAATTCTTGAATATTAATTTCATCATCAACTACTAATATCTTTTCTTTTAACATAGTTTACCTCCTATAGTTGGGTTTCACACAAAAGAAAGTCCTACTCTAAATTAGGACTTTCTTTTTTAGAAATTAATTTCTTAATTTCTTCAATAAACGTGTTAACATCTTTAAATTGTCTATAAACTGATGCAAATCTCACATATGAAACATCGTCAACATCTTTTAATTTATCCATAATCAATTCACCTATAAATTCGCTTTTAACTTCGCTAACCATAGAATTACAAAGATTTCTTTCTACCTCATCAGCAATTAAATCAATTTGCATCCTTGAAACAGGTCTTTTTTGACATGCCTTTATTAGCCCATTAATAACTTTATTTTTGTCAAAATATTCTCTGTTTTGGTCTTTTTTAATAACTAAAATTGGTATGTTATCTACTTTTTCATATGTTGTATATCTCTTTAAGCAATTAGAACATTCTCTACGTCGTCTAATTGCGCTATCTGTAGACCTAGAATCAACTACCTTGCTATCATTATTACCACAAAACGGACACTTCATAATTACACGCCTCTCAAGTTTATTAATTCCATATTATTATACACTTTTTCAAAGAATTTTGCTAGTTTCTAGTCCGTAATTATCATTTTCTAGATCAACAAGGATTACATCTATACCAATTTTAATTATTTTTTCCCATGGTATTTCTATAAATGCTGACTTATTAAACCATGCCTTTTGTTGATATGGTAAAACTATAGAAATTATTTCAAAATTCTCACAATCTATCTTAATATCGGAAATAAATCCTAGTTTTTTTCCATCCAATACATTTATAACTTCCAATGCCTTTATACAATTTAATGAATACATATTATCACCCCATATAATTATATGTACAAGCCTTTTTAAATATTAGTTCTGTTTTATAATACTTTTGGTATTCATATTGTTGTTTTTAAAATAAAATTCTATTTAAATGTAGTGTGAAGAGTGAAATGTGCAGTGTGAAGTTAAGGATGATTTTGCTACATTTTCACACTTCACTCTTCACATTCCACACTTTTATAAAAACAATAATTTATAGAAGAAAAACTTTTTAAAACAAATCCAAAACATTAAAAAAAGAGCCCTAAGGCTCTATACGTATTTTCTCATATGTTTTAGTGCAGTTTTTTCCAATCTTGATACTTGGGCTTGTGATATACCTATTTCTTCAGCTACCTCCATTTGTGTTCTTCCCTTAAAAAATCGCATATTTAAAATCATTTTCTCCCTAACATTTAATTTTTTCATAGCTTCTTTAATTGATATGTTTTTTATCCAACTATCATCCAAATTTTTAGTATCTCCTATTTGGTCCATTACATAAATCGCATCTCCACCATCATGGTATATTGGTTCAAAAAGAGATACAGGATCTTGAATAGCATCTAGTGCAAATACAACATCTTCACGTGGCACATTTAACTCTTTTGCTATTTGTGAAATACTAGGTTCTTTATTATCCTTAGAAACGAGTCTATCTCTTGCCTGTAATGCTTTATACGCAATATCTCTCAAAGAACGACTCACTCTTATGGAATTATTATCTCTTAAATATCTCCTTATTTCACCTATAATCATAGGAACAGCATAAGTAGAGAATCTCACATTTTGACTTAAATCAAAATTATCAATAGCTTTTATTAAGCCAATACATCCAACTTGAAATAAATCATCAACATTTTCACCCCTATTATTAAATCTCTGAATTACTGATAAAACTAAACGTAAATTGCCCCGTATAAATTTTTCTCTTGTTGAATTATCACCATCTCTCATCTGTCTTAACATCTTTTTCATTTCAGCATCTTTAAATACTGGAAGTTTAGATGTATTTACTCCGCAAATTTCAACTTTGTTTACCATCATTTCAAATCAGCTCCCTGAAAATAGTGCCATTAAAATTATTACCAGAAAGCTATTCTTTTATTCATCTATTTAAACCATCTTATTTATTTCTTTTTTTAGTCTATTTATTATTCTTTTCTCCAATCTAGAGATATATGATTGAGAAATTCCAAGCATATCAGCAACTTCCTTTTGAGTTTTTTCTGTTTTACCATTTAAACCAAATCTTAATTTCACAATTTCCTTTTCTCTATTACTTAATGATTTTAATGCAATAAATAATAGTTGCTTATCTACTTCACCTTCTATCATATTATAAACCATATCATTTTCAGTACCAAGAATATCAGAAAGTAATAATTCATTTCCATCCCAATCTGTATTCAATGGTTCATAAAATGAAATTTCAGCTTTAATTTTATTATTTCTTCTCAAATACATTAATATTTCATTTTCAATACACCTAGAAGCATAAGTCGCTAATTTAATATTTTTTGATGGATCAAAAGTATTTACCGCTTTAATCAATCCAATAGTTCCAACTGAAACCAAATCCTCAACCATTATTCCTGAATTTTCAAATTTTTTCGCAATATATACAACTAATCTAAGATTTCGCTCAATAAGTATCGTTCTAACGCTCTCATCACCATTGCTTAGTCTATTAACAACATCTATTTCTTCATCTTTTGTAAGTGGTGGTGGCAAAGTATCATTTCCTCCAATAAAATAAATATCCTTTGCAAACAATCTGAATTTAACTATTAAATTATTAAGTATTGATGAAATAAATTTCATTTAATCCCTCCATATCTAGAATATACCTCTTGATAATAGTGCATTGTAATCATTAAAAGCACTAAGTTTTCTATCACATAACGCAATTATAGCTTTTTGTCGTTTTATACCAGTAATACCACAATCATCAATAATCTCAACATAATCGGGCAAAAAACCTTCGAATTTACTTATTTCTCCATTAATACCTTTATATGGAATTAAATATGTGTTAGGATTATTAATATTAATTTCTTTAAAAACATTCTTTTCAACAATAATTACTGGTAAATTAGTCGACGGTTCTCTTAATTCATTACCTGTATCCATAAAAGCTGTTACTGTTTTCATTGTATTTTTATAATAAATATTCGTTTGAAAAATCAAAACTTTAAGTGATTTTCTATCTCTAATAAAAACAAAAAATCTATTAACAAATAAATAAAAAATTATAAGCGCTAAAATTAGTTTTTTATATGAATAACTTTCTATTGTGGTATGTATAGAGGAATAATTCAAATAATTTAAAGAAATACAAATTCCTGACATTATAAAGGAAATAAAAATAAAGGTAACCAAACCTTTAAAATACAAAATGTATTTTTTCCTATAAAATAATAATATTATCATTAATAATGCAGTAATTAATTTAAAAATAAAGGAATATATAAAATTAAATTTATCATAAAGGCCTATAACCGCTATAAATGATCCTACAGAAGCACTTAAAATTGCATTTTTTATCTTATACCTTAATTCCATAACTTTAGTTGTCATTACTAAAAGAAAATAGTTAATGATAAGATTTTCAATAAATACAATATCAGCAAAAATAACCAATTAATTAACCACCCCCTTATATATATTATAAAGGCTTTCCTATTAAAAATTTGTCATTTTATAATTCAAATAAAATATTTTATAAGCTATAAAATACAGAAATTCAACAAAATTTTTGTATAAAAAAAAGTGCTTAATAAGCACTTTATTTCCTATATTTTCTTAAAAAAGCTGGTATTTCTAAATCTGACTGGTCATATTCAATTTCTTTCTCTACAGTTACTTCTTCTACCTGTTTATCTTCAATAGGTTGTTTGTTTTCATCATTAATTAACTCTTCATTACGCACAACATTTTGTCTATGAGTATCTTCAAAACCGGTCGCTATAACAGTAATCCTTATCTCATCTTTTAAATTCTCATTAACTACAGCTCCAAAAATAATATTTGCATCAGGATCTGCAGCTTCTTGAACTATTGCAGCAGCTTCATTTATTTCAAACAGTCCCATATCAGCTCCACCTGTAACGTTAAGTAATACTCCAGTGGCTCCTACAATTGAAGTTTCGAGTAAAGGACTGGAAATTGCTAGTTTAGCTGCATCTTGAGCTCTATTATCCCCTGTTCCAATACCGACACCCATATGTGCTAATCCACGATTAAGCATAATTGTTCTTACATCTGCAAAATCCAAATTTACTAATCCAGGAATTGTAATCAAGTCAGATATACCTTGTACACCTTGTCTTAAAACATCATCAGCTAGTTTAAATGCTTCTAATAATGGTGTTTTTTTATCAACCATAGTTAATAATTTTTCATTTGGTATTGTAACTAGAGTATCAACTACATCTTTTAATTCTTTAATACCTTGGTCTGCATTAAGCATCCTTTTTCTTCCTTCAAAAGGGAATGGCTTAGTAACAACACCTACAGTTAATATCCCTAATGACTTTGCAATTTCAGCAACTACAGGAGCTGCTCCGGTTCCAGTACCTCCACCCATACCTGCAGTAATAAATACCATATCAGCACCTTTAATAGCACCCATAATTTCATCTTTGCTTTCTTCTGCTGATTTTTTCCCAACTTCAGGATTTCCACCAGCTCCTAAACCTCTTGTCAATTTATCTCCTATTTGAATTTTCTGAGAAGCATGTGACACAGTAAGGGCTTGTTTGTCTGTATTTATTCCGATAAACTCTACATTCTTTAATCCTTCTTTTATCATTCTATTAACTGCATTGTTTCCACCACCACCACAGCCAATAACTTTTATTTGCGCAAATGATTGTACATCAACATCAAAATCTAACACATTTAGACCTCCCTACTAAAAAAAATAATCGCTAAAAAAATTTCTAATTCTATTTATAAATCCTTCTGCTTGTTCACCATTATTCATACCATGTTTTAAACCAAAATTATCTTTTTCATTATCTTGTGATAACTTCATATTCTTACATAACGAATTGTAGACATCAATTATCACTCCAACAGAAAGAGAAAATTTAGGATTTGAAGCCCCAAAAATATCTGGATATCCCACACTAACCTTTTTATTATAAATCATTTTAGAAAACTCCACAATATCACTAAATAAAGCTAAACCCCCACCTACAAAAACAACAGAATTTATATCTTCAAATAATAAATTCTTTTCAAGCTCATTTCTAATAGTATTCAAAATTTCTTCTGCTCTCGCATTAATAATACAATTTATAAATTGCTGTTTATCTTCTTCAGCTTTATAGGAATCAATATTATTAAATTTACTTTCTTTTATAATATCATTACTTATACTTAATTGTCCATATTTGTTTTTTAATTTCTCTGCTTCTTGATGAGAAATCTTCATACAATATGCAATATCTTTAGTAATGCTATTGCCACCCATGCTTATTTGATTGATTAGTATTAATTTACCATTTTTAAATACGGAATAATCCGTTTTATCAAAACCGCAATCAATTAGTAATACAGAAGAACTCTTATCAAAACTATCAATACTAATATGACTTAACGCTTGAGCTGCAGATATTTCTCCTATAATTGAAACGCCCGCTTTTTCTACACTTTTTCTGAAATTACTAATAATATTTGATTTCGCCGTAACCACAAAAGCATCTAATTCTAAGCGAGTTCCACTCATTCCAACTGGTTCATTAATATTTCCAAAACCATCTACTAAATATTGTTCCGGAATTAACCCTACAATTTCTTTTTCAGTAGAAAGTGATAATATTTTAGTTGCGTCTATAACACGATATAAATCTTTCTCTTTAATTTCTTTATCTGAAGATGCAATTGCTATAATTCCTTTGTTCCTTACTATTTCTATGATCCCATTGGATAATGATACAAAAACCTCATCAATTTTAATATCTGTTATTCTCTGTAAATTATCTAGACATTTTATAATCGCTTTAGATGTTTCATCTATATCTATTATTATACCATTTCTTAGTCCATTACACTTAACAGAGTTAATACCTAGGATATGCAATGAGCTTTCTTCATCTATTTTCCCAACAGCACCATATATACTACTTGAACCAATATCAAGTGTTACTATATAGTCATCCATCATATTTCCTCCTTAAAGCTGGATGTATATAGTATTCAACATAAATTTCAATTATCCTTCTAAATTTTAAAACTAATTTATATATTTTAAAACTTAAGTAGTTTTTTTGATTGCATTAAAAATCATTTCACAAACAACAATAAAAAACACACTTTTTATTGTGTGTTTTAAATTGATACTAATCTTTTAAACATTTCCACATCCATGGCATAAGTTAGTGCATCATCATAACTTATCAATCCATCTTTATACAATTCAATTAAACTTGAATCCATTGTTTTCATTCCATATTTTGCTCCTGTTTGAATTGATGATTGTATTTGGTGTGTTTTACCTTCTCTTATTAGATTTTGGATAGCAGGAGTTGTAGTCATTGTTTCAAGTGCAACAACACGACCATCAGCATTTTTCATAGGAATTAATTGTTGTGAAACTATTCCTTGTAATACCGCACCAAGTTGCATTCTAATTTGTTGTTGTTGATATGGTGGAAATACATCAACAATTCTATCTATAGTTTTTGCCGCACCTATTGTATGTAACGTTGACAAAACTAAATGTCCAGTTTCAGCAGCGGTAATAGCAATAGAAATTGTCTCCAAATCTCTCATTTCTCCAACTAAAATTACATCAGGGTCTTCTCTTAACACAGCTCTTAGTGCTGCTCCATAGCTGCTAGAATCTCGACCAATTTCTCTTTGATTAATAATCGATTTATTATGCTTATGCAAAAACTCTATAGGGTCTTCTAATGTAATTATATGATTAGCTCTTGTTGTATTTATTTCATTAATCATTGCCGCAAGTGTAGTACTTTTACCACTACCTGTAGGACCCGTCACAACAACAAGACCTCTCCTTTTTTCTGTAAGCTCTCTTATAATTGATGGCATATCTAGCTTAGTTAATGTAGGTACTTTTAAACCAACTACCCTTATAGCTATAGCTGCACTATCTCTTTGTTTATATACATTAACTCTAAACCTGCCTAATCTAGGAATAGAATAAGATGTATCTACCTCACCCTTTTCTAAATAGCTATTATATTGTTCTCCTAAAATCTCTCTAGAATAAGTTTCAGTTTCTCTAGGTGATAATTTTTTTATTTCCTCTAAAATAACTAATTCTCCATTAACCCTTAGCGTAGGATTAATACCAACAGTTAAATGCAAATCTGAAGCCCCTTTATCAACAGTAAGTTCTAATAATTCATTTAAAGATACCACATTTTTCCTCCTCATGTATGTTTCATGAAAAATCTTATCTATAAAACGTTCTTACTACATTTTATCAAATATATAGTAATAAAAAAAGTATAATTTAAATATTTAATGACAAAGTATTCTAAAAATTTATATTTTTCTTATTAAATTCCTTAAATAATTTTTTTAGAGCTCTTTTTTCAATACGAGAAACATAAGACCTAGAAATATCAAGCATACATGCAATTTCCCTTTGTGTTTTTGAATCTCCATTATAAAGGCCATATCTCAGTTCTATAATGATTCTTTCCCTTTCAGAAAGACATTTTTGAATATTTTGATAAAGCTTACGTATTTCAATTAGGTTTTCAACCTTATCAACTACCGATTCCTCATTACTACTTAGTATATCAATTAATGATATTTCATTCCCTTCTTTATCAATTCCAATTGGATCTTGGAGATATATTTCATTTTTAGTTTTTTTATTGTTTCTTATGAGCATTAGTATTTCATTTTCTATACATCTTGCGGCGTAAGTCGCTAATCTAGTTCCTTTTGTATCGTCAAATGAATCGATAGCTTTAATCAATCCTATAGTACCAATTGAAATGAGATCTTCCACATCTTTATAAGGATAAGAGTACTTTTTAACTATATGTGCTACTAATCTCAGATTTCTTTCAACCAAAACAGTTTTTGCAGATGAATCTCCTGATTTGAGTTTTTCAATAAATATTTTTTCTTCTTGTTCATTAAGTGGTTTAGGAAATGAATTCCCATTACTAACGTAAGCTGTAAAGAATACAACACTACCTAATAGTTGAAATAAGTTTTGAACAATAAACACGTTGCTATTCCTCCAGAGAGTGCTTATTATTATAATATGATATAACATAGTAAATAGTGCATAAATTATTGTAAATATGAATAAAGATTTTCTGCAATATCTTTAAAAATAGGTGCACAAATTTCACTTGCGTAGACTCCAACTTCTTTATCTGGAACAAAAACTATCATACTGTAATTTTTATTATCAATTTCAAAAAAACCTGCAAACCACAAGTCATTGCATTCTATATCATCATAGTCATCCTTATCAGAAATAAATTCTCCTTCCTCTTTTCTACCAGCAGTTCCTGTTTTACCACCTAAATTTATATAGCTTGAATATGCTTTACGGCCAGTTCCATCTTCATCTCTAACAACATCAATCATCTGATTTTTAATAATATTTGCATTTTTTTCTGAAATAATTCTTTCTTCTTCTTTTTCCTTCTGTTCAATAATATTAGAAGAATTATCAGCATAACCTTCAATGATAGTAGGTTTAACATATACTCCACCATTAATAATAGTGTTAGGAATAGAAATAGCTTCTATCGGTGTTATCTGGCTCTTTTTACCTATTGACGTTAGACCCCAGGCATCAGTATCATTATCACAAACCCCCTCTTTTTCTTGAGCAATATTAACTACTTTTTCATATAATCCTTGCTTTTCAGCGTAGCTATTCATTACATCAACCGTTAGTTCCTCACCCACTTGACTAAACAAATTATTACATGACCTAATAAATCCCTCATCTATTTTCATGCTATCCCATTCAAAGTGATCTGTAATACCATTTTCCTCATGTATATATACTTTATTTAAGTCTACTACCTCTTTTTCTAATCCAGCCTCTTCAACTAATATTTTAAAAATCGAACCTGGGCAAAAACTCTCTGTTCCTGTTCCTAGCACGATATTTGCGTCAATAAAATAATCTTTTTGGGCGAGCCCTCGAATTTTACCTGTATCACTTTCCATTACTACTACACCAATTTGTTCATCATCTTTATATTTTTCAGAATTTAGTACTTCTTCAATTTTTAGCTGAATTTCTTTATCTATAGTTAAGACAACATCTAAGTTTTCTTTTGGGATTTCACTACTAATATTTTCTACTGCTCCTGATTCATCTATCTTGAATATATCATTAACATAATCATTATTGGAAGTTTTTTTTATAATTTCGTCTTCTAAAGAACCTTCAGGTTTTTCCGTTTCTACATATTTAATCTCACTATTATCACTAATCCTCTTATAATAAATAGGATTAGTGATAATATTTTCGATACTACTTTCCCTATTCTCACTATCTATATCTTTACAGCTAAACGTATAAACGCCTTTAACTCCTTTAATCTCTCGTAATTCATTATATGTTTTTTCATCAATTTCCCATGTTAATTTTTCATAACTGTCAACATCAATATTCATTAAATTATAATCTTTATTATATTTCTTCAGAATTATATTCATTGCAATTAGATCATCCAATTTTGTATTATAGATATTTTTTGAAAATAAATTTGAATAAACACAAAAATAAAATTTTTCTTTATATTTCAATAAATCTTTCCCATTACAATCAAGAAGATTATAATTAAGTGTCCCTTTTACTTCTTTTATTGTTATTTGTGCATCGGCTATAGCACCCAATTCTTCACTACTCTTATTCATAATAAAATATAGTCTCAAAGCTAAAAAAGACAGTAATAATAATGCAATAACAAATAACCTTTTAATTCTTCTTTTTATAATATATTTATCTTCAAACATAAAAAAACACCTCTTTGAAATTACTTTCCAAAAAAGTGTTTTTTTATTCATTTGAATTTATTTTCTTGCAATACTTGTCTTATTTTTGCTACAATAATATCTATAGCAACTTTGTTATGGCCACCTTCTGGCAAAATAATATCTGCATATCTTTTAGTTGGTTCTGCAAATTGAAGGTGCATAGGTCTTACAACATTTAAATACTGGTCAATAACCGATTCTAATGTTCTTTCTCTTTCTCTCATATCTCTTAATATTCTTCTTATAATTCTTACATCAGCATCAGTATCAACATATATTTTAATATCTAATAAATCTCTAATTCTTTCTTCCTGAAGAATCAAAATACCTTCCAATATTATTATTTCTCTAGGCTCAACTTTAATTGTATTATCAATTCTATTATGAATAGAAAAATCATATATTGGTTTTTCTATAGTCTTTCCATCTATTAGGTCTCTTAATTGATTAACTAACAAATTTGTATCAAAAGCATCTGGATGATCATAATTAGTTTTTGTTCTCTCATCAAAAGTTAAATTACTCTGATCTTTATAATAAGAATCTTGTTCTATTTTTGCAATGCATTTTTTAGTAAAGCTTCTATAGATTTCATTTGCAACAGTACTTTTCCCCGAACCCGTACCACCTGCAATTCCAATTAATACAGGTTTAACCATTACTCATCCCCCTTTTTCAGAATTAGTATATCTTTTTCTTGTAATTCAATATTAACTTCTGCATCAAATATCATAGCAGCTTGATTAGCAGCTTCAATTAATTCACCTGATCCATTTTTAATATTCAACAGCTGTACAGCAAAATCGTCCCCTTGTGGCCTTAAAACTTCAACCTTATCACCACTAAACACCCTGTTCTTCTGTTTTATTACCGCTCTTTTAGTATCTTTATCATAACGCAGCACAATACCAACTACATCATAATCTCGAATATACTCAGATGAAGCTACATTTTGTTTAACTTCTTCATCAAAATAAAAGCCTGTAGTATATACCCTATGACTCGGTTTGT
Organism: Clostridium sp. DL1XJH146; assembly: GCF_054819755.1. Taxonomy (NCBI): domain Bacteria; kingdom Bacillati; phylum Bacillota; class Clostridia; order Eubacteriales; family Clostridiaceae; genus Clostridium; species Clostridium sp. DL1XJH146. Next base: position 226,643 of record NZ_JBTVVN010000001.1, read on the forward strand.
TTAAAAGCTCTTTCCACTCATTTCTTAATACATATTCCTTTGAATTATCAAAATATCTATCTATGGCTTCCCTATAAGCTTTAACAATAGCTGCTACATAAAAAGTACTCTTCATTCTACCTTCTATTTTAAGCGAATTAATACCTGCCTCTATAAGCTCGGGAATATGATCAATCATACATAAATCTTTTGAATTCATTATGTAAGTTCCTTTATCATCTTCAACAATATTGAAGTATTCGCCCGGTCTTTTTTCTTCCATCAAATAATATTTATATCTACAAGGTTGAGCACATCTACCTCTATTGGCATCTCTACCTGTCATATAATTCGATAATAGACATCTCCCTGAATAGGACATACACATTGCCCCATGAACAAAAGTTTCTATTCCGCATTCTTCTGGTAATTTTTTTCTAATGCCTTTTATTTCTTCAAGACTCAATTCTCTAGCAAGAACTATTCTCTTTATTCCATAATTAAACCAAAATTGTGCTGACTTGTAATTTACACTATTAGCTTGAGTGCTAAGATGAAGTTCTAATTCTGGAGCAATTTCTTTTGCAGTCATAATAATCCCTGGATCTGAAACAATAAGAGCATCTATTTTCGCTTCTTTTAATTCCATCAAATATTCTTCCAAACCTACAAAATCCTCTTCATGTGGAAAAACATTTAGTGTTACATAAACTTTTTTCCCTCTTTTATGAGCATATTCTACACCTTTTTTAATATCTTCTATAGAAAAATTATTAGCTAGCGCTCTTAAGTTTAATCGACTTCCGCCTAAATATACTGCATCTGCCCCAAAATCAATTGCAGTAACTAATTTTTCTAAATTACCTGCTGGAGCTAATAATTCAGGTTTATTCATTTATTATTCCTCCTCAAAGTAATAGCAACTCCATCTCCAATAGGTAGAATTGTTGTATTCAAATCTTCTCTTATGCTAATTTCTTCTAGGTATTCTCTCATTCTTTTGACAATGGTAATTTTTCTTCTGATTACAAGGTCATCTGAAGCTACCATCCCTCTAAACAACACATTATCAGATATTATCATACCATCATCTTTTAATAACCTAAGACAATGTGGCAAATAATGATTATAGTGTCCTTTTCCTGCATCAATAAATATTAAATCAAATTTTTGATTTAGAGCTTGAATTACATCTAAACAATCTCCTTTAATTACATTTATTGATTTATCCATATTATATTTTTTAATATTTTCTACAGCAATATCATACATTTTATCGCTACGCTCAATTGTAGTAATTTTACTGTTATTTTTACTTTCAATATTCATAAGTATTGACGAATAACCTATTGCAGTACCAAGTTCTAAAATTTTAATAGGTTTTTTTATACTAATAATAAACCTTATTAAATTTGCAACTTCCTTTTGGACAATAGGTACATTATTAATATGTGCATAGTTTTCTAAATCATCTAAAATATCATCGTTAAAATTTATAAGTGACCTTAGATAATTATCAATATGGTCATAAGTAATTCCGTCCATTGTTTCCTCCAATTTGTTATTTGTTCTCTTTATACCTTTGTTTAGCTTCTAGAAAATCATTATAGTTGTCCGTAAAATAGTGCTTACCTTCATTATCATATACGTAATAAATGTAGTCTGTATCAGCTGGATTTATTGCGGCTTCGATTGATGCCTTGCCGGGATTTGTAATAGGCCCAACAGGTAAACCTTTAATATAATATGTATTATAGGAAGACTCTGTTTTCGTATCTTTTATAAGAATTCCATCTTTATGCTCTCCTAATGCATAAATAACTGTTGCATCTAATTGCAAAGGCATGCCTATGTCAACTCTATTATAAATAACAGATGAAACAAGACTTCTTTCCTCGTCAACTTTTGCCTCTTCTTCAATCATAGAAGCTATAGTTATATATTTATAAATTTCTTCATTTGAGTATTCTTGATTTTTTACTATTTCATCCATAACTTCTTCATATCTATCAATCATTTTACTTGCAATCATTTCTGAAGATGAATTTTCCTTAAACATATATGTATCTGGAAATAAAAATCCTTCTACTTCATATTTAACTTCATCATTGTCCATTTCTATTATCGGATTTTTATATTCACTGCAAAAGCTTAAAAACTCTTCTTTACTTATAACATTTTGCTCCTCTAAAGCTCTAGCTATATCCTCTACGGTATAACCTTCGGGTATAGTAACTTTAATAGAGCCCTCTGCCAAATTACCAACAGAAAGATTTTCAATTAGCTCTTGAAGATTTACATCTCTATTTATCTCATATTCCCCTGCCTTAATTTCAGCATCTATTTCTGTGTATTTAATTGCCAATTTTATTAATAGAGGGTTTTGAATTTTATTTTCATCATCAAGACTTTCTAATAGTGTGTAAAAAGTCATACCTTTTTCAACATTAATAGTTATCGTATCTTCTTTAATAGTTAAAGGATTTTCTATTACATCATTGATTTTATAAAATATAAAAGCTGCTCCACAACCTAAAACAAAGAATAATGTCATTATAATAATAACTACTTTTTTCATATGCAACACCTCTACTTAAATACTTAATTTTAGAAATTCTCACTAGTAATAAATAATTATAATAAATGAAATATGAAATGCAAAATTATCTCCTCTTTTTACAATGCCCATCATTAATGTGACAAATATAAATAATACGAGTTAATCTCACATTCCACATTTCATTTTTAATTTAGATAAAAAACGATCTTATTTTTTTCTTGAAATAGTTCTCTTTCTTTCATTAGGATCCAATAATCTTTTTCTCATTCTAACATTTTTAGGTGTAACTTCTACTAACTCATCGTCAGCAATAAATTCTAAACATTGCTCTAAACTATATTCTAATGCTGATACAAGTTTAAGCGCGTCGTCAGCACCGGATGATCTAGTATTAGTTAAATGTTTTTTCTTACATACATTTACTTCTATATCTCCAGCTCTTGAACATTCTCCAACAACCATACCCTGATAAATTTTAAAACCTGGTTTTATAAATAATCTTCCTCTTTCTTGCGCATTAAACAATCCGTATGCAACTGCATCACCAGTTTCAAACGCCACCAAAGAGCCTCTAGTTCTTCCAGGTATTTCACCTTTGAATTTTTCATACTCTAAGAAAATATGATTCATTATTCCATTTCCTTTTGTATCAGTTAAAAATTCACTTCTAAATCCTATCAATCCTCTAGCAGGAACTTTAAACTCTAATCTTGTATATCCATTTACTGCTGAAGTCATATTTATCATTTCTGCTTTTCTAGGTCCTAATTTTTCAATAACAACACCAGCAAAAGCTTCCGGTACATCTACTGTTAATATTTCAATTGGCTCTAATACTCCATTGCCATCATTATGGAATATAACAGACGGTCTAGATACTTGAAACTCATATCCTTCTCTTCTCATATTTTCAATTAATATTGATAAATGAAGTTCTCCTCTTCCACTAACTTTAAAGCAATCAGCAGAATCTGTTTCCTCTATTTTAAGACTTACATTAGTTTCTAATTCCTTAAATAGTCTTGCTCTTAAATGCCTAGAAGTTACATAATCACCTTCTTGACCCGCAAAAGGAGAATTATTAACAATAAAGTTCATACTCAAAGTAGGTTCATCAATACTTACAAAAGGAAGTGCTTCTGGGTCACTTGGATTTGCAATTGTGTTCCCAATATTAATATCCGATATACCTGCAACAGCAATAATATCACCAAGCTTTGCCTCATTAACTTCTACTTTATTTAATCCATCATAAACAAAAAGTGAAGATATTTTTGCATTTTTTATTTTATTCTCTTCATTTATAACTGAAATAGTTTCATTCTTTTTAATTACGCCTCTTTCAATTTTACCAACAGCAATTCTACCTACATATTCATTATAGTCAATTGTTGTTACTAACATTTGGAAAGGTTTATCTATATCTCCTTCTGGAGGATTTACTTTCTCTAGTATTACATTAAACAATGGATCCATATTCACTTTTTCATCTTCTAATTCCATAATAGCATAACCTTGCTTAGCGGAAGCATAAACAATAGTGAAATCTAATTGCTCATCATTCGCTCCAAGTTCAAGGAAAAGGTCAAACACTTCATCAATAACTTCTTCAGCTCTTGATGCTTGTTTATCTATTTTATTAATAACTACAATAGGTTTCAAATTTAATTCAAGTGCTTTTTTAGTAACAAATTTTGTCTGTGGCATCGGGCCTTCAGCTGCATCTACTACAAGAATAACTGAATCAACCATCATTAATACACGTTCTACTTCTCCACCAAAATCAGCATGACCAGGAGTATCTACAATATTGATTTTAGTATCTTTATACTTTATTGCTGTGTTTTTAGAAAGTATTGTAATACCTCTTTCTCTTTCTAAATCATTTGAATCCATTACCCTTTCTTCAACTTTTTGATTTTCTCTAAAAGTGTGACTCTGCTGCAATAATTCATCAACTAATGTTGTTTTACCATGGTCAACGTGTGCAATTATTGCAATATTCCTTATATCTTCTCTTATGAACATTTTTTTCCTCCAACCCTCTATAAATAAATTTTAACAAGAAAAAATTGGATACTGTTTAGTACCCAATTAAACATAACATATTCATTCTAATGTTTAAAAACTCAAAAGTCAATCATTATTATTTTTATTCTACCTCTATATAATTATTCTACACTTCCATAATTATCGGCAATATCATCGGTTTTCTCATTGTCTGCTCATATAAAAATGATCTTAATGCATCTTTTACTCTAGACTTAATAGAAGACCATTCAGTAATATTTTTTTCTTCACACTCTTTTAAAACATTTCGAACTATTATCCTAGCTTCTTCCATTAAATCTCCTGACTCTCTTACATAAACAAATCCTCTTGAAATAATATCAGGTCCAGCTGCTACTTTCCCAGTTGATTTTTCTAGTGTCATAACCACTGTTAGAATACCGTCTTGAGATAAGTGTCTTCTATCTCTCAATACAATATTTCCAACATCTCCAACACCTAAACCATCAACGAAAACTTGACCAGAAGGTACGTATCCGCTCTTTCTAATAGATTCCTCTGTGATTTCAATTACATCACCATTACTTGCTAATAATACATTTTGACTATCCAATCCTAATTTCATAGCCAAATCAGCATGTCGTTTAAGCATTCTATATTCACCATGAACTGGTATGAAAAATTTTGGTTTTACAAGTGTATGAATTAACTTAAGTTCTTCTTGTTTTGCATGACCTGATACATGTACGTCCTCTAACGCTTCGTATATAACCTCCGCACCCTTTTTAAACAATTCATTTATAACCTTAAAAACAAGGTTCTCATTTCCAGGTATCGGTGTAGCTGATATTATGACCGTATCTCCAACCTCAATACTCAACATACGATGTGCGCTCATAGCCATTCTAGACAAAGCTGACATAGGCTCACCTTGGCTACCTGTTGTTATAATTACAATCTTATCATTAGGATATTTTTTGATTTCATCTAATCCTATTATAACCTTCTTATCCAATGGTAAATACCCTAATTCTGAAGCTACTCTAACATTATTCTCCATACTTCTACCGGACACTGCAACTTTTCTTCCGAATTTGTCTGCTGCTTCCATAATCTGCTGAATTCTATGAATATTTGATGCAAATGTAGCTACTATTATTCTGCCAGTGGCTTTAGCAAATAACCTTTCAAAGGTTTCCCCAACAATACTTTCTGACATCGTATATCCTGGTCTTTCAACATTTGTACTATCTGCTAACATTGCAATTACACCCTGTGTTCCTAACTCAACGAATCGTCTGAAATCAACACCTTTTCCATCTATAGGTGTATAATCTATTTTGAAATCTCCAGTATGTAGAATAACCCCTAAAGGTGTGTGTATAGCTAATGCACTTGCATCTGCAATACTGTGGCAAGTTCTTAAAAATTCAACTGAAATATAGTCCAATTTGATAGTATCTCCAAATTCCACTCTATTTAATTTAGTTGAACTTACTAAATTATGCTCCTTAAGCTTATTCTCAACCAATCCTAAAGTTAATTTCGTCCCATATATAGGAACGTTAATTTCTTTCAATACATATGATAAAGCTCCTATATGGTCCTCATGTCCATGCGTTAGGAAAATTGCCTTGACCTTTTCTTTATTCCTTTGTAAATATGTTATATCAGGAATTACCACATCGATACCAAACATATCATCATCCGGGAATTTAACCCCACAATCTACAATAATAATTTCGTCTCTGTATTCGAATACAGTCATATTTTTACCTATTTCATTAAGACCACCTAGAGGAATTATCTTAATTTTGTCTCTCCTCTTTTTCAATGTCTGTCCTCCTTTATTCAATATCTACCCTCCTTCTCGAATTTCTACAATCTTTACAGATACCAAAGAATTTCACTTTATGATTTTCAATCTTAAAATCATATTCTTTTTCAATACTCTCTTCTATAGTATCCATAAAATCACCTTTAACTTCAATTACTTTTAAACATTTTTTGCAAATTAAATGATGATGCTGATGAATTTCATCTTCATTATTTTTCTCATATCTATAGCAACCGTCATCTAACATAAGTTTGTTTATATATTCAACTTCTTCAAGCATTTGTACAGTTCTGTATACTGTAGCCAACCCAATTTCTGGCGAACTTATTTTTACAGAATCATACAATTGTTCAACCGTTAAATGTTCACCACGATTATTATCAATAGTATTAATTATTGCTTTTCTTTGAGGTGTAAGCTTATAACCTTTTTTTTTCAATTTTTCTCTTAGCATATTCAATTCATTATTATCCATTCTATCAAACCTCTTTCTTTTTTCAAAAATGGTCTAATTTTCTTCTAAACACAAAGTTTCATAAGCTTCTTGTACAGCACTAAACTCAATATCATTATCAATTGTAACAAGAATATCATTATCATCTTCATCTTTAATAATTTTCAAAGCTATAGCTTCCTCATTTTCATCGTCTGTTGCTGTAAGAATCACATATTCATCATCTTCAATTTCAAAATTCATTATTAAATCAAATTCTACTTCTTCACCATTTTCATCTTTTAGAACAATTTTTTCATCTTCCATTGTTTCCTCCCAATCTCACACTATCTAAAAACCCCTGTAATATATACACAGCTGCAACTTTATCAATGACTTTCTTCCTTTTTGCTCTAGAGAAATCAGCCTCTAACAAAGCCCTGTTTGCTGCTTTAGTAGTTAGTCTTTCATCCCAACTCACAACGGGTATACGTGTTCTATTTTCTAATCCTTTTATAAAAACATTTGTTTTTTCACCTTGAATACCTATAGTTCCATCCATATTTTTAGGCATGCCACAAATAATTTTTTCTACTTTATATTCTTCACAAAATTTTAGTACTTGCTTGTAATCCTCTTTTTTATTCTTTCTAATAATAGTTGTAACTCCCTGTGCTATTAATCCAGTAGGGTCACTTATAGCTACCCCAATAGTCTTATCTCCTACATCCAAACCGAGACATCTCATAAACTACTCCTTAGTATGATTTATCAAAATAAAAATGCCCACAGGGCATTTTTATTCATTTGACAGATATGCTTTTAAAACTTCTTCTAAAATATCATCTCTTTCAAGTTTCCTAATTAAAGCTCTTGCACCGTTATAATTCGTTATATATGTTGGATCTCCAGACATCAAGTATCCAACCAATTGATTTATTGGATTATACCCTTTTTCTTGAAGAGATTCATTTACTTGCCTTAAAATAGCTTTTGTTAAATCTTTCTTATTCCTTTGAACATCAAATTGCATAGTATGGTCGTTCATATTACTTCACCCCTTTAGTATGAAGCTATTCTCTATCTTTAAAATAATTATAAACTATATTATAAGAAATGTACACTATTTACTTATATTTTCCATAATATTTTCAATTCTATTAATAGCTTCTTCTACCATATTCCCATTCTTTCCACCGGCTTGAGCCATATCCGGTCTTCCTCCACCGCCACCACCTGCTATTTTTGCAACTTCTTTAACTATTTTACCACAGTGTACTCCTGATTTAACTAAATCCTTCGAAGCCATTGCTATAAATATTGCCTTGCCTTCATAGTTACTTCCTAAAACTACTACTCCACTGACTAATTTATTTTTTATTTTGTCAGCTAGATTTCTTAGTGTATCTCCATCAACACCATTTAAAGCTCCCTTTGCTACTTTAAACCCATTTATTTCTTCTACATTATTCAAAATTTCATCTTCATTGCCAGATGCCAATTTATTATTTAATCTGAAAATTTCTTTTTCTTTTTCTTTTATTTCATCTTGAATATAATTTATTCTACTTACTAATTCTTTTTCATTTGTTTTTAAAGATGAAGTCGCTTCTTTTATTGTATTTTCTTTATCCTTAACATACAAAAGTGCATTTTTCCAAGTATATGCCTCAATTCTTCTTATTCCTGAAGCAATCCCCACTTCTGATATTATTTTGAATAAACCTATTTTCCCACTATTATCAATATGTGTTCCACCACATAGTTCCTTACTGAAACTTCCTATTGAAACCACCCTAACGCTGTCTCCATATTTTTCATCGAACAGAGAAATTGCATCAGATTTTTTAGCTTCATCAATAGACATAATATCAGTATTAATGTTCATTACCTCAGTTATTTTATCGTTCACTAAGTCTTCTATTTTTTCGATTTCCTCATATGTAAGAGCTGTAAAGTGGGTAAAATCAAACCTCAAGCGTTCATCATTAACAAAAGAACCTGATTGATGTACATGTCTACCTAATACAGTCCTTAAAGCTTCATGTAAAATATGAGTAGCACTATGATTCCTAGCTATTTTACCTCTTTTAAGATAATCGACTTTTAAAATCACATTATCTCCAATTTTTGCAGTTCCATCTATAACTTCGACAAAATGAATTATTTTGCCCCCTATATTCTTCTTAGTATTTATTACTTTGCATGTAAAATTATCATTACTTATTTCACCAGTATCTCCAATTTGTCCTCCCATCTCAGGATAAAAGGGTGTTTGGTTAAATACTAATATTCCTTTGCTTCCTTTTTCGATATAATCTTTAACCTCATTTTCATCTACAATAAACTTAATTTCAGATTCTATCATTACTTTATCATAACCCACAAATTCAGTATCTATACTTTCAGGCATTTTATCAATAGTGTCAATGTCTGCCCCCATGTATGTACTACCTTCTCTCGCAGCTCTTGCTCTATTCCTTTGTTTTTCCATTTCCTCATTAAATGCTTTTATATTAACGGACATATCATATTCTTGCGCTATCTCTTCAGTTAATTCTAAAGGGAACCCAAAAGTATCATATAATTTGAATACATTTTCACCAGATAAAGTATTAAATCCTTTATCAATTGCTTCATCTATAAATTCTTTTAATATTGCTATGCCAGAATCTAGTGTTTCATTAAATCTGGTTTCTTCAATTTCTATTACCTTTTTTATATAATCTTTATTCTTTTCAAGTTCTGGGTATGCTTCTTTTGAATTTTCAATAACTACATCTACAATATCCCCTAAAAACTTGTTTTTTATACCTAATAATCTTCCATGTCTCGCTGCTCGTCTTAATAATCTCCTTAATACATACCCCCTTCCTTCATTAGAAGGCAGTATCCCATCACTTATCATAAAAGTTATACTTCTACTATGATCAGTAATAATTCTTAAAGAAACGTCTTTCACAGCGTCTTTTTTATACTCTACTTTTGATAGTTCAGCAACTATATCTAGTATGCTTTTGAATGTATCAACTTCAAAAATAGAATCAACACCTTGCATTATAGTAGCCATTCTTTCCAAACCCATACCAGTATCTATATTTTTATTTTTCAAATCTGAATATGTTCCATCTTCATTTCTATTAAATTGTGTAAATACCAAATTCCAAAACTCAACTGCTAAATCTTTATCACTTTTATCGATAAAATCTTCAACTGTTTCTATCTGTCCTTCTTCTTTATAAAAATGAATTTCTGAACAAGGTCCACAAGGACCTACTCCATGTTCCCAAAAATTATCTTCTTTACCTAATCTGAAAATATGCTTAGGATTAACATCAGTTTTTTGTTTCCAAATCTCTTCTGCCTCTTCATCATCTAAGTAAACAGTAACATATAATTTGTCCTTTGGTATTCCCATTACTTCTGTAACAAATTCCCATGACCAAGGTATTATTTCATCTTTAAAATAATCTCCAAAAGAAAAGTTTCCTAACATTTCAAAAAAAGTTGCGTGCCTAGAGGTTTTACCTACATTCTCAATATCCCCAGTTCTGATGCACTTTTGACAAGTTGTAACTTTATTTCCTGGTACAGTTTTGAGACCTGTGAAGTACGGTTTAAGTGGTGCCATACCAGCATTTATAAGCAATAAACTGTTATCATTCTTAGGCACTAAAGGAAAACTATCCATTTTAACATGCTTTTTATCTACAAAAAAATCCAAATAAGCATTCCTGATATCATTAAGTTTCATGTTTTTCATATTATCCCTCCAAAAGCTATAAATTATCCACCTCAAAAACAAAAGAACTTCCCCCTCTAGAAGGGACGAAAGTTCATTTTCCGCGTTACCACCCTAATTATATATAGTAATACTATATATCACTCTTTACAAAGTTTCCACCCTTACTATAAATTGCTTCCATAGCGAAAACTCTTTTGCTATTGACTAAAAGGTAGCTTCGATAAAATTTTCAAGAAGTTTTCACCAGCCACTTCCTCTCTATTTGAACATCTCTATCTACTAATCCTTTATCACTGTCTTAATATTCACTTCATTCTGATTATATGAAAAAAATAAAAATATGTCAATATTTAATACAAATAGTAATCTATATCATAGATAATTATTTTAATAACCACAGCAATTGGAACTGCTAGAATCATTCCAGTTAATCCCCCAATTTTTTCACTAATTATTAAAATCATTATTACTACTAAAGGGTGAATAAAAATACTATCACCTGTTAATTTTGGTGAAAGTACATTCCCTTCAATAAATTGGATAAAACACAACAAAACAGACACTATAAGTGCTTTATTTGTTGATTCCAATAATGCAATAAATATAGCGGGTAAAGCCCCTATTAATGGCCCAAAATACGGTACTACATTAAAAACCCCATTGATTATTCCTAAAAGGAGTGGATACTTTACATCCATCATTTGTAATGTTGCAAATGTCACCATTGTAATTATTGTAACTAGAATAAACTGACTAATTATATACCTTTTTAGCATTTTATCTGAATCCAAACATATTTTTTCTATAACTGTTCTGAAATCATTCGGAAATATTACCAATATTTTATCCTTAATCAATTGTATATCTACAAATAAATAGTATAGTATTATTGGGATTACAATAATGTCAAAAAAGTTTTCACTAAATTCTCCGATTATTTTAAATATATCATTTGAAATTGCGTAAGATATCTCATATATTTTTTTATTTGCATTTTGTATTAAAACATATAAAATATCATCCTTTTCAATATAATTCTGGATAGTTAATATATCATTAATTTTTCCTTCAATTTCATCGATAGTATTCAATACTGTAGCACTTTCGTTTATTATTATAGGAATTAGTTTTATAGCTATACATATACCTATTAATAATAATACTAGAATAATTAAAATAGCTGAAATTTTTTTCGAATTAATCTTTTTATTTAGATTTTTAAATATAGGATTGAGTATGTAATATATAAGAAAAGATAATATGAAAATTCTTAAAGTACTTTTTAAAAAATCCACATAAAAAAAAAGCAAAAATATAATAACTATTATTAGTATATTAATATATTTAAAATATTTTTTTTTCATAAATATGTACCTTCTTTATGTTTAAAGGAAGGTAGGGAAGAAAATTGGATTTTACTATTATTTTTGATGATAAAATTATAATCTCCTTCAATGACATCATTAACATTAATAATTACCTTACCAGAAAAAATATTTAATAAAAATCCCTTTGACAAAACTATGTAGTTAATACAAAAAGTGTTTGTTTCAAAAATAACATCATTTATGATCCCTAAAACCTTTCCATCACAATCAAATATTTGAAGGCCTTTTATATCTGAAATTTTCAAAGAACTCTTATTATCATATCCATCAATTAGAATAACTTTATTAAAACTAACAATATTTTCAATAGCTATAAATATATTTTTCTTTAAAATGCTACTACTAACAGTAATCAAACCTATAATTTTTCTATTATGAAAATCTATTGCTACATCTTTCACGAATCCAATTTCTTTGCCTTCCATATTAATTACACTTTTAAATATCAAATCTTGTGATTTCAATATATCATCATCTCAATTCACTTTTTAATATTATCTTTTCCAATTGAGTTAATAATATACAAAAATCCCTGCGATGCAGGGATTATAATACGTCTTCGATTATTGCTCCTCCAATAAGCTTTTCATTTTCATAAAAAACTACTGATTGTCCTTTTGTAATCGCCCTTTGTGCTTCATTAAATACAACTTTTATATTGTCGTCATCTATTTGAGTTACTTGCACTAAAGAACGCCTAGCAGAATATCTAATTTTCGCTTCTACAAACAAAGTACCTTCAATTCTATCAAAAGGAATAAAATTGAAATCTTTTGCTAAAAGTATTTCCCTAAATATCAAATTTTCAGGGCCAACAACGACTTCATTTAAATCAGGATTTATATCTACGACAAATATAGGTTTACCCAAAGACAATCCTAATCCTTTTCTTTGACCTATAGTGTACTTAATAATACCATTATGCTCTCCAACTACATTTCCTTCAATATCCTTAAAATAGCCTTTTTTCTGCTTCCGTTTGAGTTTTTTTTCAATATATTCAGAGTGATTATTATCAGGAATAAAGCAGATTTCCATACTATCTTTTTTATTATGCACTTCCATGCCTATTTCTTTAGCAATTTTTCTAATCTCATTCTTAGAATAATCACCATTAGGGAACATAATGTACTTTAATACTTCTTGTTTTAATCCATACATCATATATGTTTGGTCTTTATTAGCATCTTTAGCATTATATATTAAATATCTTCCATTTTCTTCTTTTATATTTGCATAATGGCCTGTTGCAATAAAGTCTGCTCCTAATTCTTTTGCTTTTCGTAGTAATAAACCAAATTTAATTTTCTTATTACATTCAACACAAGGATTAGGTGTTCTTCCAATTGTATATTCATCTGCAAAATGGTTAATTACGCTTTTCTTAAAATCTTCAATCAAATCTATTTTATAAAAAGGTATACCTATCTTATCGGCTATCTCTTTTGCTTCATCAGTAATATCTACTTCATCACAAACTTTCATAGAAATACCAAAAACATCATAACCCTGTTTTTTTAATAAATACGCTGAAACTGAGCTATCAACTCCACCGCTCATAGCTACAGCAACAGTAACATTTTTCTTTGTCAAAAATCAATCTTCCTTTCCGTGAACAGCTTCATGAAGAGAATCATGGTCATGTTCTTCCATATCCCACGCTTCCATTCCATTTGAAACTCTATAATCATTTATAGCTTTATGGATAGCATCCTCTGCTAATACTGAACAGTGCATTTTAACAGGTGGCAATCCATCTAATGCTTCTGCTACAGCTTTATTAGATAACTCCCATGCCTCTTCTACTGTCTTACCTTTAATTAATTCAGTAGCCATACTAGATGAAGCTATTGCAGAACCACACCCAAAAGTTTTAAATTTTACATCTTTAATAATATTATCCTCAACTTGAAGATATATTTTCATTATGTCACCACACTTAGCATTTCCAACTTCACCAACACCATTTGCTTCTTTTATTTCTCCTACATTTCTTGGATTTCTAAAATGGTCCATTACTTTATCACTATACATTTTAATTTTCCCCTCTCTCTTTTAAAAATTCTTCCCAATACGGAGACATTTCTCTTCTTCTTTTGATTATTGCTGGTAATACTTCTATAACATAATCTACTTCTTCTTCAGTAGTATTCTTTCCCAAGCTTAATCTAAGAGAACCATGTGCTACCCCATGAGTTAATCCTATAGCTAATAGAACATGTGATGCTGACAAATCACCTGTTGCACATGCACTTCCTGTTGAACCACAAATATTATGATCCTCTAAATCAAGTAATAATGTTTCTCCCTCTACACCTATGAAACTTATATTCATGTTATTAGGTAATCTATTCTCGCCTGTTGCTCCGTTTAACTTTGAATATGGAATCTTTTCTCTTAAACTTTCTATTAATTTATCTCTTAATTTCGACAATCTTTCTTTTTCTTCATTCATTTCCAACGAAGCTAACTCAATGGCTTTGCCCATACCTACTATTCCAGGTACATTTTCTGTTGTAGCTCTTTTACCTCTTTCTTGTCCACCACCATGTATAAGATTATCAATCTTTATACCTTTTCGAATAAAAAGTGCACCTATTCCTTTTGGCCCATAAAATTTATGTGCTGCCATTGAAAGTAAATCAATATTCATATCTTTAACATCTATAGGAATATGTGCAACGGCTTGAACTGCATCTGTATGAAAAACAATTTTATTTTCTCTACATATTCTACCTATTTCTTTTATCGGTTGGATAGTACCAATCTCATTGTTTGCAAACATTATAGATACTAAAACAGTTGTTTCTTTAATACTATCTTTAAGTTGTTGCAGATTAATCATTCCATACTCATCAACATCTAAATATGTAACTTCATATCCATTTTTCTCTAAAAATTGACAAGTATGTAAAACCGCATGGTGTTCAATTTTTGAAGTTATAATATGATTTCCTTTTTTCTTAAAAGAAGATACTATCCCTTTAATAGCCCAGTTATCTCCTTCCGAACCACCTGCTGTAAAGTAAATTTCTCTACCTTCAGCATTAATAACTTTTGCTATTTTTTCTCTCGCGTCGTTTACAACTCTTTTATTTTTACTTGCAAATTCATAAAAAGATGAAGGGTTTCCAAATTCTTCATTAAAATATGGTAGCATCTCTTCTAAAACTTCCTTTTTTGTAAAAGTTGTTGCTGCATAATCCATGTATACTAATTTATCCATTAATGTCACTCCTATCCTTATTTAAATTATAAAAATCATCAAGCATATCTTGCAATGAAATTGCTTCAGTCACTTCGTCTATGCTTTCCTTAATTCTTCTCCACAAAAGTCTTGATGCACAAAATTCAGTATTGTCACACTCTGTTTTATCTAAACAATTTGATATTTCAACAGGTCCTTCAAGTACATTCATAATACTAGCCACAGTTATCTGTTTTGGTTCTTTTGCTAACACATATCCACCTTGGGCTCCTCGTATACTTTTTACTAATCCTGATTTTCTAAGCAAAGAAAATAGCTGCTCTAGATATGATTCTGAAATTTGTTGTCTCTCTGCTATACTTCTTATTGAAACCGGATTATTTGAACTATTATAAGCTAAATCTAACATGGCTTTAACCCCATATCTTGTTTTTGTAGATAATTTCAATTAATCACCTCTTTAATCCCTAGTGTTTTACTGAGGATTTAAGATTATAATATCAAATCCTACTAAAGTTGTCAACTTTAAATCCGAAAATTGCAGTATTTTTTTCACATTCACTCATAGAATATTATACATATTTTTCTAACGCTTTTAAATAATTTTCTATACTCTTTTCATATTTATTTTTGCCAGCAGTATAATATTTTCTATCTTTAATTTCTTCTGGCAAATATTGTTGCAAAACATAATTATTGGGATAATCATGAGGAAACTTGTATTCAACTCCTCTTCCTAGTTTTACTGCCCCTTTATAGTGTGCATCTTTTAAATGAGAAGGGACCTCACCAATATTTACATTTTCTATATCTTTAAGTGCAGTATCAATTGCTACTATTGCCGAATTAGATTTTGGTGCCGACGCCAACAAAATTGTAGCTTCTGCTAAAGGAATTCTTGCTTCAGGAAATCCTAATTGGTTTGCTGAATCTACACATGCCTTAACAATAGATATTGCATTAGGGTATGCAAGACCTACATCTTCTGCTGAAATAACTAAAAGTCTTCTGCAAATAGAAATTAAATCCCCTGATTTTATAAGTCTAGCTAAATAATGTACAGAAGCATCAACATCGCTACCTCTTATTGATTTTTGAAAAGCACTCAAAGTATCATAATGGCTATCACCATTTTTATCATAATTAATTTTTTTTGTTCCAGAAGCATTTTTTATTGTATCTAATGAAACATAAATTCTATTTTCTGATTGCTCAGCTGTGTAAATAGAAAGTTCAAGGATATTCAAAGCTTTTCTCAAATCTCCATTGCAAATACTAGCTATAAACTCAAGTTTTTCTCTTTCAACAACAATTTCTGCTTCTCTAAATTCCTTTTCTAAAATTTCAATCCCTCTTTTGAGAGCATCTACAATTTCATCATTCATAAGTTCTTTAAATTCAAATATAGTAGATCTACTCAGTATTGCATTATAAACATAAAAAAATGGATTTTCAGTAGTACTAGCGATTAAAGTTATTCTCCCATCTTCTATAAATTCTAATAATGATTGTTGTTGTTTTTTATTGAAATTTTGAATTTCATCGAGATATAAAAGTATGCCATTTAAATTCAATAGTGAATCTAGCTCATTAATTATTTCTTTTACATCTTTTAATGATGCATTAGTTGCATTTAATTTATAAAATCGCTTATTTGAAGCTTTTGCTAAAATATTTGCTAAAGTAGTTTTGCCTGTTCCAGATGGCCCATAAAATATCATATTGGGTATTCTTCCTGAAATAATTA
This sequence comes from Clostridium sp. DL1XJH146, assembly GCF_054819755.1. Lineage (NCBI taxonomy): Bacteria > Bacillati > Bacillota > Clostridia > Eubacteriales > Clostridiaceae > Clostridium > Clostridium sp. DL1XJH146. The sequence continues at coordinate 243,550 of NZ_JBTVVN010000001.1, forward strand.
TATTATTTATTATTTTGTTCTCTCCAATGATATGTTTTTGACCTACCATATCATTTAGGTCTACAGGCCTAATTTTATCAGCTAAAGGTTGCATTTTATTCATTCTCCTCTACGAAAAAACAGCAGTTTAAAAACTGCTGTTTTTTATATAATATTTAAATTGTTTGGATTAAAATCAATACACAATATATAGTTTTCATCATTAGGAGTGGAAAAAACTTGAGAAACAGTAATGCATAGATTTCCTGTTGCTAATGATATATAAGGTTCTGTAATATATTTTTCAAGCACCATATTCTTTAAAAAATAATAATATTTTTTAAGTGAGTGATTTGTGTTTTTCTCTGCTGGATGGAATATTAGAGCCTTTTGTGATAAAACATCTTTATACTTAGTTAAAGTATCAGTTACTTGTATTCCACTTTCATTCAATACATAAATACATTCAAAATCATTATTTTCTAATATAACTTGTGCAAGTAATTTATCAAACTCGCCTTTTTTTAGTTTTGAAAGCTGATTTTTAATGTTTGTAATTACCTTTTCATATCTTTGATGGTTTATTTTTTCAAAGTTTATTTTATCCTTCATGTACTTTTTATAATTATCAGCTACTTCTTCTATAATTTGTTTTACGTCAATTACAACTTTTTCATCAATTACATCAAATTTACCAATACAATCCCCTTCAAGCATATCAGCTCCTAAATCCATTAGAGTTAATGCCGTTTGAATAGAATTAATACCATCAGCAATTACTAATGCTCCAATATTTTTACTAAGATTCACTAATGATTTAAATACCTCTTGTTTATAATAATCTTCTTCTATGCTTTCTGTAATATTTTTACTTATAATTATTATATCAGGCTCGAAAAAAGAAATCTTATCAAGATTTGCAAATCCAGACCCTATATCACTCAAAGCAATTAAAAATCCAATACTTCTATACTTTATTATAAAATCTTTCAAATCTTCAGTATCATTGAAACCATTCCCCTTTATATTAAGGACAACATTATGAGGTTTTAAATTGTATTTTTCTATTAAATCCAAGATAACTCCAGATCCTAAGAAATGAGAAATAATTCCTAAATTAATATCTAAAAATAACAACTTATTTTTTATATTTTTAATTTCATTTGAGAATATGTAAGCAGATTTCTCTCTATACATTCTATCAATATTAATTAAATCTTCTTTGTTAGATAGTATTCCTATTGTGTCTTCTACAGAAAAATCTTCTCCATCTATAGCAATACCGCAATTAACAGTTTCATAACCGATTATTTTTTTATTAATTACAGAAATAATTGGTTTGATAAATAGATTAATATTTTTTTCATTTATTTCATTAATTCTCATAGTATTCTTACCCACCATTAACACCTACCCACATAAGATTATATAATAGTTTTATTTTACATTTAATAGACCTATATTTCAAGTATTTATAATAATATTTAAAATTATCTTCTAAACTATTTGACAATACTTTTAATTATTACTATACTATCTTTATACTTTGATTATCAAAATATTTGAGTTTCAAACAACTTGAAGGAGTGAAATTTATGAAATTACCTGCATTAAAAATTGGCAATCTAATTGCTAAAATACCAATTATACAAGGTGGAATGGGAATTGGGATTTCTAAATCTAAGTTAGCTTCTGCTGTAGCAAATGAAGGTGCTATTGGTATTATATCAAGTGTACAACTTGGTTATCTAGAAAAGGATTTTGAATCTAATACAGAAGAAGCAAATAAAAGAGGATTAATAAAAGAAATAAAAAAAGCTAGAAAACTAAGTCCAAATGGAATCCTTGGTGTAAATATGTTAGTTGCTGCTAAGAATTACGATGAAATAGTAAAGACTGCAATTTCTGAAAAAATTGATATAATTATTTCTGGCGCTGGTTTACCAACAGATTTACCCAAATTTGTTAAAGGGACAGACACTAAGTGTATTCCGATAGTTTCTTCTGGGAAAGCAGCTCATATAATATCAAAACTATGGATCAAAAAGTATAATTATATCCCAGATGCTTTTATAATTGAAGGTCCTAAAGCAGGTGGCCATTTAGGATTTTCAATGAAAGAAATGATTAATTCTACATATAAAACTTTAGAAGAAATTTTAAAAGAAGTATTAGAAGTAAAATACAAACTCGAGATTGAGTATAATAAATCTATACCTGTAATAGTCGCTGGTGGAATAGATAGTGGAAAACAAATAGCCGATTTCATAAGGCAAGGTGCCTCCGGAGTTCAAATAGCATCTCCATTTGTAACTACAAAGGAATGTGATGCTCATGATAACTTCAAAAAAGCTTATTTAGATGCAAAGAAAGAAAAAGATATTGTAATAATTCAATCTCCTGTAGGTTTGCCTGGCAGAGCAATAAATAATTCATTCGTAAAAACAATAACTACCGATAGAATGAAAATTACTAAATGTTTCAATTGTATTAAAAAATGCAACCCTGCCGAAACTAGATTTTGTATAACTAAAGCTCTTATCAATGCTGTAAATGGTGATATTGAAAACGGACTAATTTTTGCAGGTGCAAATACTTTTAAATTAAATAAAATAATTACTGTTAAGAAATTAATTAACAATCTAATAGAAGAAGCTGAAAAGAATTATTGAAAATCACACAAAATAGTGTGATTTTTTTCTTTTTATTTCCATCTATATATTTAATCATATCGGTAATAATATTAGTGTAAATAAACTGAATGGAGGAAAATTTATTATGAAGCAAGGAACAAAACAAATCCACGAAAACAATCTAAAAGTTATCAAAGATCAAATTGGCTATGAAACTTTACTTTCAAAAAAATATAGCGAATGTGCTCAATCATTTACAGATACAGAATTAAAGAATTTATGTAATCAGGCTTATGACACTCACAGACAAAATTTCACAGAATTAAAAACTTACTTAGATTCACATCAATAGGACATAGGAGGAATAATTATGAAAGAAAAAGATTTAATGCAAGACTTATTAACTACAGAAAAACAAGTAATCAGTGCTTATAGTACTGGTATCACAGAAACATCTTGTCCAAACTTAAGAAACACTCTTGTTAATAATTTAGAGAAGTCACAGAATTGCCAATATCAAATTTTCGATGCTATGAACAAGAAAGGTTGGTACCCAGTAAAAGATGCTACCGATCAAGAAGTCCAAGAGGCAAAAACGCAAGCAAATCAAATGATGAATGAAATATAAAAGAGAAGGATTTCCTTCTCTTTTTTATATCTTTTTTCCTGAATCTCTCATCAATATAAGCTTTCTAGGATATGGATTGAATATTGATTGAATATATAATTCTTTAAGATTAAATCTAATTGCTAATTCTTCTATTAAAGATAATGGATTACTAAAAGCAACTTGATTATTTTTAAATTCATTAATTTTAGTATTAATAAATCTATACTCATCTTCATTTATTTTTTCCGAAAAAATTTGTAATAACTCAATTAAAGTATTTACTTTTGAATCTATCCTTGCATTTTTATTAAATATCTGATTAATAATTTTTTTATATTCAATAAAAATTTGGTTTCCTTGAAAATTCTCAATAGGTGAATTTTCACTGTCACTAATCATTCTATCTAAAATTGTTGTTTTATTTTTATTATACATAGTAAATAAATACTTGTTTTTCTTGTGAAAACACACCAATGATTTAATTTCTGCAGTATTATAAATAGTATTAAACTCATTAAGAACAAAAAGTTTAGTCAAAAATAAATTTCTTATATTAAAATCTTTTAATCTACAGTCATCTTCAATAGGAATTTCATTGAAACGATCCATTACCTTTTCAGAAAACATTCCCATCCCTTTCCTTGACGAGGCCCCTTTTACCCAACTATTATATAGTTTAGCATCTCTCACTCCACAAGTTGGTGACTTACCTTTAAATATACAACCATCTAAATTACAGATATTCTCTATATATTTACGAGAAAATTCATTTATTTCAGAAGTCTTATCTTCTCTACTTTTACTAGTAACTAATCTTTTATTCTCACTAATTTCAATTATTCTAAGTGCTTCTCTTGGTATATTTAACCCTATCTCAACTTCTGGACAAACAGTTACATATTCTACATATTCTCCTAATAGTTTAACGAAGTCATTATTTACCTTTTCTCCATTGTACCTACAATTTTCAAACCCTAAACATTTACTTACCAAAACTTTTGGTTTCATTTATACGCCCTCTCTATCTAATAAGAATATTAATCTATTTTTTCTTAATAATATTATTGTGTTATTAATGAGAGGATAAAAAAATTATGGAAGAACTAAAAAAATCCAGAATAACAAAAAAGCCAACAAAAACATGACTATAACCAAAGCTTAAGAATAGTATTTACTAATAAAGCGCATGAGAATATTCAGGCATTGTCTCAATAAAATACTGCAATATTTCTATGTCTATAGTCTTAAGTTTCTTGATTAATTCATTTATTTTATCGTTTAAAATTAAAGATTCTGCACAGTATTTTTTTGATAAAATATTTATTAATGATTCTATTTGTAATTTAAAAATTTCAACTTCATCAATCACAAAATATAAATCAAAGTATCTTTCAATAAAAGTGACCAAATACAAGCATATTATTTGATCACTTTTAATTTGTTTATTCAAAAATTTTAATTTAAATTTACTATAAATCAATCCGTTATCGTAATTGTATTTCATAAATAATTCTTCAATTTCTTTTTCAATATAGCTGATATCACTTATATTATCAATCTTATCATCGAAGTAATACTTTACACTATCATAATTTTCGTATAAATATATTATTTCATTAACTAGTTGAAGCTGATTTTTTTTTATTAGGTAATGTATTAATCCTTTATCCATATTAATTTACCCCTTTGATTTTATATATTAATTATACATCAACTTGAAAAAATTTTCCAATAAATGTTATTAATTTACCACCCTATAAACATTTGAGTCCAATATTTTCGTCCTGATTGGTCAATTGATAATCCTACTCCTATTTGAGAAAAATTAGAATTAAGTATATTACTTCTATGTCCTTGTGAATTCATCCATCCATTCATTACTTCTTGTGCACTATTCTGCCCATAAGCAATATTTTCACCTGCTGTTCTGTAATTTATACCAAAATCCTTGATCATTTTAAAAGGATCGCCAAAAGTAGGAGATGTGTGTGAAAAATAATTTTTGTTTATCATATCTTGAGACTTATACCTTGCAACTCGTGATAGCTGCCAATTTAATTTTAAAGAAGGCAACCCTTGTTTTGATCTTTCAATATTAACTAGTCTAGCTACCTCATCTTCAAAACTCTTAATTCCAGACATATCTGGTACTTTAACCAATTGTCCTGGATATATTAAATCAGGGTTTGATATTTGAGGGTTAATTTGTAATATCTCTGAACATCCTATTTCATATTTCACGCATATCTTCCATAAAGAATCTCCTGATTTTACTTCATAGTTAAGTGATGGCATAGGAGCTGCAATAGCGCTCATTGTATTGCAAATCATAAAAATAAAAACCAAAAATGTTGCTGATAAAAATTTTCTTAAAGTTTTCATAAAATCTTTCCTCTCTTTTTTTCATTTGTTTGTTCATTCTACATCTATTATTTCCTATTTCGTAATATTTATTTCAATAATATGCAAAATAAAAAAGCCCTTTAGGCTTTTTATTTATCATTTAGTATATTTTGGTTTTCACTCTTTTCTTCCACTTCCTCAATATCTTTCTTTACTACAGCATTCCAATCAACATACATTTTAAATAGACTAACTACATCTTGTTGATTGTATAATAAGATTCTATCTTTTTTCTCTTTAGGCATCCTATTCATATAATCGCTATCCTTCATTACTTTGCAAAATGTTTTTGCTAAATTAGACCCACTTATTATATTAGTTTCTTCCCTATCAACACCAAATTTTTTTTCTAAATTTTTTAATCCAACATTTTTACCAGTAACTTTTTCATATTCTCGTTGAAGGTCAACTTTTTCATAAAAATCCTCAATTATATAATCTATATTATTTTTATTAAATAAATAATTTATAACAGTAAAGTCATTGTTGCCTGAAAAAGTTACAATATATTTTTTATTATATTCATTATGCATTTTGTTAAAATATTCTTTTGCTTTTTCTAAAACGTCCATTATTTCTTTTTTATTCTCTAACATATATTGTGTTACATTAATCTCGTTCTTATCATAATCATAATAACAACACCCGAATACTCCAATACATATAGGAACACGATAAACATAATGTTCTAAATCAAAAAAAATGGCATCCTTAAATATCTCTTTATTTCCATTAATATCAAGAGCATACTTCTTATCGTATTCATCAACATTTACTTTCATTTCCCTAATTATCATTTTTTCACTCTTTCTAATATTTTACACAAATAATAATATCATATATTTAATATTATTATTTATTCTCTATTTATAATATTAGCAGTTTTTTATCAATTTTACAAATTAAATATACTTTTGGGGGTTATATTTAAATAAAAAACAAATAAAAGGCTATATTAAGGCTACTCATATATCACTTATTAGAATTTTCTATTATAACGTCAACTATATTTTTAACACTATCTTTAACTGCACTTTTATTCATTGCTTTTATATATACATTTTTATTATTATTTAATTCATTTATGTGTTGTAACAGTAATTTATCTGTCAATTCTTCTTCTTTAATTACCATACTATAACCACTCTTCTTAAATGATTCAGCATTTAAAATTTGATCTCCCCTGCTAGCTTTCTGTGAAAGTGGTATTAAAATATTAGGTTTCCTTAATGAAAGAATTTCATAAATTGCATTTGCTCCTGCTCTCGAAATAAAAATATCAGCCAAAGCAAATAAATGTGGTAATTCTTTGCTAACATAATCAAATTGCTTGTATCCATCAACATTTATTAAATTATCATTAATATTTCCTTTACCACAAATGTGAATTACATTAAACTCCTTCAACAACTGTTTCAAATTATTTCTAACACAATCATTTAATAATTTAGACCCTAAGCTTCCTCCAATAATAAATATATTATCCTTTTCATTAGAAAAGCCACAAATCTTCTTACCTTTTATTTTACTTCCTTCAAAGATTTCTTTTCTTATAGGAGTCCCTGTCAATACAGCCTTTTTAGGATTTAAAGTATTCAACGACTCTGGAAAAGTTACACATATTTTACTGCAAAATGGAGCAGATATTTTATTTGCTAATCCCGCAGTAATATCAGATTCATGAGCGATTACAGGTATTTTATTCATATGTGCTCCTATTACTACTGGAACAGATACAAATCCTCCCTTTGAGAAAACAACATCAGGCTTTACTTTTTTAATAATATTTTTAGCTTCAAAAACTCCTTTTATTACTTTAAATGGATCAGAAAAATTTTTGACATCAAAATATCTTCTAAGTTTACCACTAGATATAATATGATATTTTATACCTTCATCTTCAATTATTTTTCTTTCTATACCTTCTTTAGTCCCAATATATTCTATCTCATATCCACACTCTTTTAATTTAGGAATCAAAGCAAGATTTGGAGTTACATGTCCAGCCGATCCTCCACCTGTCATTATAATCTTTTTATTCAAACAACCATCTCCCATTCAATTTTATATAATTATAGTTATTGTTGATTTAATATTTCCATATATAATTTTCTAATAATATTACCATATTGTCAATTTATAAATTAAATTTCTTTAATTTTCAAATGTTTGTACTATAAACTAATTCACCCTTTCATTCACTATAATAATTTATGTATGTTGTGTAATACTACTAATGTAACAAAATAAAAAACTCAAGGAGGAAACATAATGGCTCAAAAATTAGTTCCAGAAGCAAAACAAGGATTAGGAAAATTCAAAAATGAAGTAGCAAATGAATTAAATGTGCCATTCACAGATTATAATGGTAACCTTAGTTCTGCACAATGTGGTAGCGTTGGTGGAGAAATGGTTAAAAGAATGGTAGAACAATACGAAAAAAATATTAAATAAAAGTACTAAATAATATTTAAATATAAAAGAGGAAAGAGTAATAAATTATTAATAATTTATTACTCTTTCCTTAGTTTTATTTCCAAATTAAATTTTGCTAATATTATATATACTAATGCTACTTAAATTAAGACCCTCAAAGTCTAACAAATGATTAAATTAAAAAATAAATCAATATTATATTATTTATACTTTTTTATAAATAATATGATAATTAAATAATTTTAGGGTACACTAAAACTTGTAGTTCAAATAAAATTTACTAATATAAATAATAAAAGTATTCAGATCTAAACTTTTTCTTTTTTGCCAGAAGGATGCCATTATATATTTCTGACATTTGGATAAGCTATTAGTGTACCAGAAAAAACAATAAAGAGGAGGAAAAAAGAATGGCAAAAAATTTAATTCCAGAAGCAAAACAAGGATTATCAAATTTCAGAACAGAAGTAGCTCAAGAATTAGGTGTACCATTCACTGAATATAATGGAAACCTTACATCTGCACAATGTGGTAGCGTTGGTGGAGAAATGGTTAAAAGAATGGTAGAACAATACGAAAAAACTTTGTAATAAAACTAAAGGGTGTAGCCTAATTCGCTACACCCTTACTTGATATTCTAAAATCAGTTATCCTTATCTGTTTCTTTTTCTGTCCATTATACTCATTAAACTGAGGTATAAAGACCATATCTAACTTTAACCCATCAGGATTATATAAAACTTTTTCATAGTTTTCATTATATTCATTTTTTATTATATCTATAAAATCTTCAACTCTATTAAAACATATTCCTTCAATCAAATTATCTTGTGAAATCCTACAAGTTAATTTTAAAACATTTTTATTTTCCCCAAGTATTCTTATTGCAGATATAGGGATATTCTTGTCAGCAAATACTGGCGTAGGATTTCCTTTACCAAAGGGCTCTAAATTCGAAATTTCATTGATTAATTCATTAGTTATATAACTTAAATGTAATCTCTTATCAATTTTAATCTTTAAAGCTAAATCCTTCTCAGTCAAACAGCAATTATCGTTCAGATTTCTACGCAAATCACAAATTTTACTTTCTTCTAAAGATAACCCTGCTGCCATAGGATGTCCTCCAAATTTACTCAAAATATCTTTACATTTAAGCAATTCTTCAAACATATTATATTCATCAATAGATCTCCCGGAACCCTTAACTCCTTCTTTTGCTTTTGTAATAATAAATGTTGGAACATTAAATTTCTCACGAACTTTTCCAGCAACTATTCCTGCAATAGATTCATGCACATCCGGTTTATAACAAACTAAAACTTTATCATTTATTAAATCTGAAGCATAAATGGATTCAATTATGCTATCTACATTTTCATTAGTCATTTGTTGTCTCTTTTTATTTAATTCATTAAGAATGTTTGCCAATTCATAAGCTCTTACATTATCTTTAGTTAATAATAATTCTACAGATAAATTTGCTGTATCTAATCGGCCAGTAGCATTTATACAAGGGCCTATCATAAAGCCAATATGGTATGCTTTGATTTCTTGACCTTTTATACCTAATATTTCTATTAATGCTTTTAAACCTAAATTAGACGTATTATTAATGTATTCTAACCCTTTCTTCGCAATAATCCTATTCTCTCCTACTAAATCAACAACATCACAAATTGTTCCAATCCCTGCAATTTCAATCAGATCAGTAATTTCATCCAATGAATATCCTATGCTTTCTAATAATACCTGTGCAAACTTTAAAGCTATCCCTGCTCCACATAAATTTTCATAAGGGTATTCACAGTCTTTTTGTTTTGGATTAATTATTGCATCAGCCTCAGGAACTAAATACTCTCTATCACCATTTTCATTTACAAAAAATCTTAATTCATGGTGATCCGTTACAACAATAGTAAAACCTAACTCTTTTGCAAATTTTATTTCTTCAATTGCACTTATCCCATTATCACAAGTTAGAATCACTTTAACACCATTTTCATGCAATTTCTGAATTCTTGCTATACTCATGCCGTATCCTTCAGTTTCTCTATCTGGAATATAATAATCAACATTTGCATCCAATCGTTTTAGAGCTAAATACAAAATGGAAGTACTTGTAACTCCATCGGCATCATAATCTCCATAAATTATTATTTTTTCCCCCGAATCAATTGCATCCATAATAATTTCAGTTCCTAGTATCATATCCTTCATTAAAAATGGATCATATAAATCAGCTAAAGATGAATTAATAAAACTTTTTACCCCATCTATACTTTTAACTCCTCTATTGGCAATTATTTTAGCTATTGTAGTTGTTACCCCTGTCTCATTTACTATATTGCTTAAATCTGCATCTGTTGTTTTCAATCTCCATTCACGCCTCAAAATATCACCGTCTTTCCATTTTATCAAATAGTAATTATATTTGAAATTTTAATTCACCGCAATGCAAATTATACTACATGTTATTACTTAATTTATACTGGTTTTTACCATTTTTTTTCGCTTCATAAAGTGCTATATCAGCAAAATCAATAATTTGAAATATATCGTTTATTTTTGAATCTTCATCAATTCTAGCTACCCCAAGACTAATTGTAAAACTGCATTCTTTATTTTGTACTTCATAAATTTTTTGTCTGAATGTTCTAATTATTTCATCTGCAGCATCACATATAGATTTATTATCAATATTAGAAAAAACAATAATTATTTCTTCTCCTCCATACCTAAAGGCAGTCCCATCATATTTTTTTGCAACCTCATTAAATAATTCCCCTGTATATTTCAACACAACATCACCAAAAAGATGTCCATATTTATCATTTACTTTTTTAAAATCATCAATATCTGCCATTACAATGCCTACATTGCCTATATTTTCCACTTGATGGTTGCCTATTATTTTATTTAAATATGTCCTGTTATATAATCCCGTTAGATTATCCATTATTGCAGACAGAGAAACACTTTCATAAAGAAATGCATTTTCAACATAAACACCCAATTGAGCTACTATAAGTCTAAATAATTCTATCTTATTTTCTGATATAGTATCGGGATGATCGTAGTAAAGTGAAATAAAACCATATTTTATAGAATTTCTATGTATTTCTAAAGCTATAAAAGAACCTTCTGATAAATTAAACTGTTGATTTACAGAAATATCTTTTATTAATAGTTCTCCATTTCCTTCTTTTATTTTGCTATATATTTCACTTATTAATTTTTCTTTAATAATCGTGCTATCAGCAATCATTGATTTCTCTGTTACTTGCCACTCGGAATCTTTTTTGATACAAATTGAACACGCTGTTACTCCAAGTAATCCCAAAACTACATCAATTATATTTTTTATCGTATCAATCAATTCAAGCGAATTTCCCATATAAAAATTAACTTCTTTTAAAATATTTAAAGTAGCTACTCTTTCTTCAAGTATTTTAATATAATCATCTTTTTCATTGATATCTTTTCTTAATATACTAATGATATCATTTGAATTACTAGTTCTTGACTCTGAATTATTTTGCATGTTTATTCTCCCTCTAATAATTAAATCATTTATTTAAAATAATAATTTTTCATAAATTGTGTTTAGATTAATACATATAATCATTTAATAAACATTTATAATAATTATACCATCTTTAATAGAAAAAATATTCATTTTTTTTAATAACATAATAATATCGTATTTAAATGCATTAATAATGATTTATTGTCCAATATCAACGAATTACATATTCAATATAGATAAAAACATAAGAAACTATGTTTTTTATGTTATAATCATTTGTGAATATAAACAGAATAAAATAAAGTGAGGTTTAAGATGAAAAAAAAGTTTAACGGAAGTGTAATGCTAAATCCCGTTCCATGTGTTTTAGTAACTTCTAGAAATAAAGAGGGGAAAAATAATGTTTTCACCGTAGCATGGGTTGGCACTGTTTGCACTAAACCCCCTGTTATTTCTATAAGTGTAAGACCAGAACGTCTTTCTTATGAATATATTAATAATTCAGGAGAATTCATTATCAATATACCATCTACTAACTTAAATAAAGCCGTAGATTACTGCGGTGTTGTATCTGGTAGAAAAGAAGACAAATTAGCCAAATTAAAATTAAATCTATGCCAAGGCAATTCAGTTAATGTAGGATATATAGATGAGTGTCCGATTTCACTTGAATGCAAAGTAAAACAAGTTATTAAGCTTGGTAGTCATCATATGTTTTTAGCTGATGTAAAAAATGTAAATATAGAAGATGAATTGATTGATGAAAAAGGGAAAATTCATTTTGAAAAAGCAAATTTATTATGCTTCTCTCACGGGGAGTACTTTGGTTTAAGTAAAAAATCCTACGGGTCTTTTGGCTTCTCTGTTAAAAGAAAGAAAAAAAAGAGAACATAATTGCTGGGTGATAATTTTTTCTATTTTATAGGTTATTAGGTCAATATATATCTTTGGGTTTACATATATATATTGACCTTTATTTATATAAATGTGCCAACTAATACTTCAAGTTTCTCTATGCTTATCCTTTTATTTTTCAACTTAAACAAAAATTATCTATATTTAATAATTTTACTATTTCAAGCTTTGGACACTAGCATTCTTAAAAACTTTCTTCAGTACTATTTTTAACAATTCCTTATCAATTAAATTTTTATGTTTAAAAATATTTATAGTCTTATCATAATCATTAAACATTATTTCATTTACAGTAAATTTTATAGCCAATCTTATGGACATCTCATTACTAATTATATTGCTCAATTCTATTGATTTTATTATTTTTTCTATATTTATACCGTCAATAATACTATCATTAAAATAAAATTCATCTAGTACTTTATCAACAGTAGCTAATGCTACTTTTAATTTAGTTAGATTAGTTCCTCCTTTTATTAAAAGATAGTTCATATTTTTTTCATTTTGTATTCTAGAACTTACATCATAAACTAATCCTTTTTCTGTTCTTAATTTTTCATAAAGCAAACTATTTATTCCCATACCTAATTTGTAATTAAGTATTTTTAAAGCCTCATACTCTATATCAGTTAAATTATCTATAGAAAATAAATAGTTGAATTTAGCACCATTAAACTTTTCTTTATTTTCAACAAAAAAACCTGTAATATTACTTTCTTCTAATGAAAAAGTTTTATCGCTATCAGTATCTATATAGCTTTCATCAATTTGCCAAGACAAAAAATACTTTTCAATGATTTCAACTATATAATCAAAACTTAAGGAAGAAACTACTGAAATAACACAATTTTCAGGAATGTAATTTCTTTTATAAAATCTAATTATTTTATCTAACGTTATATCATTAATACTTTCTTTCATCCCTATAATAGGGTATTTAATACGTTTTTCACTATAGGCATTAAACATCAGTAGATCTTCACATAATTGATATGGATCATCCTTCCATTCATTTAACTCCTCTTTAATTATATTTATTTCTTCATCAAATCCTTCCTCTGATAATTTAGGATAAATTATCAGCTGAGAAAACAAAGATATAGCTTTTTCCATATCTTCCTTAAGGCAACTCCCATAATAAATAACATAAGGAAAGTTTGTCATGGCATTATTAAATCCAAAAACGTTCTCAAGTTCATTATTAATCTCTTTTTCAGACAAATCTTTGGTACCCTTATATACTAAATGTTCTAATGCGTGAGCACATCCAACTTCATTTTTGTACTCTGAATTAGCTCCTGCATCTAGACCAATACATATTGATGTTAAATCAATTTGGTTGTTCTTATATATTATTTTTATACCATTACTTAATTTTTTGCTTTTCATTTCATTAGCTCCTATAAAAATTATGTATAATTCTTAAAAGTTTAACATTTTTTATATATAATAATAACATTTTTATGCTATTATTATTTTTAATATTAAATCGGAGGCAACCTATGAATAAAATAGATAATCTAAGACAGAAGGCTTATTTTCAATTTATTATATATTCTTCAATTGGTGGAGTAAATGTTATTCTTGATTTTACTGTTATCAATTTACTAATGGTATTTTTCAACACTTACACCGGCGCCATTTTATTTTTCTATAAAATTATATCTCTTTTTATCTATTCTATCAATGGGTATATAATGAATAAAAAATTTACATTTCAATCAACTACAACAAAAAAATCATATTTCTTTTATATGCTTGTACTAGGAACAGCTGCCATTGCAAATGGACTAATTTTAGTTGCACTAACTTCTATTTCTGTGAATATAAGTCCAGCTCTTTGGGCTAATATTTCTAATTTAGTAGCTTCTATTATAACTGGAACTCTTAGTTTTTTAGTTACTAAATTCTTTGTATTCAAGGCTAAATAAGTCCCCACTCAACTATTGAAGGGACTTATTTTATGAATTATTTTTTATTTTTATTTGCTAACAACAAATATAAGCTATTTGTCATAAATATTACCCCTGAAAAAAACAACACAATAAGCCACTGTCCTGCATCTAATGTAACTGTATGAAATACATTTTGTAAAAATGGTACGTAAATTATACTAATTAACATCGTAATAGATACAGCAACTGAACCAATTAAATACACATTTGAAAATATATTTATTTCAAATATAGAATGATTTTCAGACCTACATTCGAATACGTGAAAAAGTTGTGACATAATAAGCGTTCCTAACGTAATTGTTCTACATTCGATTAAATTCATACCAAAATATTTCCCGAATAAAAATGCTAATATAGTACAAACACCTATTAAGACACCTCTTATAATTATCATTTCTTTAAGTCCTCTAGCAAATATACTCTCATTTTTATTAATTGGCTTGCGTTTCATAATATCTTTATCCGCCGGGTCAACACCTAACGCAATTGCTGGTAATCCATCAGTAGCTAAATTAACAAACAATATTTGTATTGGTAGTAATGGTACATTTATATTGATTATCGATGCAATGAACATAGTTAGTACTTCTCCAATATTGCAAGCAAGCAAATATCTAATAAATTTTCTAATATTATCATATATAACTCTTCCTTCCTCAACAGCTGCTACAATAGTTGAAAAATTATCGTCAAGTAAAATCATAGAAGATGATTCTTTTGTAACATCAGTACCCGATATACCCATTGAAATACCTATATCTGCTTCCTTTACTGCTGGAGCATCATTTACTCCATCACCTGTCATTGCAACAATATTGCCATTTTTCTTAAAAGCACTGACTATTTTTAATTTATGTGCTGGAGTTACTCTTGAAAAAACCGTAATAGTTCTACACTTTTTAGTAAGTTCTGATTCTTTCAATTTATCTAGTTCTTCTCCTGTTATTACTTCATTTTCATTTCTACAAATATTAAGTTCCTTTGCAATAGCGTAAGCAGTATTTTTATGGTCACCTGTAATCATAACTGGTTTTACACCAGCTAGTTTACATTTTAATACTGCATCCTTAACTTCTTTTCTAGGTGGATCCTTCATTCCAGCAAGCCCTATAAAAACTAGATTTTCTTCAAATGATTTCTTGTTTAATCTATTGATATTAGGACTAAACGCTGTACCTAAACATCTTAATGCTTCACTAGACATTTTATTTATTTGGTCTAATATTGCTTTTTTATCCCCTTGATTTATTATTCTATAGCCATTATTCTCCCATATGAACTTACATTTTCCCAATAACTTTTCAGGGGCACCATTTGTATAACCAATTAATTTACCTTTTTCCTTTGTAACCACTGTTTTCATTTTTCTATCTGAATCGAAAGGTATTTCGTATACCCTCTTCCCATTATTCATGAAATTCATCAATCTATTTTTATCAATAAAAAACGCCTTTACAAGAGCAATTTCTGTAGGGTCTCCTTTTAATTCAATTTCTTTTTTGTTTTTTTCTTCAATAGTAAAATCACTACATGAAACAAATGATTTAGCAATTATATCATTGTTTAAATCTAATAGTTTTCTTTTAGTTCTACTATCTACAGAATAATTTTTTCTATCAAAGTATATTTTTTGCACTGTCATCTTATTTTGAGTTAATGTTCCAGTCTTATCGCTACAAATCACTGAAGTACATCCTAACGTTTCTACTGCTGGCAACTTCCTTACCAGTGCATTTCTTTTTAGCATTCTTCCAACACCTAGTGCTAAGGAAACTGTTACAATAGCAGATAAACCTTCTGGAATTGCTGCAACTGCTAAGCTAACCCCCAATAAAAACATTTCATATTTATCATGACCTCTTAATATTCCCATTACAGTTACAACAAAGCAAATAACTAAACAAGCTAAAACTAATATTTTACCTAAGGAATTTAATTTATCCTTAAGTGGCGATTTTTCATCTTCGATACTTTCTATCATTTTTGCGATTTTACCCATTTCAGTATTCATACCAATTGCTATTACTTTTGCCTTAGCAAATCCATTTATAACTGTCGTACCCATGTATATCTTATTGTTTCCATCTTTTAATTCCTTTTGTACTCCTTCAGATTCGCCAGTAAGTAGTGATTCATCTACTTTTAAATTATTTGATTCTATAAGTATACAATCCGAAGAAATCCTATCCCCACTTTCAACAAGCAAAACATCACCAGGTACTAATAATTCTGCCCTGATTACCTTTACTCTATTATTCCTATATACTTTAGCTGTAGGTGATGTTAATTCTTTTAGTGCCTCAAGAGATTTTTCTGTTTTAAACTCTTGTATAAATCCTAAAATAGAATTCATAATTACAATAATTAGTATTGTAATTGCATCTGCCTTTTCTCCCATTGCACCAGAAATAAGTGTTGCTGCTATTAGAACCCAAGTTATGAAATCATTAAATTGTTGCATGAAAATTTTTACTGCTGAAACTTTCTTTCTTTCTCGCAGAATATTATATCCGAATTTTTTTCTTCTATTTTCAACTTCTGCTTCAGTTAGACCAATTCCTTTTTTAATTTCATTAATCACTATACTCCTCCTAAAGATTGTTAATCCTATAGATAAATATATGAATACCTATGGTCAAGTTATGAAAGTTATACTAGAAATTTTTTTTTAAAAAAAGTATAATTATTTAGTAGCAATCACTAGGAGGGAATAATAATGAAAGAAACAATATATATAACTGGTCACAAAAATCCAGATACAGACTCTATTTGTTCTTCAATAGCTTATGCAGATTTTAAAAACAGAGCAGAAAATGTTAACGCTATACCTATAAGACTTGGAGAACTTAATAAAGAAACTCAATTTGTTTTAGATTATTTTGATGTTGAAAAGCCGCGTCTTGTTGAAACAGTAAGACCACAAATAAAAGATTTAGATTTTGATAAAACAGCTCAAATATCACCTGGTATTTCTTTGAAAACTGCGTGGACTATAATGAAAAAAGAAGGCTCTAAAACTCTTCCTGTAGTAGACGGCGAGGAAAAGTTCAAGGGCATAGTGACCCTATCTGACTTAACCAATTCATTTATGGATATATGGAATTCGTACTTAATAGGCAAAAGTAATACAACATTTGAAAATATAATCGATACCCTTTCTGGTAAAATTATTTATAAAAATAAATCAGTAAACCATTTCCCGGGCAAAATATTAGTAATAGCAATGGAGCCAGATAAAGCAAAAGGAAATATTGATGAGGGAGATATTATTATTTGTGGCAACAGAGAAGATACACAAAATATTATTTTAGATAAAAAAGTTTCTCTATTAATAATTACGGGAGGAAACAAACCTTCAGAATCCGTTATTGAAAAAGGCAAGCAAACAGGTACATCAATTATATTGACATCACATGATACATTTACAACATCAAGATTAATAATACAGAGTATCCCAATTAGACACGTTATGTCAACGGAAAATTTAATTAGCTTTAAATCAACAGAATTTGTAGAAGACATTAAAGAAATTATGACTAAAACTAGGTACAGAAGTTATCCTGTTTTAGATACAAACAATAAAATTTTAGGAACAATATCTAGATTCCATTTAATTTCTCAAAACAAGAAGAAAATGATTTTAGTAGATCATAATGAACTTACTCAATCTGTAGATGGAATCTCTCAAGCTGATATACTTGAAATTATAGACCACCACAGAATTGCAGATATTCAAACTGGATTACCTATATATTTTAGAAATGAGCCAGTAGGTAGTACCTCTACCATAATAGCCTCAAAGTTTTTTGAAAGTGGTATAAGACCTTCAAGAAAAATTGCAGGTATACTAGCTTCTGCTATTATCTCAGATACGCTTCTTTTCAGATCCCCTACAGCAACTAGTATTGATAAAATAATATTAAATCGATTAGCTAATATTGCAAATATAGACATTTATGAATTCGCTGATAAAATGTTTAATGCTGGTACTTCTATTGAAGGTAAAACCTCAAAAGATATCTTTAATCAAGATTTTAAAGCTTTTACATTGTTGAGCAAAAAAATAGGAGTTGCACAAATTAATACAATGAATCAAAAAGAATTCGAACCAATAAAAGATGACTTAATAAATTATATGAATACTAAATCTAACAATGAAAATTATAATCTATTAGTACTAATGATAACTGATATTTTTAAAAGTGGTACTAGATTTATTTTTGTAGGTAAAGATAAAGATATATTTAGCAAAGCTTTCAATATTGATATTAACAATCAATGGTACTACGTTGAAAATATACTATCTAGAAAAAAACAGGTAATCCCAATTATAACTACAACAATAGAAAATTTACAGTAATCAAAAATAGAAGTATAAGCGTTAATTCTTATACTTCTATTTTTGAAATTTATATAAATAATTTTCAACCAAATTATCATATTCTCTGATTAAAGTATTTAAGACTTTATTATTAATATCAAAATAGTTTTTTTCAATACTTTTAACCGGCAATACTTTAGTTGATGTGCCTGTTAAAAAAATAGAATCATACTTATTTAAATCTCTTTTATTAATAGTCTTCTCAACTATCTGAATATCGAAAGTCTTACATATTTCATAAATCTTTTGTAAAGTAATTCCTATGAGTACTCTTGTGCTTGGAGCAGAATATATTATATTTTCTTTAATAAAAAAAACGTTAGACCTACTTCCCTCAGTAATATCACCATTTTCATCATAAAGAATAACTTCATAAGTATTAGTTTTTTTTCTATACTCTGTAGTGGTCTTTTTATAATAATTTTTAACTAATTTAATACTAGGATCTTCCCTTTTTAACTGAAGTAAGGATACATCAACTCCACTATAGTACAATTTCATTTGTGGGTAATCGTGTCTTATAAAAAAAGCAAAATACTCTCTATTAATTATATTATATACAATTTTAATATTACCGTCATTAAAATTATTTGCTAAAATAGTTTTAATAATAATACTTTTAAAATATTGTCTATTAGTGTCAATATCAAAATTTCTACCCCTTATGCTTGCTTGAAATCTATCAAAATGACTTTCCCAAAATAACGGAACTCCATTTATTATTCTTATTACCTCGTATACTGAATTATCAGTTAAAATATCTTTTTCACTAATTTGTGTAATCGAATAACTGGTATCGTTCTTTATAATAAATTTTCCTATTGCTTCTCCCACAATTTCACCTCTTAACTCCATTTCAGAGTAACAATTTCCTTATGCTTCTTTTTATAATTAATTAAATATGGATTCCCTACTAGATTAAACAGAGGTAGGTCTGATAATGAATCAGAATACATGAATGAATTCTCAAAATCCACTTTGATTTTTTCTTTATCAATGAATTCTTTCAATCTTCTTACTTTCTCTTCACCTTTACAATTCTCACCATCAATTATATTTCTATATACCCCATTTTCAATAATTAGTTTTGTTCCAATAACTTTATCAACTTGTTTTATATTATAAAATTCATTTAAATACACTTCCGGCGAAGCAGATATTAAATATACTTTATACCCTTTTTCACTAAAATCTCTAAGTGCATTTATTCCATCATTATAAAGAATTTTGCTAAGTCTTTCTTTATAAAAATCTTTTACTATGATATTAAATTCTTCAATTTTAATTCCATCAAAAAATCTCATGAATTTCTCTTTAGACTCTTTCGCATTATAGGCTCCTATGCTATAAAAAATTGCTGATTTAAGACTGTTTGGCATAAATCTTATTAATTTTTTGTTTTTCTTTAACATGTATAAGTATAGCTCTAGTAAGGATTCTCTACTAGTAAGTGTAAAATCCACATCAAATATCGCAAGTTTTTCCATTCTAAAACCTCCAAAAAAGAGACTAATACATCAGTCTCTTTTTATTCCTCTTCAACTAGTTTTTCATAATGAGCAGATGCTTCGTTGAACTCTTCATCATCAGGAACCACCAATTCTGCCTCTTCATCATCGTCCCCTACAACTTTAAACAAATATACTGTATCATTTTCTGAATTTTTCACAATAGCGTATTCATTGCCTTTAAAAGCAAAACCATCAACTATTTCACAAGGAATCATATTGCCATCTTCGTCTTCAATTTCAATAGAAATTGTTTCCTCTTCCATATCATCTAAAATTTGATCTTCTGTTTCAAAATTATTATCATCCATTTTTTTATCCTCCTAAAATTATAATGCTAAAAACAATTTTACCACAAAATTAAAATTTTAAAAGGGGTTATACAAAAAGAGTATGCATTTACATACTCTTTAAAACATTTTTTTTATTCTTTTTGCTGATTTTCTCCATACTTTAGTCATTT
Organism: Clostridium sp. DL1XJH146; assembly: GCF_054819755.1. Lineage (NCBI taxonomy): Bacteria > Bacillati > Bacillota > Clostridia > Eubacteriales > Clostridiaceae > Clostridium > Clostridium sp. DL1XJH146. The sequence goes on from NZ_JBTVVN010000001.1 coordinate 264,365, forward strand.
TTTTCATTTTTTTCCTACTCAAACCTATATAATCCATCATATCGTTCATAAAAATTCATCTCCTTTTCATCTATTATTTTGCTCAAAAAATGAATTTATAATCTAGTGATATAATACCATTATTATTTCCATTATTAATTATTTTACTATGTTTTGGAAACTAAGCATTATTTTAAATTACTTTATTCTTTTTTAAAAAAAGAGCTTCCTAAAGGAAGCTCTTACTTTTAAATTAATATTGCATTTCTGCTAATCTTTTATAAGATTCAAATCTTTCTTTTGCATCTTTTTCAGTTTTAGCATAGAATTCATCTGCTAACTCTGGACGAACTTTTTGAAGTGATGCGTATCTAACTTCCCCAAGTAAGAATGCTTTGAAATCTCCTTTTGGTTCTTTTTGATCAAGAGTGAAAGGATTCTTTCCAGCATCTTTTAATTCTGGATTAAATCTATATAGATTCCAATATCCGCAATCTACAGCTTTCTTTTCTTGAACTTGGCTTGTTCCCATACCAGATTTTATACCGTGGTTAATACATGGAGCATAACCAATTATTAATGATGGTCCTGGATATGCTTCTGCTTCTTTAATAGCTTTGATAGTTTGATTTTTATCAGCACCCATTGCTATTTGAGCAACATATACGTATCCATAACTCATTGCCATCATACCAAGGTCTTTCTTCTTAGTTCTCTTACCTGCAGCAGCAAATTTAGCAATTGCAGAGAATGGAGTAGCTTTTGAAGCCTGACCACCAGTATTTGAATATACTTCTGTATCAAATACAAATATATTTATATCTTCACCAGATGCAAGTACATGGTCTACACCACCATAACCGATGTCATAAGCCCATCCGTCACCACCAAAGATCCATACTGATCTCTTAACTAAGTAATCTTTTCTTTCTTCTATTTCTTTTATAACTGAATTAGCCTTCTCAGCTTCTAATAATGGCATCAATTTAGCAGCTGTAGCTTTAGAAGCATCACCGTCATTTGAAGCAACTTTCCACTCAGATAATGCTGTTTTTAACTCATCAGATATTGCTTCTTCTTGTGCTTTATCAGCAAGTAATATTAATCTATTTCTTACTTGTTCAACACCCGTGTACATTCCTAAACCGTACTCAGCATTATCTTCAAATAATGAGTTTGCCCAAGCTGGTCCTTGACCTTTTTGGTTTACTGTATATGGAGTTGAAGGAGCTGAACCACCCCAGATTGATGAACAACCTGTAGCATTAGCTATCATCATTCTATCGCCATATAATTGAGTTACAAGTTTAGCATATGGAGTTTCTCCACAACCAGCACAAGCTCCTGAGAATTCAAATAATGGTAATTCAAATTGGCTACCTTTAACTGTATATTTGTTAGTAGGGTTCTCTTTTTTAGGAAGCTTACTTGTATAGTCAAAGCCTTCTTGCTCTTTGTATTGAGTTGCTGCTTGTTTCAAAACTAATGCTTTGTCTTTAGCTGGACAAATATCTGCACAGTTTCCACAACCAGTACAATCATATGCACTTACAGTCATAGCATAGTATGATTTTTCGCCTTTTAATCCTTTAGCTTCTGCAAATTTAAAGCCTTCTGGAGCATTATTTTTTTCTTCTTCAGTTAATAATTGAGGTCTTAGTACTGCATGAGGACATACATAAGAACATTGGTTACATTGGATACAATTTTCTGGTAACCATTCTGGAATATTAACAGCAATTCCTCTTTTTTCATAAGCAGCAGTTCCTGCAGGGAATTGACCATCTTCAATACCTTCGAAAGCACTTACTGGAAGATCGTCACCTTTTTGTGCATTTACAGGTACACATATATCTTCAAAGAATTTAGGTAATTCAACTTTTTCTGCTTCAACATCTTCAGCAGTTTTCCAACTTTCAGGTATATCTATTTTAACAATTGCTTCTAATCCTTTATCAATTGCAGCGTAGTTCATATCAACAACTTTTTGACCTTTTTTACCGTATGATTTAACAACAGCATCTTTAAGATATTTAACTGCTTCATCTATAGGGATAATATTTGCTAACTTAAAGAAACCAGCTTGCATAATCATATTTATTCTTCCACCAAGACCAATTTCTTGAGCTATTTTTATAGCATCAATTGTGTAGAAGTTAATGTTATGATCTGCGATATATCTTTTTAAACTACCTGGTAATTTTTCATCTAGCTCTTCTGGTGTCCAGATACAGTTTAATAAGAAAGTACCATTATCTCTTAATCCAGCTAATAATTCATATTTATCTACGTAAGATTGGTTTTGGCAAGCTACGTAATGAGGTTTATTAATTAAATAAGGAGAGTTAGTAGGGTTTTTACCAAATCTTAAGTGAGAAATTGTTACCCCACCAGATTTTTTAGAATCATATGAGAAGTAACCTTGAGCATACATGTCAGTATTATCTCCGATGATTTTAATTGCGCTTTTATTAGCTCCAACTGTACCATCTGATCCTAATCCCCAGAACTTACAAGCTGTAGTTCCTTCTTTAATTGTATCTATTCCTGCTACATCTTCAAGTGATGTATGAGTAACATCATCGTTTATAGCAATTGTAAATCCATCTTTAGGATTTTCTGATTTTAAGTCTTCAAATACACCAGCTATATGAGAAGGAGTTGTATCTTTAGAACCTAAACCATATCTTCCACCAACAACTAGTGGAGCGCCTTCTTTACCTGAATATAAAGCTTTTACATCTAAGTATAAAGGTTCACCGATAGCACCTGGCTCTTTTGTTCTATCTAAAACAGAAACTTTTTTAACTGTACTTGGCATTGCTTTTAAGAAATGTTCTATAGAGAAAGGTCTATATAATCTAACTTTTAATAAACCATATTTTTCTCCTTTTGCATTGTAGTATTCAACTACTTCTTGTGCAGTATCACAAATAGATCCCATTGCAATAATTACGTATTCAGCATCTTCAGCTCCTACATAATTAAATAATTGATAGTCTCTACCTGTTAATTTATTTATTTCACCCATATAGTCTTCAACTATTGTAGGTATTGCATCATAAAACTTATTAGCTGATTCTCTTGCTTGGAAGAATATATCAGGGTTTTGTGCAGTACCTCTTGTAACAGGATGCTCTGGGTTAAGCGCACTGTCTCTAAATGCTTTTACAGCATCATAGTCAACAAGCTTAGCTAAATCATCATATTCAAGCACTTCAATTTTTTGTATTTCATGAGAAGTTCTGAAACCATCAAAGAAATGAAGGAAAGGAATTCTGCTCTTAATAGCTGCTAAATGGGCAACTCCTGCCAAATCCATAGCTTCTTGAACACCATTAGATGCAATCATCGCGAAACCAGTTTGTCTCGCAGCCATAACATCTGAATGATCTCCAAAAATTGATAACGCATGACTTGCAACTGCTCTAGCACTAACATGGAAAACGCAAGGTAATAATTCTCCTGCAATTTTATACATATTAGGAATCATTAATAATAAACCTTGAGAAGCTGTGTATGTAGTAGTTAATGCTCCACCTTGAAGAGATCCGTGTACTGCACCAGATGCTCCACCTTCTGATTGCATTTCTACAACTTTAACAGTTTGACCAAAAATATTTTTTCTTCCTTCTGCAGCCCATGCATCTACATGTTCTGCCATTGGAGAAGATGGTGTGATTGGGAATATTGCAGCAACATCAGTAAATGCATAAGAAACGTGTGCAGCAGCAGTATTACCATCCATAGTTTTCATTTTGCTCATCTTGTATACCTTCTTTCTATATGTTTTAAACTCGCACAAGGCAAGTTCGAGGGCAATTTACAGTTTTTAGTCTAACCACAAATATAAATGTTTATCCAAAATTAATTATCCAATAACTTGTTTGCAATCTATTATATCACTTGTCCATTTTTTAACAAACATTATAATTTGTACAACTAAAAACACAATTAAATACTTCTCTATGAAAAAATATTAGTAAACAATTTCATTATACACAAAAACATATAAACTATACAATACCTTTATAAGAAATATTTATTACTACATACTTTTTATAACTAATTTTTATGTTTTTATTGTTATTTTAACCAAAGAAATTTTTGCTAATATTCTACATTAATTATTATATCAATATTTTTAAAATTTGTCTGCTACTAAAGCGAAATATTATAAGATATTCGTAATTGTTCAAATTAATTTAATTTTCAGATAATGATTTTTAATATATTTCACCTTCTGAATTTATCCAGAAAAGAAAATTAAAATTTTTGTAACTAAAAACAAGAGCCCATATACCTATGAACTCTTGTTTCTTTGACTTTATTTATTTTTTTTATAATTATACTTTAAAATTATATTATTTATTAGCACTTAATGGAGTATCTCCACCTTTTGCTTTAGTATAGAAACAAGGATAAGCAGATGTTCCATGTTCTCTTAAGTCTAAACCAACAATCTCTTCTTCAGCATCAACTCTTAAACCAACTGTAGCATCAATTGTTTTAAATAATACAAATGCTGTTCCTAATGTCCAAGCAGCTACTGCTAGTACTCCAATTACTTGAATACCAAGCAAACTTGCTCCTCCACCATATAATAGTCCACCATCTAAAGCTAAAAATCCAACTAAGATTGTTCCAAGTGCACCATTAACACCATGAACAGTGATTGCACCAACTGGATCATCTATTTTTAATTTTGACTCTATAAATTCTGCTGCATAAACATTCATAACCCCTGCAAATAAACCAATTACTACTGCACCAACTGCTGAAACTGCATCGCAGCCAGCTGTAATTGCAACAAGCCCTGCTAACGCACCGTTCAAAGTTGCTCCAACTTCTGGTTTACCACTTTTAAACCATGTTACAAACATTGAAACTGTTGCACCCATTGCTGCAGCTAAGTTTGTAGTAACAAAAATATGAGACATTGCATCAACATCCATACCTGTTAAAGTAGAACCTGGGTTAAATCCGAACCATCCAAACCAAAGAATAAATACACCTAAAGCACCTATTGTTATATTATGCGCTGGAATACATTTAGCATTTCCATCTTTATCATATTTACCTATTCTAGGTCCTAATATCCAAGCACCTACTAATGCAGCCCATCCACCTAAAGAGTGAACAACAGTCGAACCAGCGAAATCATGGAAGCCTCTAGTTGCAAGCCAACCGCCACCCCAAATCCAGTGACCAACTATTGGATAAATAAATGCACTAATTACAAAACTATAAATTAAGTATGACTTAAACTTTGTTCTTTCAGCCATAGCACCTGAAACAATTGTTGCAGCTGTAGCACAGAATACTGTTTGGAATATCAAGAAAGCCGGTGTTGGTATATTAAGTCCTAAATCAAAACTAGCAAATAAGCTACCAGTTCCAAACAAACCAAACTTATCATCTCCAAACATTATTGTAAATCCTAAAACCCAAAATATTAAAGTTCCAACTGAAAAATCCATAAGGTTCTTCATTATTATGTTAGAAGCATTTTTAGCTCTAGTAAAACCAGCTTCTACCATAGCAAACCCAGCTTGCATAAAGAATACCAACGTAGTCGCAAATAACACCCAAACCGTATCAACACCTCTAACAACATCTAGTAATTCAAATTCCATAAATAAGTCCCCCTTTAATTTTGTTTTTGTCTTTGCCTTATTAAGTCCCATTTTGTTTCAAAAATTATAATTAGTTTAACTTCCAAACAAGTTTGAACCTAACAGTACTAAAAGTATTAATAAATCAATAATACTGAATTAATAAATGCTTAATATATAATTTCAGTATTTTATTAAATCGATAAGTAAACCGTAAAAAAATTATTAATTTAATATTATTAACTTATAATACATATTATATTCATGAATCGCCTTTTTGTCAATTGTTAATTTAGCAATGAAAATGGTTTCATATTGATTTTTTAATATTTTTTTATGTTTTTTTATAAAAAAAAGAAGATCAATCAATGATCTTCTTAATAAATAGGAAATTTGGAACACAACTTATGGACTCTCTCCATTATTTCTGTTAAACTTCCATCTCGTTTTTCAATAGTTTCGTTAATTAAATATGCTATTTCCTTCATTTCTTCTTCTCCAAAACCTCTTGTTGTAACTGCTGGAGTTCCAATTCTAATACCACTTGTTACAAATGGGCTTCTAGTTTCATATGGAATAGTATTTTTATTTACAGTTATACCAACTGAGTCAAGCAATTTTTCTGCTTCTTTCCCTGTAATTTCTTTATTATTCAAATCTAAAAGTAAAAGATGGTTATCAGTTCCACCTGAAACAATTCTAAAACCATATTTTTTCAACTCAATTTCTAATACTTTTGCGTTCATTTTAATTTTTTTTGCATAGTCAACAAAATCACTTTGTAATGCTTCTCCAAAACACACTGCTTTTGCAGCAATTATATGCATTAGTGGCCCACCTTGAATACCAGGGAAAATAGCCTTATCTATAGCTTTTGCAAATTCACCCTTGCACATTATAGCGCCACCTCTAGGGCCTCTTAATGTTTTATGTGTAGTTGTTGTTACAAACTGTGCATATGGAACAGGTGAAGGATGTTCTCCTGCCGCTACTAAACCAGCTATATGAGCTATATCAACCATCAAATATGCATCCACACTATCTGCTATTTCCCTCAATTTTTTAAAATCGATAAATCTAGAGTAGGCACTTGCTCCTGCAACTAACATTTTTGGCTTATGTTTTTGAGCTAATTCTAATATTTCATCATAATTTAATACCTCTGTATCTTTATCAACCCCATAAGCAACAAAATTATAGAGATTACCTGAAAAATTAACTGGGCTTCCATGAGTTAAATGGCCACCATGAGATAAATTCATTCCCAAAACAGTATCTCCTGGTTTTAGCATTGCAAAATACACTGCCATATTTGCTGAAGAACCTGAATGTGGTTGTACATTAGCATGTTCTGCACCGAATAACTCTTTTAACCTTTCTATAGCTAATTCTTCTGCTTTATCAACTACGTTACATCCGCCATAATACCTTTTACTCGGATAACCTTCTGCATATTTATTCGTTAAATATGACCCCATAGCTTCCATAACAGCCTCACTAGTAAAATTTTCTGAAGCAATTAATTCAATATTATCTTGCTGTCTTTTATTTTCTTCACTAATAATTTCAAAAATTTTGCTATCTTTTTCTTTTAATGCTGAGAAATTCATCAAATCACTCCTTATTTTGCCGTATTTTAAATAAAATTATAAACTTTATCTTAATATTTATCAATAAAAAGTTAAATTTTATAAAAAATAAATAGAGACATACTTTGTCTCTATTTATTAATACTATTTTATAAACATTTTTATTGCAGAAAGTAGCTCATCAACTTTATCTTGATCTTTTTCTTCTAAATCAACAAGACAATTGTTGCTATAATTACTTAAAATTAAAGAACCAACTTTATTTATTGCAGCCCTAATGGCTGCAACTTGAACTAAAATATCTTTACAGCAAGCATCATTTTCAACCATTCTCTCAATACCTTTAACTTGACCCTCAATTCTCCTAAGTCTATTTAAAAGCTCTTTATTATTGTTTTCACTCATGTTTTTGCTCCTTACCAAATTAATCTAGGACTTTTTTAATTTTAAGTTCACCTAACTGCTTTTCATCTACTGAACTAGGAGCCTCTGTTAGTGGACAATATGCATTTTGATTCTTCGGAAAAGCAATAACATCTTTTATATTTTCAGTATTAGCTAAAAACATAACCATTCTATCAAGTCCATAAGCTAATCCACCATGTGGTGGTGGTCCAAATTTAAAAGCATCCAATAAGAACCCAAATCTTTCCCAAGCTCTTTCTTTTGTAAATCCAAGCACTGTAAATATTTTTTCTTGAAGGTTTGTATCATGAATTCTTATACTTCCCCCTCCTAATTCTTCACCATTAAGAACAATATCATATGCTTTTGATCTAACCTTCAAAGGATCAGTATCTAAAAGTTCAATATCTTCATCTAAAGGCATTGTAAAAGGATGATGTTCCGCTTGATATCTATCTTCCTCTTCGTTATATGAAAGTAGTGGGAAATCAGTAACCCATACAAATTTATATATATCCTTATTAATTACTTCTAATTTTTTTGCCATATGCAATCTTAAAGCTCCTAAAGAAGCTAAAACAACCTTATCACTATCTGCTACTATTAATATTAAATCACCTTTAGATGCACCCGCAGTAGTGATTATGCTATTTAGTTCTTCTTCACTAAGGAATTTTGAAATAGGTGATTTTATTTCATCTTCTTTAATAGCAATCCATGCCAACCCTTTGGCTTTATAATCTTTAACAAAGTTTGTCAACTTATCTATTTGCTTTCTTCCCATACTAGCACCATTTGGTATCTTTATACACCTTACACTGCCATTATTATCAATTGCACCCTTAAATACTGCAAATCCAGAATTATTTACACAATCTGATATTTCTACTATTTCCATACCAAATCTCAAGTCCGGCTTATCACTTCCATATTTATTCATCGCTTCTTCATAAGTAATTCTTTGAATAGGCAACTCAACATCTACATTTCCAACCTCTTTAAAGACTTTTTTTATAAATCTTTCATTAATTTCAATTACTTCTTCTAAATCAACAAAAGACATTTCCATATCAATTTGTGTAAATTCAGGTTGTCTATTTGCTCTTAAATCTTCGTCTCTAAAGCATTTAGCAACTTGATAATATCTATCAAATCCTGATACCATTAATAATTGTTTAAATAATTGTGGAGATTGTGGTAATGCATAGAACATCCCAGCATAGTTTCTGCTTGGTACAAGATAATCTCTTGCTCCCTCTGGAGTACTTTTAGTAAGTATTGGAGTTTCTATTTCCAAAAACCCATTTTCATCAAGGAAGTCTCTTGTAACTTTTGCACATTTATTTCTAATAAAAAATATTTTCTGCATATCAGGTCTTCTTAAATCTAAATATCTATATTTCATTCTAATATTTTCATCAGTATCTAAGTTTTCTTTTACAAGTATTGGCGGTGTATCTGATTCTGATAAAATTTTAAGTTCTTTTCCCATTAATTCTATTGCACCTGTTGGAATATTATTATTCGGAGACTGTCTTAGTACTAAATCACCTTTTACAGCAATACAGTATTCTGATTTTAAACTATCTGCTTTTTTGAATGCTTCTCCATCTATCTCTTCTCCAAAAACAACCTGCAGAATACCAGTTCTATCTCTTAAATCTACAAATATTAATCCTCCAAGATTTCTCTTTCTTTGAACCCATCCCATCACTACAGAAGATTCGCCTTCATTTTTTTCTCTTAATTCGCCACACATAGTTGTTCTTTTTAACCCATTTAATGATTCAGCCATACTGTTCCCCACTTTCGCTATTTATTATTAATTGTTTTTGATTTCAGCAACAATTCCATCTATATCATCCAATTTCAATTCACACTTAGAACCATCATCCATTTTTTTAATACTGATTTTATTCTCATCTATTTCATTATCCCCAATTATAACTGTGTAAAGTGCTTCCATTTTATTCGCATATTTCATTTGAGCTTTTACAGATCTATTCATATGATCAATATCACACTTAACACCATTACTTCTTAATTTGTTGGCTAAACTAAGACTATATAATTTGCCTTTTTCACCCAGTGACCCAATATAAAGTTCAATAAAGGCAGGTTTTGGTATTATGTGACCATTTTCTTCTAATGTCATTACCAGCCTTTCAAGTCCCATACCAAACCCAACTGCCGGAGTATCAGGTCCGCCTATTTCTTCAATTAAGCCATTATATCTTCCACCACCGCATACTGTAATATCATTATTAATAATTTCAAAAACAGTTTTGGTATAATAATCAAGACCTCTAACTATATGTGGATCTACTTCATATGTTAAATCTAGAATTTCTAATGTTTTCTTAAACTTATCAAAATGGTTTTCACATTCTTCACAAACATAGTCTAAAATAACTGGTGCATCTTTTATTATTCTCTTACAATTTTTATTTTTACAATCTAATATCCTCATAGGGTTTTTTTCAAATCTAGATTTACACGTGTCACATAAACCATCATAACTTTCCTTCAAATACTGAATCAAAGCTTCATTATATTTACCTCTACATTTAGGACAACCTATATTATTAATTGTCAATTTAAGATTATCAATATTAAAATTTTGAAATACTGCCATTGCAAGACTTATTACTTCAGCATCTAATTCAGGTGCCGAAGATCCAAATACTTCTACGCCAAACTGATGATGCTGCCTAAATCTGCCTTTTTGTACATTTTCATACCTAAAAACAGGTGTGAAATAAAACATCTTCGTTGGTTGAGATGCTGCATATAAGCTATGCTGAATATATGCTCTAACTGAAGGTGCTGTTCCTTCGGCTTTTAACGTCATACTTCTATTTCCTTTATCTAAAAAAGTATACATTTCCTTTTGCACTACATCAGTGGTTTCTCCTACACCTCTTTCAAAAAGTTCTGTTGATTCAAATATAGGAGTTCTTATTTCTCTACATGCATATTCTCCAGCAATAGTTCTCAATTCACTTTCTATGTACTGCCATTTATAAGACTCTTCTGGCAAAAGATCCTTTGTTCCTTTTGGTGCTTGAAGTTTCATTCTTTCTCCTCCTCAACTATTATATACTAAATCTAATTTTTCTTTTTTTTCTTTAATTTTTTCATCTAGTCTAATTATGTATTCACGTACATCCTTAATATTAGGTACTCTATCAATTCGGTTATTCTCTAAATTCACAATTTTAGTAACTGCATCTGCACCTAGCGCTATTATAGTCTGTTTTTCTTCAATTATCTGAATATTATAAATACCTTCTTTACCTTCTTTTGAATACCCTACGTTTTCTCCATCTCCAACCATATTTCTTTGCCTATACATATAATATGGTATCATATCTAATCTATTTGATAAATTATACGTTTCATCGTACATTTTCCAAACTTCTTCATGATTAATTCCATCTTTATTATTAATGACCATTTCTTCATGTAGTTTAGACGCTCTTTTCAAAGCGAGTCCATGTACAGTTATGTTATCTGGGTTTAATTTAATTATTTCATTACAAGTATTTATCACATCAGATATATTTTCTTTCGGCAATCCTATAATTAAATCCATATTTATATTATCAAAACCATAATTTCTTGCCATATAATATTTATTTATAATGTCTTCAACTGTATGATTTCTTCCAATCAACTTTAACGTTTTATCATTCATAGATTGAGGATTAATACTAATTCTACTAACTTCATATTTCTTCATAATTTTGAATTTTTCATCATTAAGGCTATCAGGTCTTCCACATTCAATATTAAATTCTCTAATATTGTGTCCTTCAACAAAATTTTTATATATTGTCTCCAGTAATTCAGAAAAAGAATTATTATCAATAGATGTAGGAGTTCCTCCCCCAAAATATACGCAATCTATTTGTAGTGCTTTTTCTTTTATATATTTTGAAAATTCTTCTATTTCTCGTTTCAATGCTTCAATATACTCAGAAACAAGATTACCTTTTTTAGAAATTGCATTTGAAGCGAAAGAACAATATACACACCTTGACGGGCAAAATGGCATACCTATGTATACACTTATTTTATTCTGATTTGCATTAATAAACTCTCTAGAATTAATAACTGTATCATAGCATAATATTGTTTTTTCTTTTTTTACAAAGTATCTTTCCTCGAAAATGGCAATAATTTCTTGTCTATTTTTCCCTTGATTAATCAGACTATTTGTTATCTTTGTAGGTCTTATTCCTGTTAAAATTCCCCACGGTATTTTTTTGCCTGTTTCCTTTCTGAAAAACAAGAATATGGATCTTTTAATACTTTGTTTATATTTGTTTGCATCTAAAACATATTCCTCTTTAATATTACCATTTTTTCGTATATCAATCGACAATTCTTTAATAATAATTTCATAATCAAATTTTGAGTCTACAAAATCAATTCTTATAAACGGGAAATATACGTTTAGAATAAGATAAACTTCGTATCTATAATCTAAATTATTTAAACATATTTTAATCATTATATAACCCTTCCCTTGCTAATAAACAAAACTACTTTTTTCATGCCCAATTGTAGTTTCAGGTCCATGACCTGGTAATACTTTGATTTCAGAGTCTAAAACAAATAATTTATCCTTAATAGAATTAACTAATGTTTGAAGATCTCCTCCCTCTAAATCACTTCTACCCATTCCTCTGTAAAACAACGTATCTCCTGCTAGTAAATTATCATTTACTAAGAAACACATACCGCCTGGTGTATGTCCTGGTGTACTTATACAACGCATCTTAAAAGTAGAAGTTACAATAATATCTCCATCTTTAATAAAATAATCAATTCTATTATCCTTACCTATTTGAGGAAAAATCCTGTGATTTTTCTCTATCATATTAAAATCTTCTTGACTAATATATATCGGTATATTAAATTCTTCTCTAATTATATCTGCAGCTAAAGTATGATCAAAGTGTCCATGAGTCAATAAAATCAGCTCTGGTTTAAGTCCTAGTCTACTAACAATGTCAATAATTCTGCTCGAATTATCACCTGGGTCAACTATTACAGCTTTTTTTTGTTCGTCATCATACACAATATAACAATTAGTTTGTATTTCCCCAACAATAACTCTTTTTATATTAATACCCATAAAATCACTCCCTCAAATCCTAAAATCCGTTAAAAATCTTTTTTACTATCAATTAATAATGTCACCGGGCCATCATTCATAATAGAAACTTTCATATCAGCTCCAAACTTTCCTGTTTGAACTAAATCTATTTCATTTTTACATCCTTGTACAAAGGATTCATATAAAATTTCTGCTTTATCTCCAGGAAGAGCTTTAACAAAACTAGGTCTTCTCCCCTTTCTACAATCACCATACAAAGTAAATTGTGATATTACTAGAATATCTCCATTTATATCTTTTAATGACTTGTTCAATTTGCCATTATTATCTTCAAATATACGTAAATTTAATATTTTATCTCTTAAATATTTCACATCTTCTTCAGTGTCGTCAATACTTATTCCAATCAAAATATTTAATCCTTTATCGATGCTACCAATAATTTGATTTTCTACCTCTACCGAAGAACATAGAACCCTTTGAACTACAGCTCTCATATTTTAACTCCTTATAAATAAATTAAACAAATTAATTTTTATTTCTATAAACAGAAATTACCCCTTTTATCTTTCTTAATTGTTTCATAATATCCATAAGTTTTTCAATATCAGCAATTCTAACTTTTATTGATATTATTGCGATATTTCTCTTTATAGTTTTAGCATTTAAAGCATGCAGAGATACTTTTTTTGAAGTGATTAATGCAACTACTTCAGAAATTATTCCATCTCTATCTTCAGCTTTAACTTCAATTTGAGTAATATAATCATTTTTCCTAGATTTCTCTTCTTCCCATTCAACTTCAATGACTCTGCTTTTATCCTCATTAATCAAGTTCTTTAGATTGGGGCAATCATGTCTATGAACAGATACGCCTCTTCCTTTTGTTATATATCCAACTATAGTGTCACCTGGAACAGGACTACAGCATTTCGCAAATCTTATAAGAATATTATCTACACCTTTTACGGTAATCCCTGTAGTACTTTTCTTCTTTCTAAAATCGTTCTGCCTTGTAAGTTCCTCTTTCAATTCCTCTATATTTAATTCATCTTTCTTCTCTTTTCCATTAAACTTCAATAATTTATTTATACAAGTTGTAACCGTAAGATTTCCCATCCCTACAGTTAAATACATTTCATCTAAATTATTCAATCCTGTTTTCTTTAAAAAATTATTAAAAGGTTCCCCTTTAATTAGTTCTCCAATGTGAAATCCATGCTTCTTAGCTTCTTTCTCAAGCAACTCTTTACCTTTTTCAATATTTTCTTGTCTCTGCTCTTTCTTAAACCAAGCTTTTATTTTACTTTTAGCTTGATTACTCTTAGTAATATTTAACCAATCTTTACTTGGTCCTTTAGGTGAAGAAGATGTTATTATTTCAACAATTTCACCTGTTCTTAATTTATAATCAATTGGTATTATCTTACCATTTACTTTTGCACCAATACATTTATGCCCAATATCTGTATGAATTCTATATGCAAAATCAATAGGTGTTGATTCATTTGGTAAATTGATAACTTTTCCATTAGGAGTAAAAACAAAGACTTCATCTGAAAACATATCTATTTTAAAATCTTCCATAAATTCTTCTGGGTTTAATGTTTCTCTTTGCCATTCTAATACTTCTCTTAGCCAAGTTAATTTTGTTTCAAAATCTTTGTCACCATTATCGCCTTCTTTATACTTCCAATGTGCTGCGATGCCGAGTTCCGCAGTACTATGCATTTCATAGGTACGAATTTGAATTTCAAAAGGTTTACCCTGAGGTCCAATTACCGTTGTATGAAGTGATTGATACATATTAGGTTTAGGCATTGCTATATAGTCTTTAAATCTACCAGGTATAGGTTTATACATAGTGTGCACTATTCCTAAAACTGCATAACAATCCTTTATATCATCTACTAAAACTCTAATAGCTGTTAAATCAAATATTTGTTCTAATTTTTTATCTTTTACAACCATTTTTCTATAAATGCTATAAAAATGTTTAGGTCTTCCTTCAATATCAGCTTCTATTCCTGCTGATTTTAAATTTTCATTTAGCTGGCCCTCAATCATAGCTATATACAATTCTCTTTCTTCTCTTTTTTCAGATATCTCTTTTACAAGCTGATAATATTCGTCAGGATGCATATACCTTAAAGAAAGATCTTCAAGTTCCCATTTAATTTTAGATATACCCAATCTATGAGCTAAAGGAGCATAGATATCCAATGTTTCCTTAGCTTTTTCTTGTTGTTTTTCTCGTACCATAAATTTAAGAGTTCTCATATTATGCAATCTATCAGCTAATTTAATTAAGATAACTCTAATATCTTTCGTCATAGCAAATAACATCTTTCTTAAATTCTCCGCTTGACGTTCTTCTTTTGTTTGATATTTAATCTTTCCTAACTTTGTAACGCCATCCACTAAATTTGCAACTTCCAAATTAAACATACTTTCAATATCATCAAAAGTATATTCAGTATCTTCAATAACATCATGAAGTAAACTAGCCGCAATTACATTTTCATCCAATCCCATTTCAGCTAAAATCATTGCCACATTTAATGGATGAGAAATATAAGGCTCTCCTGATTCCCTTTTTTGATCTTTGTGAGCTTTTTTTGCAAGGTTATAAGCTTTTATAATAAAATTTTTATCTATATTTTTATTATTTTCATCAATTATCTCTAATAGCTGATTAATCATAATTTTCTCCCAAAATAGAAAGCTGGGTTCAAATCCAGCTTTAGTTTTTTATAAACATTATATAATAGTAATACTATTTTTGCAATATTTAAAAAATCAAAGAAAGGGTTCTAAAGAACCCTTTCTTTATAAATCATATTCAATTAGTGAATTTATATCATAATTTGCTAATTTATCTCTTCCATTTAGTTCTGTAAGTTCAATTAAAAAATTAATAGAAACAACTTCTCCTCCACATTTCTCAATTAGCTTTGCAGCAGAATTAATTGTTCCTCCTGTGGCTAGCAAATCATCTACTATAGCAACTCTTTGCCCAGGCTTAATTGAATCTGAATGAATTTCTAAAGTATCATTCCCATATTCTAAATCATAGTCAACACCAATTGTTTCTGATGGAAGTTTACCTTTCTTTCTAACAGGTACAAATCCTATTCCTAAAGAATATGCTATTGGTGTCCCAAATAAAAACCCTCTTGCCTCAGGACCTACAATTACATCTATTTTCTTATCTTTTAAATTATCAACCATTAAATCAACAGCATATTTAAAGGCCTCACCATCTTGAAGCAAAGTTGTAATATCCTTAAAACTTATACCTTCTTTAGGAAATCCTTCTATTACTCTAATTTTTTCTTTTAGATTCACTTTAATTTCCCCCATAAACATATTATTGTTTTCTTTTATTGATTATGTACTTTGCAATTCTTTTAGCTCTTTCTCTATCATTTGTTGTTAAAAACTCAATTATAATTCTTGTATCATCCATTCTTCCAAAAACATTTTCCTCTGGCAATAGCAAAGAGGATAATTTTTCCATTGTATCTAAGTTAACCTTTTCTATTTTCAGATGATTTTTAAGAGCATTTAATCCATAATTATTAGATTTTTCTAAATATGTCATTCCCTTTTCAACCAACAATAAATTTTCTCCATCCAAAGAAACTTTACTTGCTATAATAGAAATAGCTACAATATCTAAATATTTTTCAATATACGACAAATGATAATAATTCGCTATAGACTGCGCTATTTTATATGCAATACCGCTTAAATTAAGATCTTTAAAAGGATATTTACTTTGGTCAGTATTTGGATTAACTAATATCATACCAGGATAATCTCTAAATTCGTGATTATAGTCAGTAACAATAACATCTATCCCACTATTTTTGCATGTTTCTGCCGTTTCTTTCAACTCTATATTACAGCCCACCGTAATTATTAAATCTGCATTAAATAGTTTAACATGATTCTCTATGATATCTTTTGATAAACTATTAGAGAACTCCTGTCTATCAGGTGTGTAATAATCTACATCAGCATTTAAGTATTCCAAAATAAGCTTCAATAATGAAATTCCAATAATGCCATCTAAATCTGTTCTGCCAAAAATGAATATTTTCTCTCTTTTGTTTACAGCTTTAACTATTCTATTTAAAGCTTCATACATACCCGATATTTGAAAAGGGTTGTAATAAATATTATTATTATAACTTTCATTGTAATGTTTTTCCATAAGTAAGCCTCCAAAAGCAATGGGAAGTAACTTATATTATAAGTAATTTTTTTTAATATTACAAATGGTTTTTTATTTTTTTACTACGCGAGTAAAAAAAAATCTGAAGTATTACTCCAGATTCTTATTTTTTCTACTTTTCAACATTACCCATACTGGGCTAGCTATAAATATTGAAGAATATGCACCTGATATTATTCCTATAATTAATGGAAAAGAAAAATCTCTAACAGCAGGAACTAATATATATACAGCTACTATGGTAAATAAAGTTGTTAAAGAAGTATATATTGACCTTGTAATAGTTTGTGAAATACTAATATTTGTTACTTTCTTAATTTCTTCGCCCTTCATTTTTTTACTATTTTCTCGTATTCTATCAAATACTACAATAGTATCGTTTATTGAATAACCAACAATAGTAAGCATTGCTGCTATGAATGGTGTGTTAATAGGTATATCAAATATTACAAAAACGCTCAAAGTAATTAAAACGTCATGTAATAACGCAATGATAGCTGCCAAACCAAAAGTTAATTCAAATCTTATTGCAATATATATAAGCATAAGAATTGTAGCTACAGCAAGGGCTTTAATTGCCTTTTGTTTTAATTCACTTCCAACAGATGGACCAACTTTACTTTCTGAAAGGAGTGCGTCATCATCTAATCCAAATTCTTCTTTCATACTTTGTAATATTTCACTAACATCCTCTTCTGAAATTGAATTACTTCTAATCTCAATTTGAGTATCATTAGCCATATTAGATGTAGCATTTTCGTCAAATTCCATAATAATTCCATCGATAATTTCTTTATCTTGAGTAGTAACTTCTTCTCCCATTTCTATGGTTGCAAGTGTACCTCCCATAAAATCAATACCAAGATTATATCCTTTTGTAAATGTAAACATAATTCCAATTGCGATAATAATTATAGATATTGTTAACCATACCTTTGTTTTTTCTATTATTTTTAATGGTTTAGAATTCTTCTTTTCATTAATTCCAAAATGAGATTTGCTACTTATAATACCCATTTTAACGCCAAGGTTTAATAACGTTCTTGTAATTGTAAGTGCAGTAAATATACTCCAAACAATACCAATCATAAGAGTAAGTGCAAAACCTTTTACAGAACCCGATCCCATTGAATACAGAACTATACCTGCTATAAAAGTAGTTATATTAGAGTCTAAAATAGATGATAGAGCCCTACTGAAGCCAGAATCAATAGCAGCTCCAATTGTCTTCCCTATTTTAAGTTCTTCTTTTATTCTTTCAAATATTAGGACATTAGCATCAACTGCCATACCTACCGTCAATAAGAAACCAGCTATACCCGAAAGCGTTAAAGTTGCTTCAATAACATTAAAAGTTCCTAAAACTAAAACTATGTATAATACTAGTGCTATACTTGCCATTATTCCAGGTAAACGATAAATAATAAACATAAATAAAAATACTAAAGCAATACCTATTAAACCAGCTTTAACACTTAAAGGCAATGCACTTTGCCCTAAAGTAGCCCCTACAGTTTTATATTCTGCTACTTCTAGTGTAACTGGAAGTGCACCAGATTTAATTATATTTGCTTTTGATTGAGCTTCTTCTAATGACACACTACCATCAATTTGAGCACTGCCACTTCTGATTGCTTCTTTTACTGTAGGACTTGTTAATTCTTCGTCATCCATATAAATAGAAATTGTTTGGCCAACAAACTCTTCAGTTGCTTCTGCAAACTTTACTGCTCCTTCATCATTAAAGTCTAAAATTATAAGTGGTTGATTAAACTCATCTAGTCTCGCGCTAGCGTCTTCAATATCTGTACCTTCAAGTAAAACATTTCCATCAGGGTCTCTAAATTCAAGTTTCCCTGTTCTACCAATGCTATTTAAAACTTTTCCAGAATCAAATTCACCAGGGATTTCAATTCTAATTCTATTTTCGCCTTCTCTTAAAATAGAGACTTCTTTAACCCCTTCTGGATTTATTCTCATATTTAGTAATTCAATAGTCCTAGCTACTGTATCATCGTCTACATCCTCACCTTTAATTTCTTCTAAAACAGAAATACCACCTTGAAGATCCAATCCTTTTTTAATTGTTGCAGATATAGGATTTATTTTATAACCAAATATATTACTAAAACCAAAAGCACTAGTATATGCGAATAAACCTATAAATAATACCAACGCTATAAATATTGAAGTACTCTTAATTTTTACATTACCCTTTTTCGAGCTTTTCATTTTTATCCTCCTTTGTCAATGTTTTTATGCAACTACGAATTTATTATATTCCTTTTATTGTAACCAGTCAATATGATTATCTATTCCTTAGATTGCTTTGATTTTAAGGCTATGGCACATTCAGTTCTTTTCTTAAGTAATTCACAACCAATTTTATATGGAACTTTCATATCACCATTAAAATTATAGTTATTTGCTTGACATCCTCCACTACAATAGAATCTCGCCCAACAATTCCTGCACTCAGGTTTACTATACAAATGTGCTTTTTTAAATTCCGATACAAGTTCATCATTAAAAGTGTTATCATCATAAATATTACCCATCAAGAAATCCTTATTGCCTACAAATTGATGACAAGGATAAATGTCCCCGTCTGGAGTAACTGAAATGTATTCATGTCCTGCACCACATCCTGAAATTCTTTTATAAACACAAGGTCCGCCTTGAAGGTCTATATTAAAATGATAAAAATTAAAGCCTTGCCCATTCTCCCTACGCTTCAACATTTCTCTATAAAGCATTTCATAATTTTCAAATATTTCTTCTAAATCAACTTCTCTCAAAGATAAATTACTTTCGTCCGGAAGTACTACTGGCTCAACTGAAATCTCTTTAAATCCTTGATCTGCTAAATAAATAATATCCTTATAAAAATCTAAATTATCTCTTGTAAATGTACCTCTTACATAATGAGCTTTATCATTATCTCTATGTTCAACCATTTTTTTTATTTTCGGCAAAATTATATCGTGTGTTCCTTTATGGTCAGCATTAAATCTCACGGCATCATTTACTTCTTTTCTTCCATCTATGCTTAAAACAATATTAACCATTTCTTTATTCAAATATTCGATTAATTCGTCATTTAGCAAAGTACAATTTGTCGTCATTGTAAATCTAATGTTTTTCCCACTCTCTTTTTCAATCCCTCTTGCATAATGGATTATTTCTTTTATCTCATCCATAGCAAGTAATGGTTCTCCACCAAATAAATCAATTTCAATGTTCTTCCTAGGTCCAGAATGTTTTATTACATAATTTATAGCCTTTTTCCCAACCTCTGCTGACATTACTTTTCTAACGCCATGATATTTACCTTCGTCAGCAAAACAGTACTTACATCTCAAATTACAGTCATGTGTAACATTTAAGCAAAGAGCTTTTATATAATTAGGACTTTCCTCATAATCTTTAGCTATATGTTCATATAAATCCATTGTATATAAATATTCATCATCAACTAATTCTTTTATTTCATTATAAGCTTCTATAATTTCAGTTTCTTCATATTTACTTTTTAATTTTTCTTTTATTTCGTTTAAAGTTGCAAATTTATCATCATCAAGTATATCGTAAACCAGTTCATCAATTACATGCACTGTGCCTGAATTAACATCAATTACAAAATACTCATTATCTAGCTCAAATTTGTGTATTAATGCCATATAAAAATTTCCTCCTTAAAAAAATAGAAGCAGTAACAAAAGTTACTGCTAATTATTTGTTTTCACAAGCTAAATTTGCAACTGTGCAAGATGTTTTACATGCTGATTGACATGAATTAGCACATTCCTTACATCCAGGCTTTTTTAAGCTTTCTTTAATATTTCTCTTGTTTATAGTTTTAATATGTTTCATTGTAACTCCTCCATTCTTTTCTATCTCGTAAAATTATATCACAATTTTTTCTCTTAATAAAGTATTAATCCATATTTACTGAAAGCATGCCTGAAAACATACCCACTGCAAGTGACAAAATTACTCTTATTATACCAAAAACAGAAAAATCTGCTGCTCTTCCATTTATAACTGAAATTAAATATATAATCACCATATAAACCAGAGCTACAATAATTCCATTAACCCATCCTCTAGTTTTTATTCTAGAAACAGAGAATATTGTAGCATACATAATACTAAGTGCTGTAACAATCACTATGTATACCCCAGCAAAACTCTCTATTACATTAAAATAAGTTGATAATATTGAATAAACGAATAACAATACCATCGTAAGAAAAAAACCTCTTATCACACCTTCTGAAATATAAAAAATATTTTTTTTCATAAATACACCTCCTATCTATACAATATTATGTAGATAGAAGGCACATTATTACTTTACTAAATATTTTACAAGTACAAAAACTCTATTCTAATCCTTTAAATGCAAAATATTAACACTACTATTCTTCTATTGACTTAGATTCTACAACAGAAGCTACTCCATTTTTTTGTAATTTAAATCTAGCTTTATCTGGGCCAGATTCTACAATTACAAAATCTTCTTGAAGATTAGAAATTCTTCCTACAATGCCACCTCTTGTAAGTATTTCATCTCCTACTTTCAAAGAATCTACCATTGTTTGATATTTTTTCTTTCTTTTTCTTTCAGGTAAAAACAAAACAAGATAAAACACTGCTATCATAGCAATAAAAGGTAATAAACTACTTAATTCAGCCATTAATTAAATCCTCCTTATTTTTTATGCTCTCCCATTCCATTGGGTTAGCTTTTGTTTTTTAAATTCGTCAAATCTATTTTCTTCTATAGATTCTCTGATATCATACATTAATTTATTATAAAAATGCAAATTATGAAGAACACATAATCTCATAGCAAGCATTTCTTTTGCTTTGAACAAATGTCTTATATAAGCCCTTGAATAATTCTTACAAGCTGGGCAATCACACCCTTCATCGATAGGTCTATCATCTAATTCAAATTTTGCATTAAACAAATTAATTTTCCCATTCTCAGTAAATACATGGCCATGTCTTCCATTTCTTGCAGGTAAGACGCAATCAAAAAAGTCAACGCCTCTTTCTACTGCTTCTAAAATATTGCTTGGCAATCCAACGCCCATAAGATATCTTGGTTTATCCTTAGGTAAAAATGGTTCAACTGCATCAATAGTACTATACATCTCTTCATGTGTTTCACCAACTGCCAATCCACCTATTGCATATCCATCTAGATTAAGTTCACTTATTCGTTTTGCATGCTCTATTCTAATATCAGAGTAAGTACCTCCTTGATTAATCCCAAATAGCATTTGTTTTTTATTAATAGTTTCCTCTAAATTGTTCAACCTGTCAAGTTCTATTTTACATCTTTCTAACCATCTTGTAGTTCTATCAACTGAATTTACTACATACTCTCTCGTAGAAGGATTAGGAATACATTCATCAAAAGCCATAGCAATAGTTGAAGCTAAATTGCTCTGTATTTGCATACTCTCTTCTGGTCCCATGAATATTTTTCTCCCATCTATGTGTGAGCTAAAATAAACGCCTTCTTCTTTAATCTTCCTCATTTTAGCTAGTGAAAACACTTGAAAACCACCTGAATCAGTTAATATAGGCCTATCCCAATTCATAAATTTATGTAATCCACCTAATTTATTCACAATATCATCTCCTGGTCTTAAATGAAGATGGTATGTATTAGATAACTCAACAAGACATCCAATTTCTTTCAAATCTACTGACGATACCGCCCCTTTTATGGCAGCTAAAGTTCCCACATTCATAAACACAGGTGTTTGAATAACTCCATGTGGTGTATGAAACTCTCCTCTTCTTGCTTTTCCATCAGTATTAAGTAATTTATACAAGCTATTCACCCTTTCAGCATCTGTATCATTTTATTATCATTGCATCCCCAAAACTAAAAAATCTATATTCTTCTTTAACAGCTACCCTATATGCATTCATCATTATTTCACGTTTCGATAATGCGCTCACAAGCATAAGTAAAGTTGATTGTGGTAAATGAAAATTAGTAATTAACTTATCAACGATTTTAAATTTATATCCTGGATATATAAATATATTAGTCCATCCAGATTTTTCTTTTACTAATCCATTTTCATCCCCTATTGATTCAAGAGTTCTTGAAGACGTTGTTCCTACAGATATAATGCTTCCACTATTTTTTTTACACTCATTTATCTTATCAGCATTTTCTTTATCAAGGATATAATATTCCGAGTGCATATCATGTTCTTCAATATTTTCTACCTTAACAGGCCTAAAAGTTCCAAGGCCTACATGAAGAGTAACATAGGCTATTTCAACACCTTTTTTTTCTATTTCTTCTAAAAGTTCTTTTGTGAAATGTAATCCAGCTGTCGGAGCTGCTGCTGACCCAACTTCCTTTGAATATACCGTCTGATATCTTTCTTTGTTTTCTAATCTTTCTGTTATATACGGAGGAAGGGGCATCTGCCCTAATTCGTCTAATATTTCTTCAAATATTCCTGTGAATTCAAATTTGACAATTCTATTACCATCATCTTTAACTTCTTCAATTTCACCAATTAATTTTCCTTCTCCAAAGCTTATTCTAGTTCCAATTTTAGCTCTTTTGCCAGGCTTAACTAAAGTTTCCCATCTATATTTATCTATTCTCTTTAGCAGTAAGAATTCTATCTTAGCTCCTGTGGCCTCTTTAATACCATACAATCTTGCTGGTAAAACTCTAGTATTATTTAAAACCAAACAATCCCCTGGATTCAAATAATCTATTACATTTCTAAATATTCTATGCTCAATTTCGCCATTTTCTTTATTAACAACCATAAGTCTTGAATGATCCCTTTTTTCTGATGGATGCTGTGCTATTAACTTTTGAGGTAAATCAAAGTCAAAATCCTTAACCTTCAATTAATTCACTCCTATTCTTCTTTGTGTAAACTTCTGTTCAAATGTCTATAAGCTTTTTCTGTTGCCTTTCGGCCTCTAGGCAATCTAACAATATATCCTTTTTGAAGCAAATATGGTTCGTATACATCCTGTACTGTATCAAGTTCCTCACCTATAAAGTATGCCAATGTTTCTATACCTACCGGACCACCTTTAAAATTATCAATAATCGCTTCCAATATTTTAAGATCAATCCTATCAAACCCTTCTTCATCTATACCCAAAAATTCTAAAGCTTCATTTGTTGTTTTAGTATCTACTGTTCCTTGGCATTTTACATCACAGTAATCTCTTACTCTTTTTAAAATTCTATTAGCTATTCTAGGCGTTCCTCTTGATCTTCTTGCAATTAACAAAGCCGCTTCTATCGTCAAGTCCATAGAAAATATCTGAGAAGATCTCGTTATTATCTTTTGAAGCTCCTCTTCAGTATAGAAATCCATTGCATTTAAAACCCCAAATCTATCTCTTAGTGGAGATGTTAAAAGGCCTATTCTTGTTGTTGCTCCTATCAAAGTGAATTGTGGTAAATCTAATCTAATAGATTTAGCTGCTGCTCCCTTCCCTATAACTATATCTAGGGCAAAATCCTCCATAGCAGGATACAATATTTCTTCAACTGATCTATTTAATCTATGAATTTCATCTATGAATAACACGTCGTTATCACCTAATGTAGTTAGTATAGCAGCCAAATCCCCTGCTCTCTCAATAGCTGGACCTGAAGTTACTTTCAAATTCCCACCCATTTCATTTGCAATTATATTTGCAAGTGTTGTTTTTCCAAGCCCTGGAGGTCCATATAACAGAACATGATCCAAAGCTTCTTTCCTTTTATTTGCAGCTTTTATGAAAATGTCAAGACGTTCCTTTATTTTCTGTTGACCTATATAATCTTTAAGATTTTTAGGCCTTAAAGATAACTCTGGTTCATCATCTATTAAATATTCTGATGCTAATACTCTCTCTTCCATAATATCACCTTACATTACATTTTAATTAATAACTTTAACGCTTCTTTAATTATTTCCTCAAGTTCTTTATCCAAGCTTATTTTCTTTAAAACTCGTTTAGATTCTGCTTCAGAATAACCAAGACCAACCAAAGCTCCTAAAGCATCCATATAATTATTTTCTCTGCCCAAATTAAATTTTATATTATTAATATCTTCACTAGAAAAATCTTCTTCATTTATATGTAGCTTATCTTTTAACTCTAAAATTATTCTCTGTGCAGTTTTTTTACCAATACCAGGTGCTTTTATTAGTGTATCTATATCACTATTTACAATTGATAATTTTAAATTGTTTACATTACTAATAGACAAAAGAGACAAAGCAGCTTTTGTACCGACACCATTTATATTTAATAACATATCGAACATTTCTCTTTCATCCATAGTTAAAAAACCATATAAACCTATAAAATCTTCACGAACAATTTGTCTTATAAATAATTTGATTTTCTCATTATGTTTAGGGAGTGAACTTATAGTGTATCCTGAAGTGAAAATTTTATATCCAATGTCTCTATTTTCCACTATAATATAATCTTTAATAAGTCCAATATAAATTCCGTGTATATATTCGTACATCAAATTCCTCCATTTACAACAACCTTAATATACTTTACCATTAAAAAGGTTTTTAATCAAGAATTAGTATAAAGCTCCTATACATAGATGCATTTTTTAAACTTGCTTCAAATATAACATTAGTTTCACTTGGATAAACTTTTCATTATGATTTTATAAGCATTTTAAAATTCATTTATGAGAAACATAAACATTTTTACTTAAATATTATTTATTATTAAAAAACAGATTTAAATACTCCTTTTTTTATGATAAAATATAGTTATCATAAAAAAATGGAGGTGAATAAATATGAAAAATAGTTTTAAAAAAGTAATTATTAGTTTTTTTGCTTTGGTTTTTGTTGTGTCTACTATTACTTTTAAAGTATCAGCTAGCACAGTTTTACCAGAAATATTCTACTTTGTTCCTGATCACACTATGGCAGTTGAAAATGAACCTTTCTCTTTTGCTGTACAAGCCAACGGAAGTGGACAAGTTCAATATAGAATTTGGGTGCAAAACAAAGCAACCAGTAAATGGATTGATTTAACAAATGGTTACTCTGAATCTTTGAACGTCAATACTCCATTTGTACCGGAAGCTAAAGTACTATTATCCCCGGGGAAATATAAAGCCGTTGTTTGGGTAAAACGTGCAAATGTAACAGGTTCAAAAAGTTCCTCTTTTGGAGACTACGATAACTATAAAGTTTATGATTTCTCAATACAAAAAACAGGATACTTTGATAATAGAGCTGATTTAACTGAATTTAACATCGAAAGCACATACTATGTAGGTGACAAAATACAAATTTCCGGGAAATCTAATGTTGAATATAAATTTCATTATTATGCTCCTTCTGAACTATCTCGTGCTGAAAACTGGTACATAGATTCTGATTACCAATCATCAGGAAATAGTTCCTATGTTTTTACTAAACCAGGAACATATTTGTTGGATATTTGGGGAAGGCCCATTGGAAGTTCAGTAAGATTTGATGGATGGGTATTAAAAACAGTAACTGTACTTGATAAACCAATCGAAACTTTTAATGTAGTAAGTATTGAATAAATCGACTATATATTATAAAAAGATGATTACTGTATTATACAGGTACCATCTTTTTTCTTATTTATTATTATAATAATATTTAAGTGAGCTATCCTCTACTTACTTTGTTGAGATGTGTCTTGTTGATCAATACTCCTAGCAGAGCAAGTTTACCCAAGCTACCTTAAATTAATTCATTTAACTTCAATAATGCTTCATTAAGATTGTCAAACTGCATTTCTTCGTCTCCCGTTATTATCTTAACGATATAGTCATCTCTAATCTCATATACCTTTACATTTATACCCGTATTACCATATTCCTCTTCATTAATATACTCACCATTTATATCAAAGATTTCTCCGTTATTTCCACTTTTACATATAACTAAGTCATTATTTTCCATAGTAATTACATATTTATTAGGATAATACTTAGCTAAATTTCTTTCTACTACTATTTTATTACTACTTACTTCCCTTATTATATAGCCAAGTTTTCCATACATTGAGTTTATTTCGCTAATAGTTGAACCATCCAAACCCAAGGAAGAAAGTGTTTCTATTCTTTCTACTCTCCATTTATCTTTAGAACACTTAATTCTAAACTCAATAATAGAATCTTCTGCTATTTCGTAATTATGTAAATTAAGTATAGTTGGTTTAGTTTCTCCTAACTCATCCGCTAATTGGAACTCATAAATATTATCCTGAGTAACCTTTTTAAATATATTATCATCGTATCTTCCCATAATATATCCAATTACAAAAATCGAAAAACCACCTATGATAAAGATAAATAAACTAATGCATTTTCTGGCCATAACATCACTCCCGTAGTAATATTATGGTCATTTTTCTAATTTTTATACTAAATTAAAAAGCTCGCATTTTAAATAACTATGAACTTAAAAAAAATATCTTAATTAAATAATATAAACTAATACTAATACTTATACACCTCACAGACAAAATAAAGCAAGATAGTATAAATAATTTATAGCTAATTAACTCTAAATTAAAATAATCTTCCTCCAAAAAATAATTTATGGAGGAAGAATGGTGGAAAATCACTACTTTTAGCGAAGTATCGTCCTCGCAAACCCGCATTATAACTGGATTCTTACTCAAAATCTTCCGGATATTCCGCGTGTTTAAGTAAGGTATTTAAATGTAATTTATTGTATCGTACAATACCTTATCATCCCTTTAATAATGCGGCTTTACGGGTATTAAAAAACAAAATGTATTTTCCTATATCCTACAATATATCAGCAATATTTTTTTTGATGTCGGAAAAATGGTGGAAAGTTTATCTTTCCACTGTTTTCTTCCTATAAATTTGATAATTTAACACAATGAATATTAATATAAATAAGCGTATAAATAATCATTTTAAATATTCATTTATTTTAGGAATGATAATAACTTTTTAAGCAATCTAATTACAAACCTATAAGCCGAGTTCTGTGTTCTATTTTACCGGTATTTTAGTGTATCGTACTTTATCATAATGTACTCTAACACGTTGGTATAACTCGCTTTAGCGTGCGTTCTATATTTTACCATATTTTCGTTTATTCTATTAAATTTTAAGGAATGGTGGCAAATTAGTGGCAAAATCCAATTTCGCCACCATAGTTATTTCAGTATTTTGATAGGGATAAATGTAATTGGTAAATTTTATTTTGGTGGCAAATGACGGTTGAATTATTACCTTTTTAATAAAACCAATTTCTATATATTGTTATTTAAAACATATATTTAGTGCCTAAGATTTTTATCTGTACTACTAGTTTAGTTGAGATTTTATTTAGGCTAACTTCTAAAAAAAGCCAACCCCTCTCCAGGTTGACTTAATCTACTCTTATTTCATCTTCAATATATTATAAGGCTAAAAAGTTTACTATCCATTAATAATCAACGTTTTCTTCTTCGAATTTGAGCCATTTCTTCCTTATATACTTTCAAATGCTCATCTAAGCTCCATATCCTTATGTATCCAATAGCCGGTACCGTTTCTTTATACTTATTATAAGCTGATATTATTGACAAATCTCCAATACCAGTTTCTCTCATAGCCATATCAGGAAACTCTTTAGCAAAATATAATAAATCTTCTCTAGAAATTTCTCCTTCATAATAATCCCAAGGAGCATTTCCATTTGCCATATCTTTTAACATATCAGCCATAATCTTAGCTTTTATTCTTCTAACATTACCCTCAGAAATATGTGCTATGTGATTTCCTGTTTCAATAATTGTAGCCAAAGGCAAAAGTAATGTATCTATTTTACTATCTTCCAATTTCTTATATTCTTCTAATACAGTTTTTCTATTTTGGTTCATATTCGGAATATCTAAAATATTAACTAAAACAGAGGTATCTATAAAATGTATATTCACATCTACTCCTCCATCCAAGTATATTCTTTTTTTCTTGTCTTTTTATTTACTATAGCTTTATGGACTTCATCTTTTTCTAATAATTCACCTAACTTGCCTTTTGCCATTAACTGAGGATACTTTTCAATATCCACTAATGAAACAAACTTACTACTTCCAGATGATGGATTCCTATAACATACAACAACGCCCAATAGATTATCCTTATTTACTGCATTGAGTAAAGATGCATTGTGAGTAGTGATTAATGTATCAATATTTCTCTCATTCGATACATTGGATATAACATCAATAAGTTTAGATGCTCTACTTGGGTGAATACCATTATTTACTTCTTCAATAATAATCATAGATCTTTCTTCCCCTTGAAGTAATGCAGCTACTATTGATAATGCCCTTAGAGTACCATAGCTTAATTTCTCAGCTTCTATGTAATATTTATTTTTTCCAACTTTCTCTTCAACCTTAAACATAACATCCCCTATAGATGTGTTATCAAATAGAATATCTAAAAATTCATTTTCTGGTAAAGACCTCATTATATCTAATATTTTTTCTTTTTGTTCTTCTTCCTTGCATAAATGATTTAACACAGAAGGTAAATTAGAGCCATTTGGTTTCATTTCTATATCATTAGCTCGTGAATATACTTCCATATTGGCTGGTTCTGGATTGAAGAACAATATATTTCTTAATTTTTTAATTACATGCTGTATTTCTGAAACAATTATTTTTTCAGTTGAACTATTTAATGGTATCTTTGTAGATAGCTGACTGATGACAGAAGTAACTCCCATACACTCAATCACATGATTTGTAGCCTTCTTTCCATTATTGTATTCAGCTCTAATAACACCAACATACTCTGTAAGTTTTTTAGTATTGAATATATTTTCATTTTTACTTCCATTATCAACATAGCTAATTCTATCTAACCGTTCTTCTTTCACGTATATTTTATCAGCTACTTTAATTCTTATCCTATATTCTAAATCAGTATTTTCATCATACCCAACAACACACCCTAAAGTAAAATAATCACTATTAAATCTTGGGCAAGCCTTGCTTCCTCCCCTTATCCATCCTTTAAAGTTTTTTGTTCCGTCTAATATATCTGAAATATCTCTACCTGTTACAAGTTCTGATAATATCTTGATTCCTTCTATAGCATTAGTTTTACCTCCAGCATTAGATCCAACCATAATTGTAAGTTGTTCAATATCTAATGTAGCCTGAGCAAAACTTTTAAAATTTTCGAAGATAAAACTCTTAATCACTAATAGCACCTCTTTTTGTAAGTTCTAATTTATTAACAACTAAAATAAATTAATTATATTATTATTATATCAAACTTCATGCTAATTACACAGTTTTTTCAAAAACTTACCATATAAATTTATACTACTAGTATAGATGTATCTCCTTTATAACTCAATTTTCAAAAACATATTGTCTACATATTATCTTATCTCAACCATTTTTTAATCTTTTTCAATTCATTTGTATGAGTTTATAATGAATATCTTAAAAATCTAAACAATTTAATCAGTCATTCCTAACTTATCCTATACTAAACCCTTTTGAACTTTAACTAATATCCATTAATCTAATAAATTGCTCATAAAAAATAAGAGTCAGTAAGTATAAATCTCTTACTAGCTCTTATAGTCTAAACTTCTGCAACATCAACCACTTTGATAAATATCTCTTGTTCTTCTCTATCAATTCTTACTAATTCAAATCATAATCTACTTACAATAGCATTGAAATCTGGTCTCTTCTGATTTAATACAATGCAGGAATCATAATTTCGCATTTGTTTCCATTAACCAAAACTTCAAATATATATACTGGCTGATAAAATCCTTTCGTATCCAATTCATAATCAAGATTGACTTCTGTAATAGATATGGAGCTAATAGAATCTCCTTCACTAAATATACTAAACTTCCCCTCCATAAATTCATTATACGCTTCCTGCTCACTGATTATCTTAGCTTCTTTCACTTTCTGATAAGTTATCAGATTATTATATATACTCTTTATCGTACCATCACTATAATAGCTACAATAAATAGTTCCCTCTGTCAACATATCTTCCTCTTGATACTTTTCAATCTTCAATTGATACTGACCTTTTGCTGTTGATTCCATATGGCTTGTTTCAGGAATTTCAATCCTATATTTTTCTATTTCTTCATATAACTCAGCTTCTTTACAGTTACTCATTTCTATGCCCTCATCAAAAGCGGAAAAATCCTTATAACTATATGTACTGTTTAAATAATTAATATTAAGTGAATAGCTTATATCTCCTCTTATCCAAAAATTTACTTCATCACTATATGCATCAACCTCTATATTAGATATATCTAATCCCATATTATTAAAAAACTCTTTTGCAAATATAGTTGCTTTTTCTTCATTACATATAGGAGCCTTATAGACCATAGCATTACCTTGTTTATTTGTCAGTTCAGTATCCAGTGATATATCTACATTTTCTAAATTAATTTTATAAATATATGATCCTGGAAGATTTCCATACTCTTTCAAATTGTATCTAATAAAAATTCCAGTAAAAAACCCCACAATAATAAGAATCGGCAAGAAGTACAATATACCATCTTTTAACTTTTTTCCATTAGCTTTTCTTAACATGAAAACTATCATTACAATACAATATCCAAGAATAGTTCCAATAATATTATTAAATAAATCATCTAGTTCAAAAATCCCACGGTTAGTTAGAAGCTGAAAACATTCAACAAATACTGTAAAAACCAGACCAGCTCCAATGGTAAAAACTGGTTTTCTAAATTTTTGATAGAAACTTGGTAACAATATCCCTAAAGGAACAAACATAATAATGTTAAATATTATGAATTGCCAGCTTCTTAATCTAAATGTATTCCAAGCTTCCTTATAAGAACTGAATAGGTGAAGGTTTATAGAACTCCAACCGTTCCCTCGTGACATACACGTAACCCCTAAAACCATAATAATGTATCCTACAAGAAGCATAGCAGGCAAAACCTGCCTGAAAGTTAACCTTTTCTTTCCTTTTAGAACCCTTTTATAGATAATAAAATATCCTAACGCTGCTGTAGTACCTAGCAAAACAACTCCTACCAAACCTAAAAAGAAATATCCTTTTATAACGTATGCAATTTCATGTAAACTCATAAGTATCCTCACTTCTATTTAAATTCAAAATAAATTAATTTAATATTTAACTACTTTATATTTATTTGACGTTCCTCATTACAAACACAATTCTAATAAAACAATAAAACATATTGTTAAAAAGGCCTTACCTATATTTTAATATATCACCAATAAATTATAAAGTAATTTAAGTATATTTGTATAATTTTATCCATTATTGTAATATCACCACAGAACACGATTAAAATCTAATACGTTACAATAACAATTCTTTTGCATATTTGAATCTCATTATTTGAAATCATATTTATTTAAATACCTAAAAATTAAAACCGCCCAACCATTCATTCCTCATCTACCCTTTCCTGAAAAGCTAAATATATTAATAATTTAACTAACAATTATTACTTTATTTTTCTTCAATATAGTTTATAAATAATAATCCTATAAAAAAAGAAGAATCAGCAAGAATAACTTTTCTCACTAACTCTTTTAATCTAGCTTTCCCTAATACCAACTACCTTAATGAATATCTCTTGGTCTTCCCTATCAACTCCTATTAATTTAAAATCAAAATCATATCCAGCTGCATCAAAACCTAAATAATCATAGTGAAAACCATTATGTATTGAATCATTTATATCGCTCATATATATTGAAGCATTATCATCAAGAAACAATGTATTTCTCACCTCTTCATCAAAATCTTGTAGCTCCATTGTTTTATACAAAAACTTTTCTTTTAATACATCTATCATTACAAAATGAAAATCATTACTAGGACCATAAGCTCCATTAAATACATTACAATACTCTTCAAAACTCATTTCTTCTATTCCACTTTCCATATAACATAACCCCGTTTCAATTATTTATCTTTACACTATTTAGTATTCCCAAACACGTGTAATTTACACAAACTTTTGTTCGACAAATTCATTGTAAAGCCTTTGTTTTAGCGGAGTTATGTTAATAGAATTAAATAAATAATAAAAGAAAAAACCACCTAAAAATAGTGTAAAAGTCTTTCGACCTTTACACTTAAAATACAAAATAGAATAAATTTTTCCCGAATTCATTTTCACATAAATATAGTGTAAGTAATTATAATACTTATAATTACAGCAAATGGAATATAGGGTGTGTTTTTACCCTATATGGAATGCGGTAGTATATGTGCATATATATTTACCTAATATGTATAATGGGAGGTCATTTTTCAGATAATAATCTCTTACATTCATCTTTATCCAACAGTCTTGTACGATAATTTAAGCAATTAGGCATATTCCTATTTATTGAACATTTATTTTCTAAGCATTCCAAATACAATGCAACTTGAACTAATGCATAGTGTTCAAAATCACCGTTCGCACCTTCTATTGAAATATATTTTTCCACAAAAGTATGTGCTTACTCTAATTGTGTATACGCCCATTGTCTATTAGAATAACCAGAATCATAACTTAAATACTCAATTTTTTCTAAATTGTATGCGTATTTTCTTCGTTCATCACTTTCACTATTGAGCGAGCATAATTCAATATATAAAGATGTTTCTATATTTGTTTCAGAATACAACAATCCGTTATTTTCAAATCCCTTACGACTCATATTTTGCATACTATTATGTTCAAATGTAATAGCGTATTTTAAAGCATTTAAATATAAATTAAGCTTATCTTGATTCTTTGGGTTTGATAACCTAAGTTTAAATAATTCAATAATGTACTCAAACGGATCAGAAACTTCTAAACCATATCGTTCTTTCGACTCTTTATCTAGATTTATTAGATAATCAATATAATTATCAAACTCTATTTCCTTTTTTATAGTTCTATTCTTCAAATCAGAAATACACTGCTTTTGATATTTGTCAATAGTATTTATAATTTCTTCAACAAAATCTAATCTTATTTCAACATATTTAAATATTTGTGAAATATATATCTGAACTCTTTTATTACTATCTTCATCTTTGCTTGTATAGACAACTGCATAAAGATCGCAATCATCATACCATATCCTCCCGTTATTCCAAACTACATAAGGGCTACATTCAAAATCATTAGATTGATATCTTCTGTGTCTACTTGTTTCTACTGGATGAACTGAACATAAAGAACGTAAATATTCAAAATATTTCTCATCCGTTCCTTCCTTGTCACTACCAGTCTGATTAAAAATCTCCGTTGACTTTTTTATTTTATCATCTTGTACTTTAAAAATTTTCACTAATTCTTTTATACAATCCACAATTACAGCTGCATTATTCATAAAATCATAAAAATCAAATGCACTTTTCCTATATTTTCCAGTGTTTAACTTTACTCCATTTAAGTAATACACAGTATCATCAAGTCTATCCATTATTGCACAAATTTTATCCCATGCACGATGTTTACCATACTTTTTATTATAAGAAATGTTTTTCTGATTATTTATCGTATTCCTTAATTTACTAAAATTATCAGTATCAAGATTTATTCGAAATACATCTTTCGCCATATTTTAATATCCTTTCATTACTTTAGTACTATTTATTTACTTTCCTGCTGCTATCTCATTTTTTTAACAACTCATGTTAATTCTAATTTCACTTTTCATTATTATCATAATTGTTATATGGATAATGGGAAATTAATTTATAATTCCTTTGCTACTTAAAAATTCTATATTCCAATATTTTTACAAGTCCTGCCACATTAGCAAGTAGGTTTTACGGCCAATTTGCTACAAGTACTGTAATATTATCGTTATAGACAGTTAATAAGTATATTACAGTTTTTCAAGTATTAAAAATATAGGTACACTTTTTAAATTTTATTTTATTAAATTATACCTTTTATAAAAATTATCTTTGTTTCTATCCCATAACTTAGTTAAAATATATGATACCGTTTTGCTACCGTTAATCAAATTATCTGCTTTTTCAGGTAAAATCTTTATTATATATTTCCGTAAATTTTCAATTCTAATTTTTGCAGAGGGATGTGTTTCACTAAAGTCAGTATTATTAATTTTATTATCAATTTCCTCAATAATATTTAAACATGCGAACAAAAATTCTACTCCTAGATAATTACCAAACAATCCAAAATTCATTTCATCTTCATGTGTCAATGTTATTTGTAATGCAATCTGATCCGCTTCAAGTTCAACTTCCCAGCTTCTTATTACTTCGTATAATCTTGATTCATTGTCTAAAGGTATTCTTTTACTATTTTTTGCATTAGATATATTATCAACTATTATATGTCCATACTCATGAGAAACAACAAAAAATTCTGCATTATCCCATAAACTTGCTGAAAGATTAATTTTCTTATCTCGTTCAAAATAATATTTTGATGTATCAAAATTTTGATAAACATAATAAAGAATAAGTACTTCCAAGAATTTGCTATTACCTTCTTTATTTGTTTTTAAATTTTCATCAATTATATTAGTGTCAAAACTAAAAATTAATTTATTTTTATTACCTCCATCATCAATTTTTGAATAAAATGATGTGACAACTCTGCCCATCAAATAAAGGAAATTAAATAACCCTTGATTTAATGCAACTAATATTTCATCTTTAGAAAAACTACAAATGCGTGCGTTCAAATCAGTCATTGGTAATGTACCTAAAACTATATCGGTTGGAAGATAAATATTATTTTCCTCTAAACATTTAATAACATTTTTTGAATGTCTATTTAATAACCAAAATGTGCATTCATCCTGTTCATCAATTGGCAAATTTATATTTGAGCTTATTTTCTGTATCTTTTTAAATAGTATTTTATCACTTTCATATAAT
Source organism: Clostridium sp. DL1XJH146 (assembly GCF_054819755.1). Classification (NCBI taxonomy): domain Bacteria; kingdom Bacillati; phylum Bacillota; class Clostridia; order Eubacteriales; family Clostridiaceae; genus Clostridium; species Clostridium sp. DL1XJH146. Next base: position 300,264 of record NZ_JBTVVN010000001.1, read on the forward strand.
TCGTTTTCCTTATCTCCGTATAATTTTTTCAATGATTCAAAGCAATTATCCAGATTTATATTTATAAAATTGCTTTTTTTAGCATTCAATCGTAAATATTCAGATTTTAAATAATTATACGGATTATCATAAGAATATAAAAGTTCCTCATTATTCATATTGTTATTATTCACTTACTTCCCACCTCTCTTTTATTTTCTTTTTACTTATCACAGTAGCATATACTTGTTATTTATTAACCTTAAAATATCTTATGCTACTACAATTTGATGATATTCATTCCAATAATTTTTCAATATTTGAATATTATCCTCAACCCATTTTGAAGCCTCTCTTTGTTGTTTTGGTGGTAAATTTCCTTGTAATACTCTAAAATCTAATAGGGATATTGAAATATTTCTGCCTTGATATGAAACATGACAATGTGGTACATTATGCCCCTGTTCTTTAGGTCTAACCTCGAAAGTTAATCCCCTTACATTTGCAATCCTTGCAAATGATGATTCTCCTAGTAATATTTTTCCTAAAATAATAAAGTTTAATTTTTCATCTTTTAACTCCATTTTCTCCTATCTCCTTCTATTCAATAAACATTCTTGGACATCTGATCCCAAAATTATAATAATAAAATCTCCTTACAGTCGTGTATAAACCTTATCCACAGCCTTTTACTCAAGTTTTTTCCTATATAATAGAAAATATGTAATCTAAAAACAATCTCCATGATTAATATACTATTATTTTCAATTATTTCTAAACCGTAATATATTTAAGTCATCAAATACTATTGATTTTTAGCGTGGTTCAAAAGTCACTTATCCTACCCAAATACAAAATCTTTTATAAAAAATTTCGTAATTTCATAATTGAATATTGGTCTTTTTACCTTTCCATTATAAACATAATCACCTAATAAAAATGTACTTTATGAAACCTCCACCTCTTCAATTAATTTAATATTTCTATTAAGTAAATCAAATTTAACTATTAGCTTATCTTGGTTTTTTTCTATCAAATATTTCAAAGTAAAGTATTTACATATATTCTTCAATTGTAAATTTCCTCTCTTTAGTAAAATAATATACTACTTACACAATTCCTCAAAATACCTTGTCTACATTTTATCTTATTTTCAATTATTTGTTAAGTCTTTTAAGTTTTTATATGAATATATACAGATTTATAATAATAGATAAAATAGAATGAAAAAATTTGAAAGAAAAGCTCCTAAAAAGCTGCCGCTTATTACTCGCTAAAAGAATAAAAAGGATGCATTTTTCCCGAATTCATTTACTCTGTTGCATTCCTCTCTTGTCTTAGCTAAACTACATCAACATAAATATATACAAATCCATAACTCATAGAACCACAGAGTTTTGTACATGTATATATTAAGTTTCCGTAAAGTTTATCTTAAATCAATTCAGGAAAAATTCTTTAATTCAAAGCTTCCAGTACAAGCATTACAAGCTCTATAATAAGAGAGCTTACAACGCTTGCACCGGAATGAATTATCACTTTAGCGGATTTACTGCCGAAAATGACTTGTGGACAAGCAAAACATACAATCACTATAAGAAAGTATGCCAAGCTTGCCCACCATAAGCACCATAACTACATCTATTTATTTAAATACCACTGTTATACAAGGTAGATTTATCACTATAGAATATAACCCTACAAATAAAACAAATTTAATTAGAAAACTACCTTACTTTATATATTACTTCCAGTATACCTATTGCTACTATTATTACAGCTATAGCTATCACTACTATCACTAATTCTCCTGGCACTAAACCCCACCACCCAAAATACTGTAGCGTTTTATTGAGCATTTCTAAAGCTAGATCAATTTATATGCTCAACTAAAAATTCATACTAGTCCAAAAATCTTAGAACCATGGATTTTTGCTACAAATATGAATTAAGTTTCACTATGATAAATCTTAAATCTCTCGTTTCCTCAAGCTTTATCTAACTTAAGAACTTCACAATCCTCCGCATTGTATTTAGGGTACCCGGTGGAGTGCACTATGACTTTATTTACTACCTTCACTAGTATTATCAGTGTTACCAATACACACCGAATAATTTCTCAAATCTACATTTTCTACCTAGAACTTTATATTTTCATTATACTTAATAACTACAGCTAATGGCGGACTAGCTTTTCAACTAGAAAGTCATTGACAAGCTTTAAAAAATCTTGTCCATATCTTTCAGCTTTAAAGCTGGTCCACCTTTTTGCCTACGAAGGAAGTCTCTGCAGGTCCTAAATCAGAATTTTATTAACAATCCACAGGCGGCTTGCCTATAAAATGATTCAACACAGCCCACCCACCCTTCATTACTGGAGACTATGTATCAGTCAATTACTTAGATGCAATGTTATCTAACTCTTACATTGCAATTAGCCTATATATTTTTCATATAATGAATTCATTTCATGATTTATAATTAACAAGAAAGAATTTATAATCAATTTAATATTGCCTTACATCAGTGCCCTGATTTAAATACATCATTTTTTGAGTCCAGTCCACTTGAATCTATTTCTTCTTAATTTAACCCTTCTTCACCACCAGTATATGTAAAGCTATTATTAGTTTTATTATATTTACTATTGAGATACATAATATTATTTTAACCACTGTGCTTCTATTAACAAATACTTATAATTTCTTTTCATAAATAATGAGTATATATAATTAATTAAATATTAAATTCATGTTTTACCTTCTATATAGCCTCTTCAATTAATTTTGTTATTTCTAGTTCTGTAAAATTTTTTATTTTTCTGTCACCTGCTTTTGTTATTTGATAAGAATTAGTATTAACATATATTCCATTTATATATCCATTTCCTGTATGATTAAGTTCCATAACTATAAGTGCAGGTCTTTTTCTCCCTTTCATAGATATATAATAATTATACCTATCGTATTTATCAATTTTCCTTTCAAGTACGTTAAAATTTTCAATTATCTTTATTTTTTTATCCCGTTCGCTCATTATAAAACTCCTTAAGAAATTATTTTTTCTATATTTGCAGTCTCTATTTCGTATTATTAGCCTATCCGAATTCGATAAATATATTAAAATATTAGATTAAAAATCCTTCTATGATATATTTAATAACAGCCCTTCACTTATTCATTAAAAACATCGGTTTATACTATAATCCCAATAATCTTGTTTTAATAAATTTTCAATATTTTACATGCCATCGGAATTACTCCCTGAGCAATTGACCCTAAAGCTAAAACTGAACTATATGATCCTGAAGTTATCTGAGCAAATTGTTCAATTTTATCCAATAAGCTTTTTTCATTTAATTTCTCACAATTTTTATTTAATTTTTCACAGTTTTTGGTTATAGTGCATAGTATTTCATAAATTTTTGATATATTTTCATCATATGTAGCCTTTTCTTTAAAATCCTTTTCCAATATTACCAGATAATCTAATCCCAACTTATTTATCTCAATATTATCAATTACAGTACTACCAAATATATTTACTGAGGTCTCAAAGTTTATAAATCCTTTTTGCTTTAAAACTTCAAATTCTTGCATGATTTTTTCTTCTTCTCCTGGATAATTATTTTCAATAAAATTACATGTTTTTTCAGTAACTTTATCTTTTCTATAATAGTTATCTTCATACTCCCTCAACAAATTAAGATTTGACAACCATTCAACCTGATAATTAGTAAGTATTCTTTCCATTTTATTTAACCCTCCATTTGTATATTATTTAATTGTGAATTTCCTCTCTTATGTAAAAATATTAGTATACTTTAGCTCTTTACATTTAGTACATCTAATACTATAAAATTAAATTCTTCCATTCTATAACTATAATTTTATTGCTATTTAACTTACTCCTATAAAAACACCTCGTTTACATTTTATAATATTTCCAATATTATATAAAGCATTTTAAGTAAATTTGTAATATTATCTCCAATTATGTGAATCAAACCAGAACTACCTAAATAAATCCAAAAGAAAAGCTCCTAAAAAGCTGCCGCTTATTACTCGCTAAAACCCAAAGACTGATGAATTTTTCTCGAATTCATTTTCTCATAAGCATTCCTCTAGGGTCTAAATCAATTCAAGAAAAATTCTTTGATTAAAAGCTTCCAGTACAAGCATTACAAGCTCTAAAATCAAATAGCTTGCAATGCTTGCACCGGAAGGAATCATCACTTTAGCGGATTTACTGCCAAAAATGGCTGGTGGACAAGCAGCATCAATACCACTTAAACCACGACGATTTTATCACAGTTATATCAAGTATCATCATCATTTCATTATATGTATAATTAGAATATTCAACATATCTATTGAGAACTGAAAGTTCATACTAATTTAACTATCTAATCCTAGTTACAGTCCCCACAGCTTTTCTAAAACATGGATGAATTTGCACTTCATTAAATGTAGGTTCATGTGTCTCGTCTGTTGTAATGTAAATTGTCTTGCTTCCACCATCACCCCCAAGTATAAAATCTCCTAAAAATCCAATTTCATATAATATATTCATAATTGAAATGTAATCCTTTTTTGTCTTTGCTACACTATACCATGTATTTACAAGTAAAAGCTCATTGAATACCTTTTGGATACATTCTTCAATTTCATTTAACTTTAAATGATATTTAATTCTAAAATTATATTTTTTCCACATTTCGAAAAATTCTAAAAGTCCAACATATTTATTTTTATACTCATTACATACATCTTCTAATTTCCAATCTGAATATGTTTTTTCATTTGATTTCATAGTATCCGACTCTGGATTATTGCCACTTAAATTTTCAGTATAAATTCTACATAATTGAATTAATTCCCTTGGTCTACTTAGAGTTCTTTCAATCATCCAATTTACCGTTAACGATTTACCAATCTTGTCAGGAAAAACCTCAAAAATAGGTTTTTTAGGTACTTCTTCTTTGTTATCCAGAAAATTAAATATAATTCTTTGTTTTATTAATTCTTCTAATCTATTATTATCCCATTTTATATAGGCTACATCTCTAAATTTATCACTATGCTGAGTTTTAGACATTAAAATTTTATACATATCTGTTCTAATAAAAAGAAATGTATGAATTTTAATTGGTAATTTTTTTAAGTGATTCATTGCATTTAATAAACCAAGTAGAAGATCATTTGATACTTCACTATTGTCCCATCCTAAATCTAAGTCATCAATAAAAACTATTACTTCTCTCTCTTTTTTAAGAACATTGTTCAAATGATATTCCATCTCTTCAGAATTAGTACAATCAAGAATCTGTTTTTTAATATTTATTCCAAAGTCCCCCAAATTACCTCCTTGCAATTTAATATTTTCAAAAAAACTACTAATTATGCCAATAAGGTCATCATTATATCTATTATGTGATTTTATATAATTCACTAAATATTCTTTACTACCTGATATAGCCTTCCCTTTATAGCTATCAGCTAATTCTTCAAAAATTTTATCATAGATATATGCTAACCAAATGTATTGGAAAAGTACCTCTGAACTATCGTATGTTTTAAACCTATCATCATTACATATAGTCTTAATAATATTCTCATTTGGCATAATCTCTATATTAAACGAATCACTAAATTCTGTTATTAACTTTTTTCTTATAGCACTTTTCCCTGAACCTTTACGTCCTACAATGATTCTCTTCCTTTTTTTAATTAATTGTTTTAATGTAGGAAAATCAATGAAATAACTCATTAAATTATCGTCAGATTCAGCTGAATCATCGCCCCAATAAATCTCTCTTATATCCATATCTTCGCCTCCTGATTTTATAATAAAAATTAGTTTCACAATTATCACATATGCGACAATCTCCAATTACACATTCTCGTCAATCATATTATGAACTTATACTAATCTATCACCAATGAACATTACGTTAATATTCTCACAGCTTTTATTTATACTAAGTAGAAAATAATTGTTCTATTCCTTTTTCTAACTTCCTCTAATAAACAATAAGTACCTAATAAAACCGTACTTTATGAAACTTCCACTTCTTCAATTAATTTAATATTTCTATTAAGTAAATCAAATTTAACTATTAGCTTATCTAAGTATTTACTTAATTTAATTATTTCTTTATCTTGCAAATTAAAATTTCTTTTTTCTATAAGGGTATTTAGCTTATCTTGATTTTTTTCTATCAAGTATTTCAAAGTACAGTATTTACATATATTTTTCAATTGTAAATTTCCTCTCTTTAGTAAAATAAATAGTATCTTTTTACTTCTATTATTAAATAATTTTATTATTTAACTCACTTCCAAAAACACCTTGTCTACATTTTATAATATTTCCAATAATTTATAAAGCATTTTAAGTATTTTTATATAAATATATACAATTTTGTAATAATAGCTGAAACTAAATGAAAATATTTAAAAGAATACTCGTAAAAAGCTACCGCTTATTACTCGCTAAAAGAAGAAAAAGGATGAATTTTTCCTGAATTCATTTTCTCATAAGCATTCCTCTAGGGTCTAAATCAATTCAGGAAAAATTCTTTAATTAAAAGCTTCCAGTACAAGCGTTACAAGCTCTAAAAGCAAATAGCTTGCAACGCTTGCACCGGAAAGTATTTTCACTTTAGCGGATTTACTGCCAAAATAGCTGGTGGACAAGCAAAACATACTATCACTCTAAGAAAGTATGTCAAGCTTGTCCACCAGAAGTCCCCCATATACAAACCATCAATATACCTACCACTATTATCCCTGGTAGAATTATCATTTCAGCTTATGATCCAATTATTAAAATAATAAAACTATTATAATTACATAACTTCATTAGTATATATAATACTGCCACTGTACTTATACTGTATCTATTACTATAGTTATACCTATTATTGGTACAACTAATTATACTTGCACTAAACCCCACCACCCGAAATACTGCAGCGTTTTATTTAGCATTTCTAAAGCTCTACCGATTTTTCAGTTCAACTAAAAATTTATACGTGTCCAAAACTCCTAGAATCATAGGATTTTGATACAAGTATAAATTAAGTTTCACTATGATAAATCTGAAGTCTCTCGATTCCTCAAGCCTTCTATATCTTAAGAACTGCACAATCCTCCGCATTGTATTTAGGGTACCCGGTGGAGTGCACTATAACTTCATTTAGTGCCTTGACGTATATTATCACCACTACTAATACACACCGAATAATTTCCCAAGTCTAAGTATTCTGCTTAGAACTTTATTTTTTCATTATACTTAGTATCTGCATCTAAAGGTGGACTAGCTTTTCAACTTAAAAGTCATAGACAAGCATTAAAAAGTCTTGTCTATATCTTTCAGCTTCAAAGCTGGTCCACCTTTTTTGCCTATGAAGAACTTCTCTGTGGGTCCTCAATCGAAATTTTATAAATAAAACATAAGCGGCTTGCCTATAAAATGATTTAACACTGCCCACTCAACCTTTATTACTAGAAATTAAGTACCCAACGGTTAATTAGATGCAACATATCCTATAGTTTAGCTTAAAATTATCATCTGTATTCCGCTTAAATCCAAAGTTTAATATTTACATTAATTTCTCTCTACTTATACTTGCTTTTCTATATTCGTTATTATTTCCAGATTTAAGTGTAATAGCACCCATTTTCTACTCTCCTTTTTAAATTTCATAACAACCCTTTTAATTTCTTTATGAAATTCTTCTTGTTCTATTTCGGGCAATCTATTTAGAACTTCTTTTTCCCCTTAATCTAAATAATCATTCCAAGTTAATGGTCTTGTTGCTATTACACTAGAATCATTAGTGCTCGCTTCTGCTATACAAAATAAATGTAATTCACAGTCATCACATACTTTTTTTGTTTTTTCCTCATTTAGTTTCTTCTTTCAAAATGCCTGCTACCCCTCAGTACTAATTGCAATAGTTTATCACTAAGAAAATATGCACGCATAAATAATTATCTAAACTCTTTAGTTGTGCTTTATTACGAGTTTTTATATCTATTCTGAAGTCTATTTACAATTCCTACGACTGCCCCTATTATTAAGCTACTTAATACAAAGAATAAATCAGTTGAAATATTTATTATTTATATGCACGTAATACCAATGATTATCTGAAAACAAGTTCGTAGATTACGTCTCCTCACAAAAGCACCGGTGATGATTAACAAATTATATACTTTATATATTGTTATTTAGAAGCACCAGTGCTCCTAGTGTGATAGCTTGTTAACTCACCTGTTGAACCTCCTACTGACTTTTTAGCAAACCATATCATATGGATAATAGTTCAAACTCTTAAAGTTTTTATTATCTAAATTTAAAATTTTAACTATAGCTGCCCCTATAAAACACCAATACCCGCAATAAGTCTCGTTATTGCTCTTATGAGAATCATACCAAGCTGCATCTTTATTACTTTCATACCATATATTATTGATATAATTTAATAAAAGAGTTTTTTCTATTTCTCTATCTTCTTCTTTTAAAATACTTAATAGTTGCTTATATTGACTAGGATATAACAATTCATCTTGATATTTTTCAATTTTACCATATATCAAATATTCAGTTAACGCTAACAATAACGCATCTTGATTATTACACTTTTTAATAATTTTTATAACATTATTTCTTATTTCATTTTTTACATTTAAAAGTATAGCTATTGCGACTATGTCAATTATCTCATTATATGATATCTCTTTATTTTTTTCTGAATACTTAAGCACATCTCCATAAGCATTTTTAACTTCATCAATACTATTTCCTGCAGAATATAATGCTACCATCTTATTTTTACAGAAATTTGCCATCATTTTATAACCATTTATAACACCTATATCATTTTCACCTTTATTTGTAACAAGTTTCTCTAATGTAGTAGAAAATTTGATTATCCTTGCATTTTCATACGCTAGAAATTTATCGAAGTAAATTTGGTCTCTTAATTTATCTCTACACATTTATTTTCACACCCCTTTCTACAACATTTGCACTTTTATCAAGTTTATCGTATGTAACTATCCCTTTTTCATCGATATGTGAAATATAACTTCCCACATTATGTGGATTTAACATTTGTTCCATACGTATATCATCTGCTCTTTCCTTTCCAACACAATCATCTAATCTCTTATCAATCCAGTTATCACTCATTTGTTTTCCATCATGAGTATCTGATAACTGAGCTGAACCATACTTAGCATCTACGACTAAATACTGTGGTCTTCCTTCGAAGTTTTGATATACCCCATCTATGCCTTGATGCCCCATGTCAATTAAACTTGTTACCCTATCATTACTTATTCTGTCATATCCCTTTTCTAATAAATCTTGATCTGTTTTCATTTCTCCATAATTGCCCTTTTCAATTGTGGTTTCTAAATTCTTTTTATCGCTTTCAACTCTTAAAATTTCATCATTTTGCATACTTATTTTTTCTTCTAAATTTATCTCACTACTAATCACTCTTTCATTATTAGCCATTTCTTTAAATTCCTGATTCTCACTAATTTCATCTGGTAAATTATTTAATTCAAAATTTTCACCAATTTGCTCTGGTAATTCTAAAATTTCGGTCATTAGTTTATTTTCTATTGAATCAAATTTATTTTCTGGTGATTTAATTTCAGATTTCAAAGTCAATCCTATCATATAATTCCTCCACTATATAAAGAAAAAAACTCTATCTTTTTTTGAAATTCATTACCTTTTACCATTTCAACAACTATATTTAATATTAATTTACGAATATTTTGTGCCATTAGCAAATCATCAATATCATACATATTTCTAATTTGATTATCCAAATTTTCTAATGCTAAAAAATCATCTCCACTAGCATTTGCAAGTTGTATAGCTAATTTTTTCCCATCGAAAATGTTATATAAAATTGTTTCTTTTTCTTTCTGGTCTAGAACTGAACTATCCAAACTCTTATACATGATTTGTTTAGTATAATTACCCACATTCAAAGAATCAATCCAACTCTTTATTTTTTCAACTTCTTCATCGATAAATTCATAATTATCAGATGTATTCAACAATTTTTTAAAATATTTTTGTGTAATTGCAGTTTGTACATCATTATTTTTTCTAAATATGTACGCTTGCTCTTTATCATTCTCAAATAAGTCGACAGCACATAATACTGGCTCAAGCCAATCATTTTGATATATTGCTGCAACTCCACACCTAAGTTTAGATAGTTCAATTATTTGATTATCATTCAGAGCAGCTGCCTTACCGACAAGTTTTCTATCTTCTTCATCTGGTAAACGCATAATTATCTTTGTATTTGTATTACGAATAACCGACATATCCATTAACCCTGGTGATTGATCTGCAATAATAAATCCTTCTCCATATGTACGCATCTCAGCAATTGCATTTGCAATCATTTCAACAGATTTACCTTGCAAATTTGAACTTTCTTGACTCTGTTCAGACATTGTTCTACGAAGAATATTGTGTGCTTCTTCCAATACTGTAATATGTTTTAACTCATCATTCATATTACTATAAGACATTCTATATTCTTGAAGTTTCATAATCATAATACCCATAAGTAAAGATTTAGTTTCCATTGAACCTACTCTACTTATATCAACTATTACATTTGAATCGAATAAAAGTTCATTAGAAATTTCTAGAGAAGAACAAAAAATTTGTCCATTAATTCCATTTGTTAATGATTTTATCCTAGTACTTAACGCTCCTATATAATCGCCTTTGGTATCAGTTGAATATTCAGACTCATAAATAACCTTTGGTAGCTCTTCTATTAAATCATAAAATGTTGGAAATTTACGAGGAATACAAATAGACTTCGTCAAACTCCAACCTTTATTTTTATAAACTTTTTCTACAGCATCCTTAAGTATTGCAGGCATTGCTGCATACATTGGCCAACAAGCATTAAATATTTCAATTAATCGGTCAATATGTTCCAATATATGAATGTCTTCTGGAAAAGAAAAAGGATTTAATCTAAGTAATGATGTTTTATTAGGATTTGTTCCGTAAACAGATACATCATTTCTACCTCCAAAAATATTTTTATATTCTCCCTTCGCTGGTTCTATCACAAGAAATTTCACATTCTCCTTATCAAGTTCAGAAAGAATTTTATATATGGTATTTGACTTACCTGAACCTGTTGAACCTGTAATAAAAGTGTGTGCTGCTAAACTTTCTTTATTAAGCTTCACTGTTTTTTTTCTTTCTTTCCGATGCATATGATTTATACAACCAATCTCAATATCTCCTATTATACATTCAGTATCAAAAGATAACACATCACGTCCAAACTCTGCACATTTCACAACCGGAAACCCCTGTACTGAACGTTTAGGCAAAGACATAGCTCTTGCCAATTCTACTCCTGAAATACATGTACATCCATTAACATTATCTGGTAATTTAATCAATTTATCATTTTCTTTTATTTGGAATTCAGGATGAAAAAACATGGCTAAACTCTCTTTCATTCTATCTACACAATCTTTCTGTTCTTTTATATGTCCATTCCAAGTATTGATTGCTGCTTTTTCAATGTGTGAATTATTCCCCTGTGTAAGTGACTTATACGTTTTTGCAACATTAACTGATGTTGTATAATCATTTGATAGTACATATGTAGCAAAATCCCACATTCCCAAAGCTTCACATTCTTCTAATCTCTTTATTTGACTTTCTATTCTTTCTAGTGTCTTTTTAACTTCATATAAAGTGTAACTAAGAGTTAATCCTCTTGTTTTAGAATTCCCCCTATTTTCACCTAAAGATTTTGTATAATTTACTCCAGCTCCAAGCATACAAGGTATACCTACATTAATATTTTTACCTTTTGTGACATTTTCCATAAGATTAATTGTATCACTATATGAATGTACTTCTTCCCAAGAAGAAAAAGGACTTAATATAGTAAAATAGTTGCAATACATTTTTTTCAATTCCTCAATATAATTTTGTTTCTTTGGTTCTGCTAATAAAATCATAATATATTCCTCATCTTCGTTTTCAGGAATATACCCGTCTATTAACTTTTCAATGCTCTGACTAACAAAGTCTTCTGATTTTTCAGAAGCAATATTAGTTGTCATAGAAATAGTACTTTTTCTCTTAGATAAAATTTTTTTTCTGAATTCTGCAGCCATCTTAACTGATGCATATCTTTTTTGTTTTCCAATACCGCCACAAGGATTATATGTTGTACCAGGAAAATTTCCAAGCATAGCAGCTTCAATATTATGAAGAAACCCATCAGCAATAGGAATATCATCATCACTGCCTTTATTGCAAATAGCTAAGTATATATTACACTCTATTTGATTTCTATCAAATATTAATGCAATATTGCACTCTGATTCTGATAATACATTGTAAACATTTTTTAATTTATCGATATTGTTTTCCTTTTCATCAATTACATATCTTGTAATATTTACAAATCTTATACGATTATCTGCATTAAAATTATTGTTTAATTTTTTTGGTTCATAAAGTGTATCAATTTTTGATAAGTAATTTCTAAATACTTCCGTTGAAATCTTATCAATATTATTTTGTATTAATTCTAGTTTATCTTCTATGGCTGTGTTCTTATATTCTCCAAAAACTTTATATTTTTCATCTTCTTTGTTTTTAAATTTACTGATACTACCTTTTTCTTCATTCATCAATAAACCCACCTAATCAATATATTTAATCAAACTTAGTATAATTGCAATTCCTGAAATAACCCCTACTATATAAAGAATATTCTTTATTAATCTTTTATTTTTATAAATCTCATCCGCTACCTCAGCCATATATAATATATATTCAGATGATGTTGCTCCAAAAGGAACTGCTTTTTTCAACTCATTTAAATAGTTAATATCCCAAGGTTTTTCTTTTCTATCAGGTTCATAAATCATAAATGGTTCTTCATATTTTTTTTGGATTTTTATCAATTCTTTTTCAGTGAGTTTTTTTGTAATCTTACCTTCTACAATATTAGATACTAATTCCGCTATAGCATAGCTTGCCTCTCTTCCATTGCTATTTTTCATTATACTTATCCTCCCTAAAGATTAGTAATTTATTGAGTTTACTATTTTTGTCAGACATTTTTTTAAGACTTTCAGAATATTTCGAAATTGTTTTCTCTAATTCATCAATCTTTTCATCATATTTTTTTAAAGTTAAACTCGCCTCATCAATATTCGATAAATAATTATTACAATTTTCTTTCTTCCACTTACCAAAATCATTCTTCATAATCTCTAATGGATTTCTTATACAATCTATATTAAAATCACCCGTTAACTTAAATCTCAATGCTTTTGAATATTTTTTAGGATCTATTTTTACTCCCCAAAACAAAAACACTTTAGAAAATGCTTTCATATCAATTTTAAATGACTTGTATTTAGCCTTAAACTTTGGTTCTTTTACTTTCGTGTTGTTCAATCTTTCTTTAACTGAATCGCTAATTTCTTCATCAGCATTAATGACTTTAATTATTCTTTGTTGATACAAAGAAGCCAATTTATTTAACTCGTCGATCATCTCATTTTCAATCATCGGAAATATATCTTCATAACATTCATTACAATAACTAATCATATCTCCATGACACTGTTTAGTGGCTTGTTCACCTTTTAAGTTTTTTATCTTTGTTTCATTCCATTTTTCAGCTGTTTTTTCATATAATGTTTCACAAAACTCTTCAAGATAATCAGAATATTTAACTTCAAGTTCTTTTTCTATCTTCTGAATTTCTTTATCTGAAATTTCTATTTCTTTAATTTTCTTTATTAACTCTTTCTTCTTGCCTATACGCTTATTCTGATAGTCTGATTGCTCTTCTTTTAAATCTTCCGTTAACTTGTTTTTTTCTGTTTCAACTTTTTTCAATATATTCATCAAATAGTCACAAGATTCTTCAGCTTTTAAATAATTAGCATATTTACAAGCAAACTGATTAATCAAATATTCTGCAGCAACTATACCGCTATTATTTAATAGCTGTCTCTGTTCATCTGAACTAATTTGTTCGCAATTTAGCTTTATTTCATTATACTCTTTTTCTGGCAAACAATTATATTTATATAATTGTTTGAAATATTTAGAGCCTTTTAAAAAATGTGATTTCCTGGTCTCAAATTTCTCATCTGCACCTTTATCTATCCATATTGGAGTTTCCTTTTTTGCTCCTAACGCAATGATTGATGATGTATACAAAATCTTATTTAGTTTCCATTTCTTTGATATTGATTCATCAATACCTTTAGTCAACTCATCCACCGTCATCGTATCAGCCATATTTATAACAACTAATTTATTTACGTTGTCTAACTTGTTATCAAAATCTTGCATTTGTTTAGTTAAATTTTCATTATCTGTTGAATCTAAATTTTTTCTATCAAATAATACAATAGGAAATGCATTGGTCTGGTCAGATAACGTCTTTTCTAAGACTTTTTTATGTGTATCAGCATATGTTCCAGCATTACTTCCTGGAGTATCGAATATAACAAATGAAAACTTGTTGTTTTTAAGCTTTGATTGCACGAAAGGAATTTTAAGTTTAATTTCAGTCCCTACATTCTTAAGAATTTCATCTAATATCTTTCCATCATCTTCATATTTTTGATTTAGCATCTGTAAAACCTGATGCATTTGTTCAATTATTGTTTTTTCAGTATATATATATTCATCTATTTTATTTGCAATTTCATAGTTGTCATGGATACTTCCAGAATAATAGTATTTATTGTTACTCCAATTCATTGAAATTGTTTTATCTTTATAACTGAACTCAATAGAATAGTTATTATCATTACGTATTTTCATAACTCTAGCGGTAGTTGGGTCAGTTGCACTAGGTAGTAATTCTTCTCCAATTAATGCATTAATAAATGTTGACTTACCAACACTATAGTTTCCTATTATACAAATATTAATATCAGGTTTTTTAATATCATTGAATTTAGAAATATATTCTCCTATGCTACGCTGACTATAACTTAAATCATTTGATTCTCCCATATACTCTGTAAATTCTGCTTCTAATGCTTCATAAGCAGATTCTATCACTTTCATTGCTGCTTGAGATTCTGGTAAAGTATTAGATTTATTATATTCTAATTTAATTGACTTATTATTTAATGACTCATTAATATCATAAAAATCTTTAAAATCTGATTCTGTACCTAAAAATTCAATTACAATTCCATTATTACCAACATTTTGTTCTTTATCTATAAGTTTAATTATTTCTTCACCACAATTTTGTATCGAATACTTACCATTTTGAAACTCTAATAAATTTGAACTACTTGATAAAGATCTCCAACTTCCATTTTCTCCTACACGTTGGAATCTTATATTTTTTTTATAAGGATTATACCAAATCCGGATTGTATTTTGATTCATATACTCTCTACCTTTCTACTAAAATATTTTAATATAATAAACTCTTATTAGCCTCACTAAGTGTCTTTACCTAAAACACTACCAGAATACCCCCTCCACATCTTCTCAACCTCATCTCTCATCTCATCCCTAAACCTCTCCGGCTTAAGAACTTTAACAGCAGCACCTTGACTAAGGAGCCACATCTTAAGTCCATGGGCATAGCCTTTGACTCTAACAAGATATTCACCTGTAGCTATTTGATTGATTTCCGCATCGGGGAGTTTGTCCTCAACAGCTTCTATAGATTTCCCTGTAAATATAAATTCTATATGCTCTAAGTCTCCCATATACATAAAGTGAGTAATTTTTCGAATTTCTCCCTCTTCTACTTTGTTAGTTAGATCCATTTTATATAGCTCGTCTAACAATTGATAGGACTTTATCCTATCTAATCTATAAGGTATATATTTAGTTGATGTTTTGCCTGTTTCCCATTCAATGGTGGCGATTAAATAGAAATAATACTCTGAGAACAATAATCCATAGGGCCGTATTTTTCTACATACGGTTTTCTCTAAAACTTCACCATTTCCACCTAGTCTTGTATAATTTATTAGAATTTTTCGATTTTCTCTTATTGCTTTGGTTAAATCCCAAATTTTATTTATTAAATTATTGTCCTTATGTCTTGGTTCTTTATAAATGCTTCTTTCACTAAAAATTATTTCGCTAATGTAAGCTCTATCAGAATAACAACAGTTTGATACTAATTTGTTTAAGAGTATATCCATCTGATTTTTGCTTAATCCTCTACTTTCCAAGCAGATTTTTGAAAGAGTTAAAATCTCTTCTTTAGTTAAGAAAAGATTCTCTCCAGACTTCAATATATATTTTTTTAACTGCTTGTCATACTCAACCCTAACATCATTAAAATTTGCTTCATTATCTTCATAGAAACTAAGGTTTATATCTTCTACATACCTTTCAATGGTCTTAGTAGACACCTTTATCTCTTTTGCAAATTTATTTTTATCAATTGTCCCACCTGATATTAATGTTTTATACATTTTTAATAAGGCTTGTGATTTCTTCATTCCATAACCTTCTACTCTATCATTCATATTTACACCAGCTATTCTATAGTTAATAATTAACAATAATATACCCCTAGTATATAACAAATGCTGCAAATATTTTGTATTATCTTGTCATATTGTTAAAAATTATTTAATAGCTTATAAGTCTTTTAACAATGCCTTTTCTGTAAAATTTAATGTTTTATTAAATTCATATAATTTTATATTTTTAAAGATTTTATAATAAGATATTATTTTTCTATTATTTTTCTAATAATTCAAAAACAATGGTCAATAAAATTAAACTGAGAACTACAGCAACAATTCTCAGTTTAACTTTATACCTTAATCTACAAACAACATTTACTATTATTCTGTATAATTATTGATCATTAGCCGCTACATTCTCTCCTAAAGATATCAACTCCGTATTACTTGAAAATATACTAGCTGCAACTTGTAATTGATAAGACTTTGAAACATCCGCTACATCAAACACTATATAACCTGTTTGTTCAATCTTAGGGTTTAATTGATTTAAGAAAAAATCTCCATTATCCTCAATGCAATCACCAGCATAAGTATCTGCTGAATATTCTGTTCCATCATCCTCAATTAATGTAAATAGAGCTGTATCTATTGT